>QIGK01000115.1 GCA_003228875.1 Rhodobacterales bacterium
AACCTCAAATCCTTTGGCGTGCCGGTGGTGGTGGCGATCAACCATTTTGTTACCGATACCGACGCTGAGGTTGCAGCCGTGAAAGACTATGCCGAGGGCCAAGGTTCTGAGGCAATTCTATGCACCCATTGGGCAGACGGATCAAAAGGAACCAAAGAACTGGCCACCCGCGTTGCGGAAATAGCCGACGCAGATGTGGCACAATTTGCACCGCTTTATCCCGATGATATGAGCCTGTTTGATAAGATCGAAACAGTTGCCAAGCGTATTTACCGCGCCGACGAGGTCATGGCCGACAAAAAAATCCGCGCGCAATTACGGGCATGGGAGGAGGCCGGTTTTGGCCATTTGCCGGTTTGCATGGCCAAAACCCAATACAGCTTTTCAACCGACCCCGATTTGCGCGGCGCGCCCACCGGCCATTCCGTGCCAATTCGGGAGGTCCGCCTGTCAGCCGGTGCTGGCTTTGTTGTTGTGGTCTGCGGTGAAATAATGACCATGCCCGGATTGCCACGAAAACCGGCCGCTGAGGCGATTATGCTGAATGACGCTGGCGAAATCGAAGGGTTGTTTTGATGAGCGCAGATATTATCGACGGCAAAGCCTTTGCGGCAACGGTTCGTGAAAAAGTTGCGGCCCATGTCGCAGGGCTAAAAACGGAACACAACATCACTCCCGGACTGGCGGTTGTGTTGGTAGGCGAAGACCCAGCCAGCGAAGTTTATGTGCGCAACAAAGGCAAACAAACCCTTGAATGCGGCATGAATTCCTATGAACATAAACTGCCCGCAGACACGCCCGAGGCCGAGGTTCTGGCCTTGATCAACCAGCTAAACAACGACCCCGCCGTGCATGGAATTCTGTGTCAATTGCCAGTGCCGGACCATATCGACAGTGAAAAAGTTCTCAACGCCATTTCACCCGCCAAAGACGTGGACGGGTTTCATATCTCTAATGTCGGGCTGTTGGCGACCGGTCAAAAATCCATGGTGCCTTGCACGCCGCTTGGCTGTTTGATGATGCTGCGCGAACGCCACGGGTCATTATCAGGCATGAATGCGGTGGTGGTTGGCCGCTCAAACATTGTTGGCAAACCGATGGCGGCGCTTTTGTTAAAAGACAGCTGCACGGTGACTATCGCTCATTCGCGCACTAAAAATATCGAAACCCTCTGCCAGTCAGCAGATATTCTGGTGGCAGCGGTTGGGCGGCCCCAAATGATAACCGGAGATTGGGTAAAACCGGGTGCCACCGTGATTGATGTTGGCATCAACCGCATTCCCGCACCGGAGCGCGGTGAGGGTAAAATGCGGCTGGTTGGCGATGTAGATTTTGACAGCGCGGCGGCAGTTGCCGGGGCCATAACCCCTGTGCCAGGCGGGGTTGGCCCGATGACTATTGCTTGCTTGCTTGCCAATACTGTGACCGCTTGTTGTCGCGCCAATGGCTTGAAAGAGCCAGTTGGCTTGACGGCTTAATCAATCTTTCGCAAAGACCGGATTGCGTCAATAAGGGCGCGGGGCAGGCTTGTATCCGCGCCTTTGGGCGCAGCATCTAACGCGCTTTTGACGTCTTTCTCAAGAATTGAAAGCGTGTTGTCTGGCGCAAACCCGTCGCGAGAAAACTCGATGTTTTGAAACCCCGAGCCAAACCACGTTTGCCCTGATGAAACATGCATCAAGTCCAGCATTTTTTGTTGCTCCAATCCAAATTCTTCTGCCCAGTCAAGCGCCAAGCGGGTGGTCGCGGTAGAACTGGCTGCAACCAGATTATTCAACACTTTGGCAGCCATGCCTGCCCCCAATGGTCCCATTCGGTGGATATGCGCCGCCATGGCATTGATCATCGGTAACACTGGCGCAATATCGGTGTCATTGCCGCCCAGCATAAAAGACAAACGCGCTTCGCTAGCTGCAATTGCAGCGCCTGACATTGGCGCATCAATCAACGTGATATGCGCTGGCAGGCGCTTTCGCAGAACGGCAATGTAATTGGGTGAGACCGTTGAACAAATGACCAAATGGCTTAGACCATCCGCATAGGCCACAATCGCTTGATCATCAAAAAGCAAAGCACCGGTTTGATCAATATCTCGCACCACCGTAAACAGATATTTTAACGGTGTAGCAAAAGCGCGCGGATCAAAAACCATAAAGGATTGGTCATTGGCAAATTCTGAGACGGCGCGAATGTCAAACCCAGTGGCATCAAAACCGGCAGCGCGTAATGCCCGCAACATCGGCAAGCCCATGCGACCACAGCCTGCCAGTCCGATTTTGTCAGCCATTTTGCAGAAATAAATGCTCCCAAGCGTCATCGACCAGTTTGATGGACATATGGGGCTTGAGCTTTTCAAACCGGCAAGCAGCCATCATATGTTCCATCAAAAATCCAGGCTGGAAGGCCGCAAACTGGTTATCAACTGTGGGAAATTTATTTTGCAGCAGATGGGTCAGCACATCTTCGTCCATTTTCATCGGATAGCGTTCTGCTGTTTTCAAAAATATTTTGATAAAATCTTGTTGCTCTGGGTTGCCGATGTATATTTTATAATAAATCCGGCGCAGGGCTGCGGCATCAAATATGTTGGCAGGCGCAAAGTTGGTCGAAAACATCACCTTGGTATCAAAGGGCACGATAAATTTTTGCCCAGATTGCAGGGTTAAAATGTCAAACCCTTCTTCCATTGGCACAATCCAGCGGTTGATCAAAGTTTGGGGTGGTTCTTTTTGTCGGCCCAGATCGTCAACAATAAACACGCCGCCGGATGATTTCATTTGCAAGGGTGCCTGATAGGTCTTGGAAACCGGATTAAAATTCAGGTCCAGCATATCGAGCGTCAATTCACCGCCAGTAATCACGGTGGGGCGATGACATTTGATATAGCGCGGGTCGTGATTGTTATTGGCAAGCCGCAATTTTTTCGGATCCTGAGCATCGTCTGCGATACGCTCATGGATTAACGGGTCAAATAACGAAATGACATTGCCGGCATATTCAACAAATTCCGGCACATATATATGGTCGGTATAGGCGCTGCGGATACTGTCGGCGATAGACGATTTGCCATTGCCCGGTGGTCCGAACATCAAAACCGAACGCGGTGAGTTGACTGCCGGACCCAGTTTTGAAAACATATTGTCGTTAATTATCAGATGGGCCATTGCCGCCGATAAATCGGCCCGCGAAACAGTGGCATTGCGCACTGATTGACGCTCTGTTTGTTTTTTGTAATCTTCGAGCGGCACCGGCACCGCGCCAAAATATTCGGATTGTGACAAAGCATCCAGCGCAGTTTGCCGGCCGGTCTGGGTTAGGGCATAGCGCAGGTTTTTCGGGTCTTCGTGCCGCGAGGTGCCAAGGGTTTCGATCTGTTTATAATCGCGGGTGATTTCCAACAGTTCTTGTGTGATGGGCACCGAAACCTTAAGCGAATCCGCGATGGTCATCACATTGTCAAGATTACGGCGCAACATGGTCTTAAGCAGTATCTCGCGCAAAAGCGTGGTGTTTATACCAAGTTCACCCAGACGCGAGGGCGCTTTTGGGACGCGGATTTCAACGATTTGCTTATTCATATCCGGCATTCCTTTACTGGGTTTCAAGCAGGTTACAGTTTAATCCACCTCTGGCCTGACTGGCAAGCAAAGCACAGCATTCACGGGCTTTTTATTCCGTTCAATT
Organism: Rhodobacterales bacterium; assembly: GCA_003228875.1. Classification (GTDB taxonomy): domain Bacteria; phylum Pseudomonadota; class Alphaproteobacteria; order Rhodobacterales; family Rhodobacteraceae; genus UBA3077. The sequence continues at coordinate 3,685 of QIGK01000115.1, forward strand.
GTCTTATAAAGGTTTAACAAAGAAATTCTACCGGGAGCAGCATAATTCTAACCAAGCATTCCATCCGATTTGGCGTCTTTTTGCTAGTTTTAACTGCAATTGAGGCCGCTTTGACCCTGTGGCCATCCAGAATATTGATTTCCGCCCATGAAGGTGACCTGCTGCATATGATAGATGCCGGTATTCGCATGGCCGAGGGCGAAATGCCCCATCTTGACTTTATGACCCCGATCGGCATTTTGGGGTTTGCGCCATTTGCATTATTTCTGAAACTTGGCAGCGCGGCAGGCCAAGCGGCTATATTGGCTAACTTGTTGGTCTGTTTGGTTTTATTACCAGCAACATGGTGGCTTGGCACCAGCCGGTTTACGCCGCGAATGGCCTATTTATTTGGGGCGATGATCATTGTTTTAACCACCGCAATGGTGCATGGCGACGGTTCATCCCAGATAGGGTTTTCGATGTATTACAACCGCTGGGCTTGGGCGGTTACGTTTATTATTCTTGCAACCTTGTTGTTTCGCGCCAACGCCGGCCGTGCCAGCCGATGGGTTGATCCGCTGATAATTGGTTTGGGCATGGCGATGCTGGCCTTGACCAAAATGTCGTTTTTTGTGCCGCTGGTTCCGGCGGTTATTGTGATTATGCTTGCGAAAAAACAGTATCGACTGGCGGTTCTGAGCATCGTGACAGGCGCGTTGGTCGGCGGTATTGTGGTGCTGGTTCTGGGCATCGATTTCATTTTGGCTTATGCAGATGATTTGCTGACCGTTGCGTCGGGAACTGCTGGGCGGGATTTTCCGGGGTTGGATATATCGGGCGTCTTGTCTGACCCATCAATGTTATCTGCAACCTTTGTATTGTTGGGATCAGCGATATTTTTTCGAAAAACCGGCCGAATGCACCAAGGGTTGGTGATGCTTATCCTGACTCCGGTTTTCATTTATATCACCTATCAAAACTGGGGTAACGATCCAAAATGGCTGTTTTTTGTCATATTTTACATTGCTGCAAATTTGCCCGGCCCGAATCGCAAGCCTTTTTTAGGAATGCCCGCGCGACAGTTGGGTATTGTGCTAACCACAATTGCGGCAACCGCTGCGGTGCCTTCTTTTGCTTCTTTACTGGGTTCAACACCCCGATCCGCATTTGCCAGTTTTGAAAACGCCGCAAAAATTCCGCTGCCTGAAAATTTGGCAGATTTGTGGATGCCCGAACAACGGGTCTTGGTGAGCGGTCAAACCATCGGATTTATCGACCAGAGTGAGCCGGATGAAACAGCGCCAATTCAAATTAACGGAACTGAATTACTGGCTTGCCAGATTGAGGGCGGTTATATTGCCTATGTAAGTGCGATCGCTCAGGAACTTGAGGCAAAGGCAGACCTGTCAGGCAAACAAGTATTGATTGCTGATGTTTTGAATATCGTCTGGTTAATGGGGGATACCGCAAGGGTCAAGGGCGGGCCGGTCTGGTATTACAACGACACAGCAGGTTTTGAAGCCGCAGAATATTTTCTGGTGCCTCGCTGTGCTTTGCGGCCCAATTCCCGCGAAAGCATGGTGAAAAATATGCTGGAAACCGGCTGGGCATTGGAAGCTGTTTATGGATCGTCGCTGTTGGACCTGTATAAAATTATCAGAGCGCCTTAAAAATGTTAAAAGCCCCATAATAAACAAGCGCCCCGGCAAGCGAAAATCCAAACGGAAATTTCCGCCCCGAATTCCATGATTTCCACCCGTCAGGTGCCAGCTTTAGTTTGCCCACCAGTTTGTGGCTGGCGACACCGGCGAGCGACATGATCGAAATCAGGAACGCAAAAGCAAGCAGGTCAGTTATTGCAACAAATGGCAGCATCGCCGCGATAAATTTGATGTCGCCGCCGCCAATGGTGCCGGTTGTGTAAATCAGAAAGCCGATTGTAAAAGCTGCAACACCAACCAATAGCCGCCAAAGATATTCCTCAATCGGTAATACAAGCACGCCAACAATAACAAAACTCAACGCCAGCAGAATCGACAGCATGTTTGGGATTTTTAGAAACTTCAGGTCGCTCCATGCGGCCCAAAGGCAGAACGGGGCCGTCACCACAAATAATACGATTGAAGCCGTCATCCCTAGCTGCACGCGGTATTGTTCAAAGCTTCGAGCGCGGCAACCGCTGCCTCAAAATGCTGTGGATGGGTGTCGATGGCCTCCTGCAACAGCCCAGCCGCGACATCACAATCGCGGCGGTTAATGGCAATCCGTGCAATTTCAAATAGTAGGACCGCACGTTCGGGCTCGTTCATCGGGATAACCGGCAAACGGTAATTACCCTCTAATGCCCGCACGCTTACAAGATTGGCTTTGGCAGCAAAAAGTGTCGGGTCATTGCGTAAAGATTCGCGAAATAATTCCGACGCTGCCTGAAAATTGCCGCGAATGCGCTTTGAAAAACCCCAGTTGTTCAAAACAGCGGCAGGGCTGGTCGTCAGGCCTCGGGCAATGTCATAAAAGCTGTCTGCCTTTTCCCATTGTTTGTTGTTATCCGCAACAATGGCTTCGAGGCGATACCGGTCATAAGTTTCATAGGTTGGCGGAATGATGTTTAACTGCGCTTGGGCTTCGTCCCAGCCGCCACCACGAATATAGGCATCGGTCATATCCAGCCTGTCTTCATTGCTGGCCAGACCAGCGGCATCAATTTGTTCATAGACCAGAACCGCCTCAGCGTGACGCCGCGCGTTCATCAGAGATTTTGCCAAACCGCGCCTTAGATCCAGCCGGTCTGGTTCATTGTTAAGCGAAGTTTCAAAAAAGATAACCGCTTCGTCAGGGTCTGCAAAATTCAACATGATGTCATTCATATCGGCGGCATCAAGGACACTAAGCTCGCCATCAAATTGCCGGTCCTCGTCGGTAATCTCACCACATGCGGTCAGCCCAAGTGAAAGAGCCACTATGGCTAGCGCCGATCTTGTATATCTTTTGCCCATAATAAACCCTATTTTTTTAGTTTTGCCCAAGTAACAAGTAACGCCCATTGCCCCGTCGGACTAGTAAGAAATCTGTTTCTTCGGGGTTTTCCGCCGAAATTTGACTACTTAGCTCGATAGCAAGGATAAGATTGCTGCGGATTTGGTCGGAATCGCCGTTATCAAGCGCAAAAGCGCGCTCAAAACTAGCACGTGCGCCAATCGGATTACCGCGGTTGATTTGCACTACACCCAGATTATTCCATGCTGGCACAAATTCAGGGTCGCGTTCCACAGCGGTTGTCAGAAATTGTTCGGCCTGACCCAACCGGCCCAGCCGCAAATTGGCAGAGCCAATGGCGCTTAGCACATCAGATGTCAGGCCTTGGGATTCGATGGCGCGGGTATAGGCCGACAGGGCCAGTTCAAATTCTCCGCCGGCCATAAGCCGGTGGCCAACAATCAAACCGTCAACTGCTTCCTGAATTTGAACCGTGCCAGAGGGGGCCGGCAGGCCAACACGGTCTGCGTCCAATCGGGTGGTTTGGGTGATTTCGCAGCCTGCCAATACCAGAAACAAAACCGCGATGCGGATCATGGATTTCACTTATTGGCCAACGCCAAAAGCAATGATAATATCATAGACTGAGGGGCCAACCATCACGATCAACAAAGGCGGGACCGTAAACATCATGGTTCCCAAAGTCATTTTGGTTGGCAATTTATTGGCTTTTTCTTCGGCGCGCATTACCCGTTTATCACGCATTTCTTCAGCATAGACCCGCAAAGCATCGCTGATCGAGGTGCCGAACTTGGCCGATTGCACCAGCACGGTCACAAACGAACTGATGTCGTTGACACCACAGCGCACTGCCATGTCTTTCAAAACCGTCACACGGTCTTTGCCGGCGCGCATTTCATTGGCAACAATTTCAAATTCTTCCGAAAGCGGTATATTTGACCGTTTTATTTCGCCAGAAACCCGCAAAATAGACTGATCGAGCGATTGCCCAGCTTCAACGCAAACCAGCATCAAATCCAGCGAATCGGGAAACCCGTTTTCGATTTCCTCCTGACGGGTTTGGCGGCGCCTTTCCACCCAATAGCTGGGCAGGTAATACCCCACAGCACCGGGCAGCAAAACATAAAGCGCGATCGAGACTGTCGTCGGTTGCCCACCGCCAAGAAACATAAAAAGAACGCCGATAAAAATGAAACCAACCCCGAGGATCATTTTTAAAAAGTTAAAATTCCCCACAGCTGAGCGTGAACGGTATCCGGCTTGGGTTAGTTTTAGCGCGGCTTCTGAAAACTCTTTTTCATCTTTTGGTGTCAGATATGCGTCAAATTTTGCGAGGTTAATGCCGCCGCTGTCATAGCGTAAATTGATCCGGGCCCCGACATCGGTGTCACTGGATGCGCGCGTAAATCCACCACTGCCTTTGCCATCGAGCTTTTCAAAAGGATTGGCGCTTTTTTTCAAAAGCAACGGCAGGGATACCAGAATAAGAATTAATCCGAACACGCCAGCAATAACCAAAGGCCCTGCCGGGCCGAAAGCAGCGGTAATAAATTCAAGCATTGCGGACATTTTTGGCCTCTTTTGGCTGGTTAAACTTTGATATCAACCATCATGCGCATAAATATGACATTGATGATCAACAAGACAAATACGGTAATCGCCAGCGGTATGAAAACCGGCGATGTTTCAATTTTATCATAATAATTCGGTTGTAAAACATTGATCGCAATAATGGCGGCGACCGGAAAAAACGACAAGAACCAACCGGACCATTTGGCCTCTGCGGTAATCGCGGCAACCCGACGAAACAGACGAAAGCGCGCCCGAATAACTTTGGCCAAACCTTCCAGAATTTCAGCAAGATTACCACCGGATTGGGTTTGGATGGCCACGGCCACTGACAAAAACCGCAAATCCTGAACATCCACCCGTTCGGTCATTTTGTTAAGAGAATCAACAATCTCGGCACCAAAGTTATTTTCGTCCACCAATATGCCAAATTCTGTCCCGACAGGGTCGGGCATTTCCTGCGCCACAATATTGACCGCACTGGCAAACGGATGGCCAACCCGCAAGGAACGCACCATCAGTTCCACCGCGTCAGGCAACTGCTCCTGAAACAGGTCCATTCTCTTTTTTGCTTTTGAATTCAACCACATATAGACCGAGCCAACGCCCATGCCCAGCGAGACAATAATGCGCATGACAATACCGGACTGGGTGGCAAAAGTCAGCGCAATGAAAACCGCGACGATTAGAAAAGCCATCATGCCGATCAAAGCGGTTGGCGAAAAGGCGATATTGGCAACGGCGGCTTTTTTGGCCATCAATCCTAAAATCGGAATACCACGGGATTCTTTGTGTTGCTCGCGTTCCTTGCGCAAGGTTTCCATCACGCTTTCGCGGGTTTCGCCTTTTTCAAGCAATTGCAGCCGTCGGTTAACCCGGGATTCAAGGCGCACAGATTTGCCAAAGACCGCCAGATATATGCCTTCGATTAGAAAGAAAACAGCAATAAATATCGCTGCATAGATTAGTGGCTCAACACCCATTTATTAACCTCCATCGCCGTCAGTATAAACCGTAGCTTCCGCATAAAGGCTGCTCGGCAAGTGATAACCCCATTGGCGAAACCGTTCAGTATAGAAAGATCGCAAACCGCTTGGCGCGAACCTGCCTCTGATTTTACCGTCTTCGTCAATGCCCATTTGTTCAAATTTGAAAATTTCCTGCATAGAGATAACGTCACCTTCCATACCGGTTACTTCGGTAATCGAAACCATTCGCCGAGAGCCGTCAGTTAAGCGGCTAACCTGAACGATCAAGTTAACAGCTGATGAAATCTGTCCGCGCATCGCCTTTAGTGGCATATCAATGCCCGACATCGAAATCATGTTTTCCATACGAGAAACGGAATCGCGAGCTGTGTTGGCGTGAATGGTGGTCATTGAACCATCATGGCCGGTATTCATGGCCTGAAGCATATCAATTACTTCGTCGCCACGGGTTTCGCCAACGATAATCCGGTCTGGGCGCATCCGTAACGCATTGCGCAACAAATCCCGTTGCGAAACCTCGCCTTTGCCTTCGACATTGGGGGGGCGGCTTTCCATGCGTCCGACATGGATCTGTTGAAGCTGAAGCTCGGCCGTGTCTTCAATGGTTACAATCCGTTCATCGGCCCCGATAAACCCCGACAAAGCGTTTAGGGTGGTGGTTTTACCCGAACCGGTGCCGCCAGAAACCACAATATTCAGCCGCGTCGACACTGCGGCTTGCAAATAGGTTGCCATGGCTTCGTTAAAAGCACCAAAACTGATCAGTTCGTCAATCGATAGCTTGTCTTTTGAAAATTTACGAATGGAAACCAACGCGCCATCAACCGCGCAAGGCGGAACCATGGCATTAAACCGTGAACCATCCATTAGCCGCGCATCCACATAAGGGTGGCTTTCGTCAACCCGACGTCCCACTGCCGACACGATTTTGTCAATTATGCGTAACAGGTGGCGTTCATCTTTGAAACGGATTGAGGTGAGTTCCAGCTTACCGGCCCGTTCCACAAACACTTGAAACGGCCCGTTTATCAGGATGTCGTTAATAGTTGGGTCGCGCAGCAGCGGTTCAATCGGGCCAAGGCCGGTGACCTCGTCCATCAGGTCAGCCATCAACTGTTTTTGTTCCGTGCCGTTCAGCACCACACCCATTTCGTGGATGCCTTCACGGGCGATGGCGCTTATTTCGCGGCGCAAATCAGCCTCACTGGCGGATTCAATCGCAGCAAGGTTAAGGGTTTCCAACAGACGTTTGTGCAAATCCATGCGCAGATTCATCAATCGGTCAGCTCGCTTTTTGTCTTTAACACTATTTTCGAGCTCTTCTGCCGTTATTTCGCGATCAGCTGTTGGTCGGGCTTTTTGAATCACGTCGGGCGTCAGCGAAAGCGGCGCCACCTTTTCAGGTGGAACTAAGGTTTCGTCTTTGGCTTTGAATCGTCCAAACATATGTTACGTTCCTTCTATTAAGCCCCTAGTTGACAGCCGCGCGTGCTTCCAGCGCCATATCAACCAATGTGGTCGCGATTTTCTTAATTTCTTTGCGCAAGGCATTTTTTGGCGAAGAATCCGCCAGCGGCACACCTTGGTCACCCGAAGCGGTCACAGCTTTGCCGCCATCAGGCAACAGGATATTGACTTCAATTCCCAGACTGTCCGAAAAACGGCCAATGCGGGTTTTGCCACTAAGATCAGTAAAACCGGGCGCGCGATTTAGGATATATTGGACTTTTTCGCCCGGAAGGTCTTCGGCGCGCAACACCCGCAAATAGCGCATTACATTTTGGGCAGACCGCATGTCCAGTTCCAGCAAGGTAAAATAGGTTTCGGCCATGCTAAGAACATTTGCTGTCCAGTCTGTCAGGGCCTTGGGCAGGTCAATAACAACAAAATCATACTTCTGTTGCAGCAATTCCAGCAGTTTTTGCAGGAACTTTGCATCAACAATATCAAGTGGCATAATTTCAGGGGGTGAAGACAAAACCGCTAAACTTGATTTAAACGATGTCATGGATTGCGAGAGCGTGTCCCCGTCAAGCGTATCGGGATCAGTCAGCAATTCAAATACCGCGTCCCGCCGTGGCAAGTCCAGCAATGTAGCAACAGAGCCAAACTGGAAATCCAGATCAACAAGCGCAATTTTTAGATCTTTCTTGCGAGTATGCACCGCCATTTCCCAAGCCAGATTTACTGCAAAGGTTGACCCGCCAACGCCGCCAGCCGCACCATAAACAGGCAAAATCAGCCCGTTACGATTTTTCGTTCTGGCAGGCGCGGCCGCCTGGCGCATACGTTTGTTGCGCAGCCCATCAAAAATATTGCTAAGCGCATTTGGGGGCAGGGGGTAGGGCGCAAAATCATCTGCGCCTAATTGTAACAGATGGTGTAACGCTGTCGGGCTGACATCACGGGCAATCAGAACCACATTCATATTCAGCCGTTTTGCAGCGCGAACATAAGCGTCTATCGGATCAAGATTGTTTTCGTCGGATGATTCGACGCAAATAACCAACACTTCATTGCCGGTCAAACCGCCTTTGCCGAGTATTTCTCCGGCCTCTGCAAAATTCAGGCTTTCCCAATTTTCGCCAAATACACCGTGTAATTCCGAATCAAGTAACGAAAAGTTGGCAGCATTACGGGCTACTGCATACGCTTCCATCACACGGTCTCTAAGTTTTAATAGTGCCACGTTAATTCCCCAAATCTCAAAACTTCTTGCCGCACTGACAAATATTATCTACCAATACAACAAAAACAACCACTTAACAAACTTCTCTTACAAATTAGCGATATTTCATCTTACTAAATGGCGCCAAATTCACCAAAGTCCGAACAGACCCATAACAGAAAAATTTACAATTTGCGGCAGCCGAAAAATTTCGGCTGCCTGCGAGATAACAGTTTCGCATAAATTCAGACGATGGTCACGCAAAAAACGAATATGCTTGAATACATATTCGTTTTCTGTAGCTTTTATTAACAGGTATTGTAGGGCAGGTTTTTCTTACAGCTCCCCACCACCCGTATCGGCCCCGCCACCACCCGTATTGACATAAGCACCATAAATGTTAGCTGCGACTTTGCCATCAAAATCGGCGGCGTTCACACCGGGGGCAAACCCGACAACATCCGTTACGGTTCTGCGGTTAAGGCGCTCACGATCTTCGGTGTTTACCAGAGGCTGGGTTTCACCCAAAGACGCATATGCCTCCAGCCGATTCCGTGGAACACCTTGGGCAACAAGGAAATTGACCGCTGCCCGGGCGCGGCGTAAGCCAAGCCGTTGATTAAAGCTGTTGCCGCCAACTTTGTCCGTGTGTCCGTAAACGCGGAACTTGACTGACGGGGTCGCTCTGATCCAGTCGGCTTGTAAGTGCAAAATGCGTTGCGCTTCACCATCCAGAACAATCGAGTTGAAATCAAAGTTGATCATGGTAGGCACTTCAGCGCGAAAACGCGCGGAAATATTCTGAAGATAGGCGATCGACCCACCCTGACCCGTTTGGATCAGGGTGTTTTGTTCGGTCGCCGCCGCAAAACTACTTTGGTTTGTCAATGTGCCGGCTGTTTCAAGGCACCCTGAAAGGGCAAATGCAGCCGAAATAACAACGATTTTATTAAGGGTTTTCATGATCTACTCCATCACATATCCGGCTGAACCACCAAATGCCTGGCTGGAAATATCGCTGAATGCAGCGGCACCTTCCAGTTGGCCATTCAGGAACAACTCTGCTTCGGTTGGGATGCGAATCCGGTCTGTTGGCAGTGCCAACGCTTCGCCGGTTGTTGGCGTTACCAGATGCGGGGTGATGATAATCACCAGTTCTGTTTGTTCACGCTGGAATTCTGCGCTTCGGAACAATGCGCCAAGAATTGGAATATCCCCAAGCCAAGGCACCTGACCGGAAGCATCGGAAAAATCATCCTGAAGCAAGCCAGCGATTGCAAAGCTTTGTCCATCGCGCATTTCTACGGTTGTTTCCGCCCGTCGAACCTTGAAGGCCACCAACGGCGTGCCGCCAATTCCGGCTGAAATAGACGGATCCACCGAGCTAACAACCGTTTCAAGTGTCAGATTGATAAGATCTTCGTCAATCACGACAGGGCGAAAGTTAAGTTGAACGCCAAAAGGCCGATACTCGATCGTAATATCACCATCACCATTGCTGACCGGTATCGGAAACTCGCCGCCAGCAAGGAATCTTGCTTCTTGGCCTGAAATTGCAACGATATTTGGTTCGGCAAGCGTGCGGACCATACCCTTGTTTTCCAAAGCTTCAATCAACACGTTAACCGCGATACCACCAATTCCGAAACTAATTGCTGCGGCACCGGCTGACGTGGCGTCTGATGTAACTAACGGGGCTCCACCACCATCAACAAAGCCGGCTCCGATACTACCGGTACCCACTGTAACCCCGGGAACATTGGACACTAAGTCGGATAACAATACCGAAGATCCAAGGCTTTTGGCCACAGAACGATTCATTTCCGCAAACCGGACCTGCAACATAACCTGTTGCGAACCGCCAACCATCATCAGGTTGGTAACCCTGCCCGGCGCATAGCGTTCAGCCAGCTCCATTGCTCGGGAAACTTTGCGCGCGCCGCTAACGCGACCGCTCAATACGATGCCATCATTGGCTGTGCGCACTTCAATCGGTTCATTCGGGAGAATTTCCCGCAACCGATCTTTGAATTCCGCAACGTCGGGTGTAACCCGCACATCAACATTGGCAATCAACCGACCATCTTGGTCAAACATTGTCAAAGTTGTCGCGCCGGGGGTGACCCCCAATACATAAATGGTACGATCTGATAACGCGGAAACATTAGCGATAGCAGGATTGGCCACTGATAATTCAGCAAATGGCCGGTCGCTTTCAACAATGATTGCGCGGTTTACAGAAACACCAATTTGACTGGATACGGAGCCACGCATGACGGATAAAACCGCGTTTTGCGCAATGGCTGACGTCACCATCGGTGCCGTCATGGTGAATCCTAAAAGACCCACCTTAATTAGGTTTGCATATTGCATGTGATCCTGCCTCTCAAAATCACTATTGAAATAGAAACGGGTCATTTAACGCCCGCAATTAAAGGCAGCATGCGTCATGTTGATATTAATTGCAAGAATCAATGTGTTACGCGAGAGTCTTGATGCAAAAAACAGATATTTTTAGCAGAAAACTAAGCGAATCAGCCTATTTATTCCTCAACACAGGGAATAACCACCTCAACCACATTTGCACCATTTCGCGTGCGAATTGTGCAGATGCGATCTTCTATTACCTCTATGATTTCATTGACAATAATCGCGGATTGGTCAATCTCGATCTCACCTGTTGCCGCCACATCCTCAGCACCGCGCAAGGCCAGTGTCAGGTTGCCGGTTGCCTGTGCCTGTACCAATTTTGCAACAACCAACGGAGAAACTTGCAAAGTAACCGTTCGAGCAACCACAGTGCCGCCAAAATCAGCATCATCTTGTTGGTCAATTGCGATTAGATCAACACCTTCAAGAATAAGCTTAGTAATGGTTTCGCCGGTAGTGCTACCAACCCAGTAAACGTCCACGCGATCACCGGGCTGCAAAAACCCAGAAACGCCTGAGGTTACGTTAACGCTGATAGCAAAAGCGCGCATTCCGGGCGCAAGCCGTGAACTGATGCCTGCATCTTCACCAAACTCAGTGACCTTGGTGTTAAGAATCGGCTCGCCTTGCTCCATAATCCGTAAAATGTATCGTGAAGGCGTTGTTTCTGATCCAAACAGCGCTTCGACACTTGTGAACACATTTGGCGGGATCTGGCCTCTTGGCCATTGAAGCTCGGTTACATCTTCGCGCAACAATTCAGCGCCAAATCGAAGGCTGGACTTGGCAACAATAACGGTTTCGGTTTCAACCTGCCCCAGTCTTGCGGCCCTAAGTTCGTTTTCGAGCTGGGCAAAATCAGTTTGATAGTTTTGGAAGCGCTGCATTACCATAAATGCGGCATAACCGGCCATGCCGATTCCAATTAACAAAACAAGTAGAAAAATAATTCGCATCAATCCGTATCCGTATCAAAATTAAGATTCCAGTTACTTGTAAAGCAAATTGAGCCAAAGACAATAACAGCCGTCGGTTTTGTTAAACATCGTGTGAAAATTGGGTTTAGCTTGCTGGCGGCATGCCAACGGTCACTGTTGAAGCAATTCCGGTTGCAGTGCTGGTTAAGGCTGGCGAAATAACCGCAAGTGCGGCGATGCCTAGCGTCACAATCAAAGCTGTCAAAACAACCCAGTCAACAGTCACGGCGGCATTTTCATCAGAGACAAACTTGATATACAAAACTTTTACCATTTATCTGGCCTCCGCCGAAATCAATTACACAACTAAATCAATAGTGGATTTTCAGGGCGACTCAGCGCCCTGAAACTTTTTACCGGAAAATCCGGAACACAATGAATACCTAAATTTCGGCCCCTAAAGAGACCGAAATTAAATTAGGTAATCAATGCACCTCCAACAACCGACGCGATGTCTCCAGCGGTTGAGGTCAACGCCCCACGGATAACAACCATGATTGCGATTGCGATGCCAACGATAGCAGCAGTCAGAACAACCCAGTCAACAGTTACAGCGCCGTCTTCGTCTTTTGCGAATACATTAAGAAGTTTAGTCATTTTTGTTCCCTCCAAGGATACAAGTTTATTTCAATTAACGCCAAAAAATGGCTACCACTTATTTCCACCCCTAAGCCGAGATGTATACCCACTAGCCTGAATTCAACCAATAAAAACTTCTGGCCATGGCCGAAATATCACAGTTGCGATAATTAGACGACAATTGGATGACTTAAATATCGGTGGCAATTGTGGCAAAACGATGTCAGATTAACTTATTGGTAAAGGTATTGAATTTGCGCGTAAAATCAAAAGGTTAAATAAGTATTTGCAATAAGCATTAGGTATTGTTTACAATAAAAAGTCGCAATTAAGACAGGGTTAAGACCTGTTTTTTCGTAGCACAAGGGTTTTATAGGCGTAAAAGGAATCATCTTAAACATGGGCCTTGAAATCAAATGAAAGAACGTATCGGTCAGAAAAACCCGCTGGTTCTTGATGCTGACGGCAGTTTATTGGCAACAGATATGCTGTTTGAGTGCTTTTGGGCGGCTCTTGGGAAAACCCCGTTGGCCTGTCTTAAGGCCGCAATTTTTAACCTGCATAATATCGCCAAATTGAAACAAGAAATGGCAATCCTTGCAGCGCTTGACGTCACATCAATGCCTGTCCGACCCGAAGTTCTTGCCTTGTGCGATGCCGCAAAATCCGACAATAGAACCGTCATTATTGCTTCGGGTTCTGACCGGTCTTTGGTTGCTGAGCTGTCTAAATCCATAGGTCTCGGCGATGACTTTATGGCGTCAGACGGGCGTGTAAATCTGACCTCAACACGAAAATCCGATGCGTTATTGGCAAGGTTCGGTGTTAAGAAATTTGATTATGTTGGCGATTCCAGCGCTGACATAGCGGTCTGGAAAAATGCGGATCAGGCCATTGCGGTTGTGCCTCGAACCCGGTTGTTGGCCAAAATCGGTCGAGAAGTTCAGATCATAGGTACCCCAACCCGAGCCAAAGATATTCTTCGTGCTTTTCGGCCCCATCAATGGGTCAAAAATATATTGCTGTTCTTGCCGCTTTTGGCGGCGCATCGCACGGATTTGGCTGGTGTCATGTTGGTGTTGTGGGGCATTGTGGCGTTTTCTGCGGCGGCTTCCTCAATTTATATCATCAATGATCTGCTTGATCTGTCAGCGGACCGGAAACATAAAACCAAACATAAACGCCCCTTTGCGTCGGGCGCGGTTCCCATTCAAACCGGCATGCTGGCCAGTTTCGCGCTGGCTGCGTTTGCGTTGATTGTTTCGGGTTTGCACGGTTGGCCGCTGCTGGCGATTGTTGCGGTTTATATGGTATTGTCGCTATCGTATTCGCTGGTTCTAAAACGGTTGCGCTGGGTTGATGTGACAGCGCTGGCGGCGCTTTATACGCTTCGGGTGGTGGCGGGTTCTTTGGCTGTGGGCGTTGAAATGTCGGGTTGGCTTGCGGTCTTTATTTTTCCGGTATTTTTGTCGCTGGGCTGTGTCAAACGGCTGGTGGAGCTAAGCAAAGCCGAAAATGATCAAATATTACCGGGCCGTGGCTATGCAAAACGGGATCGTGGTGATTTGCTAAATATTGCAATCACAGCAGCTGTCGGCGCGATTGTTGTGTTTGGCTTATATTCCTATAGCGAAATCGCACAGGTTTTGTATCAGACCCCGCTAGAGCTTCGTCTTGCAGGGGTTGCGGTTGCGGTTTGGCTGGCGCGCATGATCCAACTTGGCTGGCAAGGCTGCATGGATTATGACCCAATAGTTTTTGCCCTGCGTGATCCAATAGGATTGGTGCTGATTGCTATGGGCGCTGTGCTTTTGTTTCACGCCGCCAGCTAACGGGGTTCTCCCGCGCTACGCTTGGGCTTGGCCTCGCTGCGTTCGGGTTTGGGTCAAAGCAATGCTTGAAAATAGCCCTATATCGACAGCTTCTTAAAAATAAATTCAGGAATGTTTTTGATTATCAGCATGATGTAACGCCAGAAAAAGGGCGTATAAATGACATTCCGACGTTTTTTCACGGCGTTAATCAAGTCTTTGGCAACATTTTCGGGCGACGCCACCAAAAACATCCCTTTTATCCCCCAAGTCATCGCGGTATCGGTAAACCCCGGTTTAACGGTGATAACATGGCCACCGGAGCGGGTCAGGCGGTTGCGAAGGCCCGAAAGATAGGTGTGAAAACCGGCTTTGGCCGCGCCATAAACATAATTGCCAATTCGGCCCCTGTCCCCGGCGACCGAGCCGATGCCAATGACACAGCCGCCGCCGCGTTCTTCCAAAAGCGGTGTGATGGTCTGTAAAAACCGGACTGGGCCAATGAAATTATCAGCAATCACACCGTCAATCAGGCTTGGGTCTGCATCAATTTTTGCTTGTTCGGGCATTGAGCCAGTGAATACCCCAACATTTATAATGCCGGAATTTTGCTCAGCCGCTGTAATAATAGCGGCAAAACTGGCAGGCTTTCTGGCGTCAAATCCGATGGCCTCGGCCTGCAATGCACCGCGTAAACTGCAATCTTTGGCGATCAGCTTTAGCTCTGCCAAATCGCGCCCTGCCAGAATCAGGCTGTCACCGCGCATGGCCAGTTGACGCGCAAAAGCCCGGGCAATGGCTGAGGTCGCGCCAAGAATAATCCATGTGTTGCTCATGTGTCACCCCTTAGATTTAGCCGTCTGCTTTGGCTGGTGGCAAAAATCGCCTCGGGGTCAGCTTTTGCAACAGTTTCGCGGTAATGGGCTAATTCGAGGTTCATGCCGGAAAGATAAGCCGGATCAAGGCTGGAATCTTTGGCCAGATAAACCCGCCCTTTACCGCTTAGGGCGATGTCGTTCAATCTTGCCAATAGCGCCGGCGCTTGCCTTTTATTGGCAATATCAACGGCCAAGGTCATGCCTTCCATCGGAAATGACATCATACCACCGCGCCCAGCGCCCAATTGTTTTAACACCGACAAAGGTGAACAAAGCCCGCTATTACTGATTTCTTCGAGCAATTTTGTCAATTTCGTTCGTGCAGTATCATGGGGCAAAACGCATTGAAACTGGTGAAAGCCATGTTTGCCATAAAGCCGGTTCCAGTTCAAAATGCGGTCCAGCGGGAAAAAGAAATCATTGAGCGGGCGTTCGCGATCACGGCCATCACTCGGGATGCGCCGCATATACAGTTTATTAAACAGCTTTATCACCGGTTTGCTCATTAAAAAGCCCGGTGCGTTAAAGGGTATGCTGCGAACCTTGCGGGGCGCGGAAAATTCACCCGTAGATATATTTGCTTCTTCAAGAATGCCACGGCCAAGATTGACGCCGCTGGCGGTGGTATCAATCCAGCCAACCGAATAGGCGGCATTTGATTCGCTAAACCCGTCCATAAAACTGTCGAGATCGGCCATGCGGCGTTCCTGCACAGCCATGGTGCCACCGCTGCATTTAGCCAGTCGAATTCGGGCTGTCAGAATAACACCGGTTTGTCCCAAGCCACCAATAGTGGCGCGAAACAAAGGCGCATTTCGTTTTAGGGAAACCCGCTGCGGCTTACCCGCAGCACCGACCAGCAAAATGCTTTCGACATGCTGGCCAAAGCTGCCTGCTATCTGGTGGTTTTTGCCATGAACATCATTGGCGATACAGCCGCCAAGCGTCGCAAACCCTGTGCCCGGAATGACTGCTGGCATCCAGCCTTTGGGGCCAAACGTATTTAAGATATCACCGATGGTTGCCCCAGCTTCGGCCTCCAGCAAGCCGGTCTCAAAGTCAAAATTCAAGAAACGGTCCAGACGGGTCATGTCGGTGGCTTGGCCACCATTGTTTAAGGCAGTATCGCCGTAAGACCGTCGATTGCCTATCGCCGGAGCAGGGGCGTCGGCCATAATTGCGTTTAAGGCAGCTACTTTTTCAGGTCGCGCGACTTCGCCATGGGCTTTGATGGCGCGGCCCCAGCCTGAATAGGTTGTTTCTTTCCAGCGCATTATGGTGCCCTTTTTACGAATCTCTCATTAAAAGGGAATACACCAATGCCAATCAAAATGGCAAACCACAGGGTTGTTAAGCGAATAATCGCTGTGGCAGGCAAGCTGATTTCCAGTGGCACGCCTTGCAGGGATAACAGCCCGATAAGCGCGGCCTCTGCGCCGCCCAGCCCGCCGGGCATGCCCGTAGCCCCGCCGCCCAGCATGGCAAACAGAAATATCGCCACCGCCATCCACATGTTAATATCTGCGCCCAGCCAGCCAAGCAGCAGATAAAAGGCATAGCCCTCGGCAAACCAGCCAACCGCGCCCAAAAGCAGCGCAGGCAAAATAATCGGAGCCTTGGCAAACACATGCAATTGCTTAGCAGCGCGACGCAATCCACCAAACAATTTGGGGAAACGTCCCAGCGTTTTCCAACCCCGTGTGATCGCCCAAACCAGTAATCGCGGTTGTGTGGCCATGATCGCAACCGCAATGGCGATGAACACCACCGGAACCGCCCCTGCCAGCCCGCCTGCTGTTAAGGCAGTGGCCAATGCTAGCACCAAAGCCACCGAAACCAAATCAGCGGCGCGGTCCACCAGCACCAGCGGCGCAGTGCGTTCCAGCGGTGTTCCGGTATCGCGGTTGATCCAGCGCAGGCGGATCAGTTCGCCAATCCGGCCGGGGGTGATGGTAAGGGCAAAACCGCCCAGATAATGCCGGAAATCCTGTAAAAACCCTGTCGGGATTTTTAGCGCCTGTGTGTAAATCCGCCAGCGCAGCCCCCGCGCCAGATAATTAACCAGTGACAGCAGCAGCAAAATACCAAACTGCGCCCAGCCGACCCGCGCCAGATGCAGCCGTGTTTCTTCCCAGCCGGTCGCAGCAATGACGCCGATCATGCCAAGGATGAACAGGCCCAGCAGCACAATGCCAATCAGAATGTTACGGTGTTCTGGCTTAGATTTCATGGGTATTGCCTAGCACATCTATTCAAAATTTAAACCTCATTCGCACCCTTGCATAGTTTGATTTTACCATCCCGTTAATTTAACCTGCCGCTAAATTTCAAGAAAGGCTTTCTATGCGAATTATGTGCCTGAACGGCTGGGGCGGCAAAATGCATGGACAGCTTTTGCCCTATCTGCAAACCGAACAACCTGATGTTTTGTGCCTGCAAGAGGTCGTGCATACGCCAAGCTCGAACACTCCTTGGTTGACCTATCGCGACAAAGGCATTGAGTTGCCGCAAAGGGCCAATTTCTTTGCGGATATTTGCGCGGTTTTGCCTAATCATGCCGGTATTTTCTGCCCTGCCGCACAAGGTGATCTTTGGGAGGATGAGACACGGTTTGATTCCCAATGGGGCTTGGCAACGTTTGTTCATAAATCCCTGCCGATTATCGGCCAAAATCAAGGCTTTGTGCATAAAGAATTTTCCGAAAACGGATACGGAGCCCATCCCAGATCACGCAGCGCCCATGCCGTGCGGCTTTATGATTTCAACAGTAAAAGCAGTGTAACAATCTGCCATATGCACGGGTTGCGGGACTTGTCTGGAAAGCAAGATACAAAAGACCGGATTGTTCAGGCAAGCCGATTGATCGCATTGGTTCAGGCCGTCGCCCAGCCAGAGGATAAGGTAGTCGTGTGCGGAGATTCTAATATTCTGCCCGAAAGCAAAACCTTTGAGATGTTCGCAGAATTTGGGTTAAAGGATTTGGTGACAGGCCGGGGTCACAAAAGTACCCGAACGTCAGCCTACAAAAAATCTGGAAAATTTGCTGATTACATGTTGGTGAATGACGCGTTAGCTGGTGCAAAGTTTGACATAGTTCGAACCCCGGAAGTATCGGATCATTGCCCATTGGTTTTGACAATAGGTTGAAAATCAGCCTAGCAGCCAAATCCATGTGCGACAATTCGTAGGGTGGGCTTCAGCCCACCATTTATGTCACGGCGGGGTGAACCCGCTCTACAACCCGATTTAAGATATGGGTGAACAGAAACGCTGCAAACGCCAATGCACTCAAGAAAAGAAGAAATAGATTAAAAGAAGAAATAGATTATATGAACGTAAATCCATAGCCCCGTAGGGCGGGCTTCAGCCCGCCATTTGTGCCGTAACGGATCACCCCACCAAAGTCGCTTCGGTCGCTAGCAAAATATCGGCCAACACCACGTCGTCAGCCATTTCGACAATTTGTAAACCCCCTTCAACCACGTCATAAATTGCCAGCTCGGTGATAATCCGGTCGACCACACCAGCGCCCGTCAGGGGCAGGGTGCATTCCCTTAACAACTTGCTTTTGCCGTGTTTATTAACCTGATCCATCACCACAATCACCCGCTTAACCCCTGCCACAAGGTCCATCGCGCCGCCCATGCCTTTGACCAGCTTGCCCGGGATCATCCAGTTGGCGAGATCACCGTTTTGGGCAACCTCCATCGCGCCTAAGATTGCCATATCAATATGCCCGCCACGGATCATCGAAAAACTGTCAGCGGATGAAAAATACGAGGTCCGGTCGAGTTCAGTAATGGTTTGTTTACCGGCATTGATCAGGTCTGCATCGACCTCATCCTCGGTCGGAAACGGCCCCATGCCCAGCATACCGTTTTCGGATTGCAAGGTCACATCAACCCCGTCAGGAATAAAATTGCTAACCAAGGTGGGAATGCCGATCCCGAGGTTAACATACATGCCGTCTTGCAATTCCAGCGCTGCTTTTGCAGCCATTTGGTTGCGGTCCCACATAATTATGAACTTTCTTTGCGAGGATAGAATACTACCCATCTGGCATAGAATGCCATATCGCCATCTGGGTTGTTCTTAATTGTTCTAATTATTCGATATTTCCTGAGAGCATTTTGCGCTACTTCACTATAGTTAATTTGGTTTGCATTTAAATCATCGAGTTCTACTTGAACTTCTTCACTGGGATTATTGATAAGAATGCCTTTGAGATAAGCTTCTGTTAACATTTTGGTATCTCCTTAAGCTATGCTGCCCGCGTTGTGCGGTTTTCGATGTGTTTTTCTGCGGTGCTGAGGATCAGCCGGTTCACAAATATCCCTGGCGTGTGGATCAGGTCAGGGTCAAGCGACCCGACCGGCACAATTTTTTCGACCTCGGCCACGCAAACCTTGCCACAAGTCGCGGCATTGGGGTTAAAATTGCGGGCGGTTTTTCGGTAAACCAGATTGCCCTGCGCGTCACCCTTCCATGCCTTGACCAAGGAAAGATCAGCAAAAATACCTTCCTCCATGATATAAGTCTCGCCATTAAATTCCTTGTGGTCCTTGCCCTCGGCAATCACGGTTCCCACCCCGGTTTTGGTATAAAACCCGGGAATGCCCGCGCCACCAGCCCGCATGCGCTCGGCCAGAGTGCCTTGCGGGGTGAATTCCAGTTCCAGCTCTCCGGAAAGATATTGCCGCATGAACTCAGCATTTTCGCCGACATAGCTTGAGATCATCTTTTTGATCTGACGGGTTTCCAGAAGCAGTCCCAGCCCGATACCATCAACACCGGCATTGTTGCTGGCCACCGTCAGGTCTTTGGCACCGTCGCGCTTGATGCCTTCAATCAGATCATTTGGCATCCCACAAAGCCCGAAACCGCCGCAAGCGATTTTCATGCCGTCAAATAAAACGCCTTCCAGCGCAGCATCGGCATTGTCATAGATTTTGCCCATTTTGGCCTCCGTTGGTTGGGGTGTTTATCGCGGGGCAGGGCAGGTCAAGTCAAGCGGCATTGCCCGGCACTTAAGCGATAAAGAACATGGCGAGAAAGCGGGCTGTCAGGGGGCAGCATTGGATGGTCAAAATCATCCGATGCGCGGGTGATCATGCCAAGACGTTGCATCAGGCCAAAGGATCTGGTGTTGGTTTGGGCGGTAAAGGACACAATTTCCGACAAGCCCAGCCCTCGAAAGCCCCATTCCAGACAGGCCTGTGCTGCCTCAAACCCATAGCCCTTTCCCCAAGCGGTTGTTGCCAAACGCCAGCCGATTTCGGTGCAAGGCGAGGCAGGGGTTTGATAAGGCGGGATTGTCAGACCGGTAAAGCCGATAAACGTGCCAGTTCGCGAATTTCCAAGGCACATAGGCCAAAGCCGTTGTTGTGCTAATGGGTTTCGACACGCGCCAGAAAAGCCGTTGTTTTGCTATGGGTCATTGGCGCGGGGAAATGCTCCATAACCCGCGGGTCGGCGTTGATTTTGGCCATTTGATCACTGTCGTCTAACGACAAGGGCCGCAAGATTAGCCGCTCCGTTTCAACCCTCATAAGCCATATCCATCAGCTATACCATCAACCATTCCCGCATAAATCTTTTGCATCATCGCGCTCGGCTGTTGCCCCGCAATCCGCGCGCCCAATGCATCCCCCGCGTCAATCTTGCTACCGGACATTTCCTGTACAACCGCATGGCCGCAAAACGGCACATGCACCTCGGAGTAACCACCCTCATGGGCCATTACCAACCGACTATCACACAGTGCATCCGCCGATTGCATCAATTGGCGGGTCATTAGCCGAAAGGTTTCCGCAGAACACAACATGCGCGAAAGCGGATCAACTCCCGAGGCATCAAACCCGCAAGCAACAATAATCACGTCAGGCTTAAAGACGCGCAATCGCGGCAGAACCAACCGTTCCATCGCGTATAAATAGGTATCATGCCCGGCCCCGGGCGGTAGCGGGATATTCATATTAAAGCCTTTGCCCGCGCCTTTGCCAATGGTTTTAACCGCGCCGCTATCCAGCGGATAATTATTTTCCTGATGCAGGCTGATGGTCAACACATCGTCACGTTCATAGAAAATGTGTTCGGTGCCATTACCATGATGCACATCCCAATCCACCACGGCAACGCGTTTGGCGGGGCTGGATTCAATGGCAATGGCAATATTGGCCAACAGACAAAACCCGTTGGCCCAGTCGGGCAGGCAATGGTGCCCCGGCGGGCGCGACAGCGCATAAGCGTTTTTATGAGTGCCAGCCATCACTGAATTCAGCGCAGCAATTACCAGTCCAGTTGAAAGTGCTGCTATTTCAAATCCGCCGGGGCCAAACGGGGTGCGTAGACCAAGTTCGCCGCCTTTGTCGTCGCTAAGGGCCTTGAATTTATTAAGATAACTGGCGGGATGAACCCGCAATAAGTCTTGTTGCGTGGCGCTGGGCGCGCTCAAACAATGCAACTCCTCAGTCAGCCCAGTAACATGCAGCAGGTTTTTAAACCGCCGTTTGGTTTCAGGGTTTTCCGGCAAGCCCCCCGCAGCCAAGGGCTGCACAAACCCGCCCACCGGCGCGGTTAATGCATAATTGCCCCCCGAATGCCAAAAGCATTTCTCATCAACAAAAAAACCTGTCTTACACATGATAATCCCCCTAAGGGTCAATAATGCAATTTTCCAGCGCGGCTGCAATAGCAAGGTAGAGATTGGCGAGGTAATCCGGCTCTCCGGCCAGATCATGGCCAAGCGGGTCAAGGATGACCTGCGGCCAGTCGGGGAATAAGTTTGCCAAGCTATTGGCGCTTTCGGATATATCAGTTAGCAAACAAACGCTGCCCTCAAATCGCCGCAACGCGCCAAGGCTGCGCGCGCCCGCCTGATCACCAGAGGCGCTTGAAAGCGCGCCAACTATGTTGAGATTAAAGCGGTTTTCCAGATATTGAAGCGAGTCGTGAGACGTGACAATATTGGTATCAGCAACCGCGTCAGCAGTTTGTTGGAGCAAGAGCGCCGCAGCATTGAGCGCGTCAATCATTTTGCGCGCGTTTGCAATATATGTTGCGGCATTGTCGGGGTCATTTCTAGCCAGCACAGTGGCAGCGTAAAACACCCATATCCGGCCAAATGTCGGGTCTAGCCACATATGTGGATCAAATGGGGCTGAGACGGGCACTGTTGTTTGGTTTTTGATATCATTAAGATCCCGCAGGGGTAAGCGAAAGTCGCGAACTAAGGCGATATCCGCCAAAAAAACCACATCTGCGGTTAAGTCGGGGAGGACACGCGACAACCATGGCTCAATATTACCGCCAACTGCAAACAGGATATCAGCATCATTGAGCGCAAAAATCTGGCTGGGTCTAAGCGAAAAAAAATGAGGATCACTGCCTTTGACAACAATCGGTGTCGGCGCGCCAACCCCGCGCATTAGATCAGATAGAATGCCATAGAGCGGCGCAATTGTGGTCACAACCTTTGGCGGCTCAGCTTGCAGCGCGGTGCCCAAAAGGCTAAGAAAAAGCAGAATTAAACGCATTTGAGCCTCCGGTGTTTCGGAAAGTTTTTATGCCTAAAGTTATACTATAACAATAGCAAAAATGCCCTGCCGAGGCGAAGCCGAGGCCAGGCCCAACCGAAGGCTGGGAGGGCTCCCGCAGTTCGGCGCCAGCATTGCTTCGCAATGCAACCCCTGCCATTGGGCGTGGCCTCGCTTCGCTCGGCAAGGCCAGCCTGCGGCGCGAGTATTTGTTAAAAAGAAGAAGTTAGTCTGTTGGACGTTTGGCTTCAAACTCGGCCAGCTTTTCAGGTTTAGCTTCGGATTGATGCAATTTTCTGAACGTCTCATAAGGCATGCCATAAAACGCCTCACGGCCCTGATCTTTGCTCATCTCAATGCCGCGTTCATTTGCGGCCTCCTGATACCAGCGCGACAGACAATTGCGGCAAAACCCTGTCAGGTTCATCATGTCGATGTTTTGCACATCGCTGCGCTTTGCCAGATGGTCCCGCAACCGGCGAAAAGCAGCAGCTTCGAGTTCGGTTTGGGTTTGCTTATCCATTTTCGCTATTCTCCAGATTTTCAATAATTTCACGTAACGGGCCAGCCAGAATATCAGCCCATTTCTGCTGGCCTTGTTCTGTATCAATCAGGTCATTCCTGATTTCAATCAACACATTGGGAATGTTGCGTTTGGTGGCATGGAGATACAGGGTATCGCCGTGAAATCCGCCAGCATAGGGTTCGTTTTCTCCCACGCAAATATCGGGCATAGCGCGTAGTTTTTTAATCAATGGCACCGGCATGCGCGCGTCTTGATCCCACAAAATACCCACATGCCATGGGCGTTTCGGGCGGTTGCGCAATTTAGGCGTATAAGAATGGATAGAGATGATCACAGGGGTTTGGCCACGTTTAATCACCGCGTTTATCTGCTGGGTGATTTGCTGATGATAAGGGCGATGGAATTTTTCAAGCCGCCGTTCGCGCTCTGCTTTATCTGCATGTCGGTTGCCCGGAATAATTGTGCCGTCATAGATTTTCATCAATATTGTCGGATCATCTTCGCCACGGTTCGGATCAATCACCAAACGGGAAAAATTGCTTGAAATCATCGTGGCATTTAGGGCTTTGGCCAGATGTTGTGAGACACCCTTGGCCCCAATATCAAAAGCAATATGGCGGTTCATGTCCTGATCAGAGATCCCCAAGGTGCCATCATTGACACAATCTGGCACGATATTGGTTGCGTGATCACACAAGATTAAGGTTGCTGAGCAATTATCGGCATTGAAAAGCGTAAAGGGAAAATTGTCAGGCATCGGATTTCCGTGTTTGATTCGCTTGGTATTGTTAACGCCGTGCGAAACCTTCCTCTAGCCCGCGCATCGAAAAAGACCGTATATTTCGCCAAATTGGCGGGACATTACAACATTGTTGCGCTATACCCAGCGACAGGCCCGCCAACTTGGCACTGAAAGAGAAAAGATGACTATTGGAATTAGACGGCGCCGCAACGTAAAAATCGTCGCGACCCTTGGCCCTGCATCCGACACCAAAGAAATGATCCGCGCGCTATTTTTAGCTGGTGCAGATGTGTTTCGCTTAAATATGAGCCACGGCTCCCATCCCGAAATCGCCGAGCGCCACAAAATTATTCGTGAACTGGAGGTCGAATTAAACCGACCCATCGGTATTTTGGCAGACTTGCAGGGGCCAAAATTACGGTGTGGTGAATTTGCCAATGGCAGTGAAATGCTTGAAGTCGGCGCGGCGTTCCGGTTTGATCTGGACAAAACCCCAGGCGATGCAACGCGCGTAAACCTGCCCCATCCGGAGATTTTCAAAGCGTTGGAGCTTGGATCAACCTTGCTGGTCAATGACGGAAAAATCCGTCTGAAAGTAACCGCGTTTGGCGATGATTTTGCCGATATGGCCGTCGAAGTCGGTGGCGAGATTTCAAACCGTAAAGGCGTGAATGTGCCCGATGTGGTGCTGCCACTGGCGGCCCTGTCGCAAAAAGACTTGGCTGATCTGGAATTTGTCTGCGCGTTGGGTGTGGAATGGCTGGGCCTTTCCTTTGTGCAGCGCCCGTCGGATGTTGAAGAGGCGCGGGTGCTGGCCTCTGGCCGTGCCAGAATTATCGCCAAGATCGAAAAACCAACTGCGGTAGATTCCTTTGAGGAAATTCTGGCGGTTGCAGACGGAATTATGGTGGCGCGCGGCGATCTGGGGGTTGAACTGCCGGTGCATATGTTGCCGCCTATCCAGAAACATCTGGTCACGGCCTGTCGCCGGGTTGGCAAACCGGTTATTGTTGCCACCCAAATGATGGAAAGCATGATCTCATCACCCGTGCCAACCCGTGCGGAGGTCTCGGACGTGGCACAGGCTATTTATGAGGGCGCGGATGCAGTGATGTTATCAGCGGAATCCGCCGCGGGGGATTTCCCCATTGAGGCGGTCACGACCATGAGCAACGTCGCCGAGGAAGTCGAAAAAGATAAAATGTATCGTGACGGCATTATCGCGTCACATACGCCGTCCAGTCAGGGCATTGCCAATGCAATTACGGTGGCAGCCCGTGAGGTTGCTGAAACCACCGATGTCAAAGCCATTGTCTGTTTTACGCAATCGGGCACCACAGCGGTTCTGGCCGCGCGGGAACGCCCGAGCGTGCCAATTATTGCGCTGACCCACAAGATCCATACCGCACGTAGTCTGGCGCTGGTTTGGGGCTTGCATTGTGTGGTGGTTGAGGAAATCGACAGGTTTAAACAAGCGGTTGTTGGCGCTGCCAAAGCGGCAAAACAGTTTGGGTTTGCCGGCGAAGAAGATATGATCGTTGTCACAGCGGGGGTGCCGTTTAACACACCGGGCAGCACTAATATCTTGCGGGTGGCACCGGTGAATGAAAAACTGATCTATGGAACTGATCTGGATTAATTGTCGGGGGCGCTATGTCAAATTATGAGTTATCCATCCTTGCAGGCGCAGTGTTTCTGCTTTTTGGGGTGCTGGCGCTTGTTGGGTCGATGACCAACAAAAGTTCTTTTAAATTTGCGGTCATTTTCTTGTTATTGGGCGGCGGGGCGCTTTATTACGCCCATATTTCGAATTTTGACGATGCAGATTTAAGTGTTTCTCTGGGACTTAATATTTCAGACATTCCCGAAGCAATGTATAAACTTATCGGGAATATTCTAAACTAAACTTCCTGCTTGTGTTAAGATAAATATACGCGTAAATAACGCGCTTCACCGATGCGACCGGCCGAAAGGGCTGCCGAGTCGCCTCTAATTACCATTCCTTTATAAGGAGACGGAAATGCCCAAGATGAAGACAAAATCGAGCACCAAGCTGCGATTCAGGACCACCGCTTCGGGTCGTGTTACACCCAAGCCGGTAAACAGCACGGTATGATCAAACGTTCCAATAAATTTCTTCGCAATGCACGTGGCACAACCACTCTGTGCAAAGCTGATGAAAAAATTGTGAAATCATACATGCCATACGCGCGTTAAGGAGCCTGAAAAATGTCCAGAGTTAAAGGAGGCCCAGCCTCCCACGCCCGCCA
>QIGK01000137.1 GCA_003228875.1 Rhodobacterales bacterium
CACATAAAATATGGGACCGCTCACGGGCTTTGCGCAGTTCAAACGCGGTGCGCCGCGCCACGACTTCTTCGCGGAAGGTGATGAACGCCGAAAGGAATTTTTTCAGATCCAGCGTTTCAGGCCGCCCGCCATTCAGGGCCAGCATATTACAGCCAAACGAGGTTTGCAGCGGGGTAAACCGAAATAGCTGGTTCAGAACCACCTCAGCGGTGGCATCGCGGCGCAGTTCAATGACCACCCGCACCCCAAAACGATCACTTTCGTCTTGCACATGGGCAATGCCCTCAACCTTTTTATCGCGGGCAAGTTCGGCGATTTTTTCAATCATGGTGGCTTTGTTAACCTGATACGGAATTTCCGTAACCACAATCGCATAACGGTCCTTGCGGATTTCCTCCACCGAGGTCCGTGCCCGGGTCACAACCGAACCGCGCCCCTCGCGATAGGCCTTTTTGGCACCGTGCGTGCCCAGAATGATACCCCCGGTCGGGTAATCTGGTGCAGGGATAAATTCCATTAAATCATCAACGGTCAGGTCCGGTGTTGCCATCAGCGCCAATGTGCCGTCGATCACCTCACCAAGGTTATGAGGCGGGATGTTGGTCGCCATGCCAACGGCAATGCCGCCAGCACCATTAACCAGCATATTGGGATAGCGGGCCGGCAAAACCGTTGGCTCACTGTCTTTGCCGTCATAATTTTCCTGAAAATCAACAGTGTCTTTGTCAATATCGGCCAAAAGATACGAGGCGGTTTTATGCATGCGCACTTCGGTGTAGCGAAACGCAGCGGCTTTATCGCCATCCATCGAGCCAAAATTGCCTTGGCCATCCAGCAGCGGCAAAGACATGGAAAAATCCTGCGTCATGCGCACCAAAGCGTCATAAATTGAGGCATCGCCGTGCGGGTGGTATTTACCCATGGTATCGGCAACAGGGCGGGCTGACTTTTTATAGGCCTTGTCATGGGTGTTTCCGGCCTCGTTCATTGCATATAAAATGCGCCGATGCACGGGTTTCAAACCATCGCGCAAATCGGGGATGGCGCGTGACACAATCACGCTCATCGCATAGTCGAGATAGGAGGTTTTCATCTCCTCCTCAATCGCGATTTGCGGCCCGTCATAGACGTATTTTTCGGCGCCGTTTTCGTCTTTGTTTTCAGTCTCGTCACTCACGATTTAGCCATCCTCGAAATCCACAATATATTGTGGCAAAACCTAACAAATTCGCCCCAAAAGCGCAATCACTGGTTCGGTCTTCTGCTGATTTTTTACTATTGACCTATATTGGAAAACCTTATTAGAAGGCGTTCACAAATGTCCGCCTGAGAATCAGTGGTGATTGCTACCCAGTCAAGATGCTGAATTCAGAGAGATATAGCAGGCCGGTCCGTTTTTTAGTGCCAATGTTTAACGATTAGACCTCCCAAAGGGAGGCAGGCATGATATTTGCCTGTAAACATATGGAGCAATAAATTGTTTAAAAAGCTTGAATTATTCTCAGCAGGCATAATTTCTGTCTTCACTGCTTTTTTGCCAACGTCGACAATGGCGTTTGAAGGCGAGATTAACAATGCTTGGGTTGTATTTAGCCCTGACGGCTGCTTTTACAGGAATAGATTAAATAGTATCGGTGCGAATGTTATTTTTGCCGGTGCTTTATCAATTGAAAATGAAGAACTTGGGCTGCCGCACGCGGGTGGTTCCGGCTTTGATCTTGGAAATGGTCAATTTTACTCAATAATCAGCGTGTCTGTGCCGTTTCTGGAAAATAACTGCGGGTTTGGCAATGTTACCAATCTGATGCAAAATGGGGCCGATGGCACGCGTGAAACTGATGGTGAGATGTTTATAACCTTTGATGGCAATACCCCTACGGGGCGTTATTCGTATGATATCGGGCTTTACGGGGTAACCAATACGGTTGATGTTTTCACAGAAACCCTGATCGCATCACTGCCCACGGTTGTTCTTTCCGGGATAACCGGAACATTTTTTGGTCAGCAAACCCTTACGGTTACGTTTAGCGAGCCTGTTACCGGATTAACGGAAAGCGACTTTTCCTTGACTAATGCCAGCGTTGTTAATGGCAGTTTAAGCGCAGGTGCTGGTAACACCTATACCTTGGACATCGTAGCAATTGCATCCGGCGCGGTGAGTATATCGCTGCCGGCTGCCAGAGTTGAAAGCTCTGTTTTATTAAATAACACCGCATCCAATATCTTAAATGCTACCGTCGATCTGACATCGCCCGATGTGGTGATTTCCGGTTTGCCTGCTGAAATAAATGGCCCTGCTGCTTTTGACGCGACCATCACATTTTCCGAAAACGTAACGGGATTTGTCGCGGGTGACATAACTATTTCTGGTGGTTCTGTCACAGCACTGACTGGCGATGGTGCGATCTATACAGCCACAGTTTTTGCTACTGGCGGTGCGGATCTGGTCATGTCGATCGCTGCCGCGGTTGCTCAAGACCAGGCAGGTAACGATAATACTGTCTCTGGTACCATAACCACCATCACAAATGTGACCGGAACTGAAACAAGTGTGGCAGTTGCCCGATTCATGTTAACCCGGGCCAATGCTTTGCTTTCCAACCAACCTGATCTGGCGGGTTCTTTGCGTGGCGGAAACCGGCCGCAATTTAATGCAGATATAACTGAAAAAAGCGGGATAGTAGCATTTAAGACTGGTTCGGACGGGCCGATATGGGCGCGATTAAATGCCAATTGGTCCACCGATTTAGGGGCAGAAAGCCAATATGTTTTTGGTGCGGTTGGCGGCTATTCCAAATTATCACAAAACCTGCTGCTTGGCGGTATGTTGCAATTTGATGTGATTACCGAAGTTGATGGCGCAGCCATCGCCAGCGGCACCGGCTGGTTGCTTGGGCCATATTTTGTTGCCAAAACCCCTGACCAACCGCTTTATTTCGAAGGGTCGCTATTATATGGCCAGACCAGCAATACCATTTCGCTGCTGGGCACGTTTACCGATGTATTTTCTACCGAGCGCGGGCTGGCCACATTAGGGGTTTCCGGAGAAGTTGAACGTGGCGCGTTGGTGTTGTTGCCGTTTCTGGATGCAAAATATACTTCCGATGCGCAGGCGGCTTATATTGATGGTTTGGGCAATCCTATTGCGGCGCAAACCATCGGATTGGCACAGGCTGTGGCAGGGCTTGATTTTGAGTTTTCAATGAATGAAGCCACAACCTTGAATGGCGGGGTTTCCGGAGTTTGGAGTTATAGTTCCGGCAATGCGGTTGATCCGGGTTATGAGGGCGGCCGTGCGCGGCTTGATCTCGGGGTTAACCGTCAGGTCGGGATGGATGGCAATCTGGGTTTAAGTGGATTTTATGACGGGCTTGGGTTGGAAGATTTCGAAAGCTATGGTGTTGAGCTAAGATTCAGCACCGAGTTCTAAGCCTGCTTGGCGCGCAGCAGCATACCAAACAAATCCCGCGGGGTATCCGGGTCTGCCAGCATATCAAGATTATCAAAATGGCCCCGTTTTTTGATCAGGTCATTGACGTAGCGCAGGGCTGAGAAATCCTCGATCGCGAAACCAACGCTGTCAAAAAGGGTGATTTGTTTGGCGTCCTTGCGGCCCGTGGCTTGGCTGGTGATGACCTGCCAGATCTCGGTAACTTTGTGATCCGGCGCAAGCTGTTGAATCTCGCCCTCAATGCGGGTTTGGGGTGGGTATTCCACAAAAATATCCGACCGCAGCAAGATATCGCGGTGCAATTCGGTTTTGCCCGGGCAATCGCCGCCAATGGCGTTGATATGCACGCCTGCACCAACCATATTGTCGGTCAGAATGGTGGCATATTGTTTGTCAGCGGTGACGGTTGTGATGATGTCTGCGCCCTCAACAGCGTCTTGTGCACTGGCGCAACAGGTTATTTCTAGATCATAGCCACGAAGGTTATCCATACATTTTTTGGTGGCCACCGGATCAATATCGTATAGCCGTAGCTTTTTAATGCCGTTGATCGCCATA
Source organism: Rhodobacterales bacterium (assembly GCA_003228875.1). Taxonomy (GTDB): domain Bacteria; phylum Pseudomonadota; class Alphaproteobacteria; order Rhodobacterales; family Rhodobacteraceae; genus UBA3077. The sequence continues at coordinate 4,010 of QIGK01000137.1, forward strand.
AAGGCAATCGCTTGAAATTCGGATTGCGCTCCATTGCCAATTATCGCCATGGTTTTGGCGTTTTTTGGGGCCAGATATTTAGCAACCATGGCAGAAGTCGCAGCTGTGCGCAGCGCGGTAAGAATGGTCATTTCTGATAGCAAAGCCGGATAACCGGTTGAAACATCGGATAAAACACCAAACGCAGTGACGGTTTGCAAGCCAGCTTTGGTGTTGCTGGGGTGGCCGTTTACATATTTGAACGCATAAGTCTCACCGTCTGATGTGGGCATTAATTCAATGACACCTGTCGATGAGTGCGAAGCCACGCGCGGGGTTTTGTCAAACAACTCCCAACGCTTAAAATCATCTTCGATATAGGCTGAAAGCTCTACTGAAAACCGCTCAATACCGATTTCCAGCACCAGTTTCATCATGTTATCGACACTAACAAACGGCACTAAGTTCAGGTTTTTCATATCAAAATCCTCTCAAAAGCTAAGGGTTGGACGGTCAAGCACGGTGCGCCCCATTAAAGATGCGGTCAGGTCAACCATTAGGCGCGCGGTGCGGCCTCGGTCATCAAGAAACGGGTTCAGCTCAACCAGGTCAAGTGAGCTGACCAAACCGCTGTCATGCAGCAATTCCATCACCAAATGGGCCTCACGAAAGGTGACGCCGCCCGGAACCGTGGTGCCAACCGCGGGCGCAATACCGGGTTCAAGGAAATCAACGTCAAGACTGACATGTAGCAATCCATTATTGGCGCTGACTTGACGCAGAAATTCCGAAATTGGCCCCACAATGCCTTTTTCATCAATTGCCCGCATGTCATAAATGCAAATATCATTTTCTTTCAAAGCCTTTAGCTCCGCTGGGTCAACCGAGCGCGCCCCGAAAATGCAGATATTCTTGGGATCAACTGGATGAATTATGTCTGGAAAACCGTCAAAACCCTGCTGCCTCGTCACATAGGCCAGTGGGGTGCCGTGCAGGTTGCCCGATTGGGTGGTATAGGGGGTGTGAAAATCAGGGTGCGCATCAAGCCAAAGCACAAAAAGCGGCCGGTCCTGTTTGGCGGCATAATCAGCCACACCTTTCACAGAGCCAAGCGACAGGCTGTGATCGCCACCCATAAATATCGGAAACCCGGTTTCACAAGCGCTTTCAGCGGCTTGGGAAAGGGCCTTTGTCCAGCTTATGGTCTCTGCTAGATGGTGAAGCGCGCGGTTGCTGTGGGGTTTTTCCTGCTGTGGCCGCGGTGCAACATTGCCGCGATCAATCACTTTGCCGTTAAGGTTTTGCAAGGTTTGCACAAGCCCCGCCGTGCGATAGGCATCCGGTCCCATAAGGCAACCGGGTTGGCTGGCTCCGCTATCGACCGGCGCGCCGATTAGAATAAAATCTTGTTGCATGGGGTTCTCCGGTTTTTTACACAATTGGGTAAATTATGGGTGGATAAAACCCCTAATATTGCGCAATATGTGTGGCGAATTGATCTTTTTGATAATAGGAAACGCGCACTATGGATAATATTGATGAGAAATTAATTGGTCTTTTGCGCCGGAACGGTCGGGCCAGCCATGCAGAATTATCGGTTGATATGGGGATGTCACGGGCAACCATTCGCGCGCGATTAGATAAGCTGACCACATCGGGCGAGATTGTCGGGTATACTGTGATTGTTAAATCCGACATCGCAGACCAACCGGTGCGGGGCTTAATGATGATCGGGATTGAAGGGCGCGGCACCGAACGCATTGTTTCGCGCCTGTCGAGCGTTGCCACGGTTCAGGCGGTGCATACCACAAATGGCAAATGGGATCTGGTGGTTGAGATCGGCACCCAAACGCTGGCGGAGCTGGACAGCGTTTTGGCGCAAATTCGACGTTTTGAAGGGGTCACCAGCAGCGAAACAAGCATCCTGCTGGCCACAAGAAAAGCCCAGAACCCGTAGGGTGGGGTTTTACCCCACCATTCTAAAACGGAATTTCATCATCCAGATTGCTGGCGCCGCCCTGATTGCCGCCGCCCTGACCACCGCCTTGTGGCCCGCCACCTTGATCATCACCATAACCACTGCTTTGGCCACCGCCATAATTGCCACCACCGGAACCGCCGTCACTGCGACTGTCAAGCATTGTCAAAGTCGAGGTATAGGGCCGAAGCACAACTTCGGTTGAATACCGGTCATTGCCCGATTGGTCCTGCCATTTGCGGGTTTCCAACTGGCCCTCAACATAAATCTTGGAGCCTTTTTTGACATATTGCATAACAATTTTGCACAGGGGTTCGGAAAAAATCGCAATACTGTGCCATTGGGTGCGTTCTTGGCGCTCACCAGAGTTTTTATCCCGCCATGTTTCTGATGTGGCAATACGCAGGTTTACAACCCGGCCACCATTGCTGAAGGTCCGTTCTTCGGGGTCCGCGCCAAGATTGCCGATAAGAATTACTTTGTTAACACTGCCAGCCATTTTTTTTCCTTTTTGCGAATCTGGTTTTGGGGAGCTTAGCGAACATGCCGCCACCTTTCCACCGCCATTAGGTTAACATTTAAAATCAAAAAAAGCCGACGCAATTGACCGGCTTTTTTGATTATATTTTGTAGGTCAAGCGGGAATGATCTCGCCGCCGCCTTGCTGCCAGTGTTGCAATCCACCAAGGTTATAAACTTCTGAAAACCCAAAAGCCAACAGAGCCTGCGCGGCCTTTTCGGCGCGGCCACCCATTGCGCAAAACACAATGACGGGCCTGTCGGTTTTTAGGTCTTTATGAAATTTGGGGTGTTGCGGGTCTGTTTTGGCTGGTATCGTCATCAACGGAATATGCAGCGCACCCAAAGCGGTGCCAGTGATTGCCAGCTCTGAATGTTCACGAACGTCAATCAGGATGGCTTGATTATCGGCGATTTTGGCAACTGCATCTTGCGGCGCAATAGGGCGCACTGTTGCTTGATATGGCATATTCATATTGTTCCCCTCAGGAATTTTCGGTTAGATCATATATAGTTTACTGAATGTGAAATTCAAAAGGCAGGCAAAGAAATTATCTCTTGCATATGTTTACCTTTTGTTCACATATAGAAGGTCAAGATTCCGGAGACCGATATGGCGATCAAAAATATTGAGGTTCGTGGCGCACGCGCCCATAACCTCAAATCCATCGACGTGGATATTCCACGCGACAAACTGGTGGTGATTACTGGGCTTTCCGGTTCGGGCAAGTCCAGTTTGGCGTTTGATACGATCTATGCCGAAGGGCAGCGCCGGTATGTGGAATCGCTGAGCGCTTATGCGCGGCAATTCCTTGATATGATGCAAAAGCCGGATATGGACCATATCAGTGGCTTGTCGCCTGCGATCTCAATTGAGCAAAAAACCACCTCAAAAAATCCGCGCTCCACGGTTGGCACGGTGACCGAAATTTACGATTATCTGCGGCTGCTATTCGCACGGGTTGGCACGCCCTTTTCGCCAACAACCGGATTGCCGATCGAAGCCCAGCAGGTTTCGGAAATGGTGGACCGGATAATGCTGATGGAGGAGGGCACCCGCGCCTATCTGCTGGCCCCCGTGGTGCGCGACCGAAAAGGTGAGTATTCCAAATATTTTTCAGAGTTGAAAAAGCAAGGATTTCAACGGGTTAAGGTAAATGGAGAATTTTATGAGCTGGAGGACGCGCCCAAGCTTGACAAAAAATTCCGCCAAAATATCGACGTTGTGGTTGACCGGCTGGTAATTAAATCGGGGTTGGAAACACGGCTGGCTGACAGCCTACGCACCGCTTTAAACCTTGCCGAGGGTATCGCGGTGCTGGAAATCGCTGACGATGAGGCAAAGCGGCATATATTTTCGGAAAACTACGCCTGTCCGGTCAGCGGCTTTACCATTCCTGAAATCGAACCTCGCCTGTTCAGTTTCAACGCGCCCTTCGGCGCTTGTCCTGAGTGTGACGGGCTGGGGGTGGAGCTGTTTTTTGACGAAGGGTTGATTGTGCCGGATCAGTCGCTGAGCCTGTATCAAGGCGCGCTTGCCCCTTGGGCCAAAGGCAAATCGCCGTATTTTCGCCAGACGATTGAGGCGATAGCGAGGCATTTTAAGTTCAAAAAATCCCTGCCATGGTCTGAATTACCTGAAGAAATTCAACAGATTATGTTATATGGTTCCAAAGGCGAAGAAATCAAGTTTCGCTATGACGAAGGCGGACGGGTTTATGAAGTTAAACGGCCCTTTGAAGGGGTGATTCCCAATATGGAACGCCGCTATCGCGAGACCGACAGCAACTGGATTCGCGAAGAATTTGAGCGTTATCAGAACAATCGCCACTGCCACACTTGTGACGGTTTTCGCCTGAAACCCGAGGCCTTGGCGGTTAAAATTGCCGGATTGCACGCGGGGCAGGTGGTGCAGATGTCGATTTCTGAAGCGCTGGACTGGGTTCAGGCGATACCAAATGACCTGAGTAACCAGAAAAACCAGATTGCCGAGGCAATCCTAAAAGAAATCCGCGAACGGCTGGGTTTTTTGGTGAATGTAGGCCTGAATTACCTGACATTGGCACGGGCCAGCGGCACGCTTTCGGGGGGTGAAAGCCAGCGGATACGGCTGGCCAGCCAGATCGGTTCGGGCCTGACGGGGGTGCTTTATGTGCTGGACGAACCCAGCATTGGCCTGCACCAACGTGATAACGGGCGGTTACTGGAAACCCTGAAAAACCTGCGGGATCAGGGCAATTCGGTGCTGGTTGTGGAACATGACGAAGAGGCCATTCGTGAGGCCGATCATGTGATTGATATTGGCCCGGGCGCGGGGGTGCATGGCGGTGAAATCATCGCGCAAGGCACGCCAAAACAAATAGAAAAATGCAAAGAAAGCATTACAGGGCAATACCTTACAGGTAAACGTTCAATTGCTATCCCTGTCAAACGCCGCAAAGGCACCGGCAAAAAACTGGTGGTTGCAGGGGCGACAGGGAACAATCTGAAGGATGTAACCGCCAAATTCCCACTCGGCACATTTACCTGTGTTACTGGCGTTTCGGGGGGTGGGAAATCTACGCTGACCATTGAAACGCTGTTTAAAACCGCAAGCATGCGCCTGAACCGCGCCCGTAAAATTCCTGCCCCGTGTAAATCGATTAAAGGTTTGGAATATCTCGATAAAGTCATTGATATTGACCAACGCGCCATTGGCCGCACGCCGCGTTCCAACCCTGCGACTTATACGGGGGCCTTTACGCCGATCCGCGACTGGTTCGCCGGCATGCCCGAGGCCAAAACAAGGGGCTATAAACCCGGGCGGTTCAGTTTTAATGTCAAAGGCGGGCGTTGCGAGGCTTGTAAAGGCGATGGCCTTATCAAGATTGAAATGCACTTTTTACCTGATGTTTATGTGACTTGTGAAAGCTGTCAGGGCAAAAGATATAACCGCGAAACACTGGAAATATTGTTTAAAGGCAAGAGCATAGCTGACGTTCTTGACATGAACGTCGAAGAAGCGGCTGACTTTTTCAAAGCCGTGCCCAGCATCCGCGATAAAATGGCAGCCCTGCTGCGGGTTGGGCTTGGCTATATCAAGGTCGGGCAACAGGCGACAACTTTGTCAGGCGGTGAGGCGCAGCGGGTCAAGCTTTCCAAAGAACTGTCCAAACGCTCAACAGGTCGCACGCTATATATTCTGGACGAACCCACGACGGGTTTGCATTTTGAAGACGTGCGTAAACTGTTGGAAGTATTGCATGAATTGGTCGATCAGGGCAATACGGTGATCGTGATTGAACATAATCTCGATGTGATCAAAACCGCCGATCACGTGATTGACATCGGACCAGAGGGCGGCGATTTGGGCGGTGAAATTGTGGCGACGGGAACACCGGAACAGGTTGCCAAGAACGAGGCCAGCTATACGGGGTTTTATCTGAAAGACATGTTGTGACGAAGCAAGATAATATTCTGGAAGAATGGGAATTTACAGCCCAATGTGACAGTTTTTCTATTGTTATTCCAGATGGTTGCCGTGATTTAATATTCTGGGCAGCGGCAGGCAAAAAACCATTTTGGCAGGTGACTTCGCTGGATAATGCAGCCTATTTTGTAAACATTAACGCCGGAGATTACCTAAAAGGCTTTCGGCTTCGCCCCGAGGTTTCGGTGGATATTGGCCGCCTTTTGAACGCTGTAAACCCCCTGAATACGCAAGGGGATATTACCGATCGGATCAATGAATTTACCAATTTATCGCAAGATGTGGAGGAAGCATTGGAAAGCATAGCCACCAGCCCAACCATCAACATCGCTGCCACGCAGCTTGGGGTCAGCCCGCGACAATTGCAACGCATATGTGCAAAAACAAGGCGAACTCCGGCGGCGTGGCTATCCATAGCGCGGGCGCGAAAAGCCGCGCGCGCAGTTCTGTCGGGTGATCTTGCTCAAACCGCCCAAGACTCTGGCTATGCTGACCAAGCCCATATGTGCCGTGAATTTAACCGCTGGTTTGGGGTATCGCCCCTGAAATTGCGAACCAGACCCGATATTTTGGCCCAGTTGAACAGCAAGGGCTATTGTTGATCCAGCAATTTTACTGCTTGGCTAACAAACCCAGCCACATTCTTGGCGCCGACATCATCTAAATTGCAAAGCTTTAAATGACGACGAGATTTACCGCTGCCTTCCAGATGTTTGTTCGGATCATTCAGCAAATTCCCTTGGCTGAATTCAAACGAGATATGGTGTTTGCTGGTAAAAACCCCGCCAAAATCGTTGCCAACGGTAAACATAATCCCACCATAGATAAATCGCTCAGTGGCGGTGGGATGTCGTTGAAAAACAATATCGCGCGCGGCCTGCAATATGGCGTATTTGTCAGGCGCTGCCATATTGGTATCGTCCAGAAATCGTTGGATTTTCGGGTTGTTGCTCATGCGTTAACCTTGGTGCAAACCTCGATCAAAAATCCGTCAGGGTCGGATACATAGCCAACGATTTGCCCCCATGGCATTTGCGTGGCGTCTTGCACCAGTGTTGCCCCTGCTTGCACAGCTTTGGCCAGACCTGTGCTTACATCGTCGGTTTCAAACGCAATCTCGAAAACGGGGGCATCAAGCTGCGCCTTTTGGGGTGATTTGCCAAGCGATTCCATCAATTCTAATGACGAAAACGCCAACACTGTTGAACCTGTGTCAAGCTCGCCATAATCTCCGCTTTCATGTAGCATTTTTTGGTGTAAGCCAAAGGCGCTGGTGTAAAAATCCAGCGTCTCGCGAACGTCTTTTACATAAAGAATTGTGTATTTGAATTTCATGTTGGCTCCTGAAAAAAATTGTAATAACGATGCTATCTAAATATTTTCAGTGTGTATTGCATATTTACGACAGGGGCCAAAAATGCAACGCGTCATGATTTATGGTGGGTCGGGGTCGGGCAAATCGACATTGGCGCGTGACATCGGCAAAATTACCGGCCTGCCGGTGGTGCATATTGACCCGATGTATTTCCGCGCCGGATGGGTGCAGCGACCAAATTCCGAGACCACAAAGCTTATTCTGGCAGCCGTAGCGACACAACAATGGGTGTTTGACGGCAACCATCACAGCACATTCCCTGAACGGATTGCGCGGGCAGACACCGTTATTTTTCTGGATTTCCCGACTTGGCTGCGGCTTTGGCGGGTCATTTCACGAACCCTGCGTTATCGTGGCAAAACCCGCCCCGATATGGCGCCCGGTTGCCCGGAACGCTTTGATGCGGAATTTATTTTCAAATGGGTGGCTGGTTATTATTGGCGTAGCCATAAACGCGATCTGGATATCTACACAAACCTGCCACGTGATAAAACCCGTCATAGACTAAAATCGGCGCGGCAGGTCAGGATATTTCTTAAGGCGCTTTCATCAAAGTAGCGCCATAATTCACGATTTTTTGGTGCTGATACCCAATATTGAATATAGCAGACAGGAATTGATAACTGCGGTGCCAATTACAATGACACCAACAATAAGGGCAACAAAGCGTAACGGCAGTGTCGGCACAAAAAAGAATGCTGCAATCAATGCAACACCGATAACAATGCGGACAATACGGTCAGCAGAGTTCATGTTGTTTTTAAACATAACCAAATTCCCTTTTTTTGGCGCGTGAATGCAACCGTTAACATTTTGGTAACTGTAAATTATCCTCCCGTCTGTGACTTGGTCACAAAAGTCAGTCACCTTCAGAAATACTTTGCAATACTGCCGGATTAATCACGGTTATGACGCTGCGTTCCACGGATAAAATTCCCCGTTTTGCCATAACGTCCAGACGGCGTGAAACGACTTCGCGCGCGGAGCCAATCTTGGTTGCCAGTTCTTGATGGGTCAGATGGGCTTGGTTGTTCCTGTCCAGATTCTTGAGCAACATCGCAGCGATGCGGGTTTCTATTTTGACAAAAGCGACTTGTTCCAGAAGCTCCATCATATTTTGTAACCGGCTGGAAAAGGCTTGAAATACATGGGTTCGAAAACCTTCTGATGTGGTGAGCAATTGCATGAATGTTGCGCACGGGATGAAAGCCAATTGACAATCAGATTCGCACACAGCTTCGGCTGAGTAGTCATCACTTCCTAAAAGCCCTAGCGTTGATTGCACACATGTTTGCCCGGGTTTGATTTCATAAAGCTGGATTTCGCGACCACTTGCGCCTGTCAAATAGACACCAACTTTACCAGATAGCACAACAGCAAAACCTTGCACTTGGTCGCCAGCGCGGAACAAAACGGAGCCTTTGGTGAATTGCGCAGCGCCTATTTTCCTTAACAATAATATTGCTGCTGGTTCCAACGGAATGCCGGAATTTTTGATCCATTCGGACATCAGCGGTTCAACTTTGAGAAACGTGGCAACATAGCAGAAAAATCTTTGCCTAAACCGTCCTCATCCTCAACAAATTGTTGGTAAAGCTTGGTGGCATGTTGGCCTATTGGCGTGGCGGCACCCACCGCTTCAGCCGCTTGTTGTGACAGGCGCAGGTCTTTTAGCATTAGTTCTGCTGCGAATCCGGGTTGATAATCATTGTCGCTGGGGCTTTCCGGGCCAATGCCGGGGGCAGGGCAATAGGCGTTCATTGACCATGAATAGCCGCTGGAAGTGGACACAACATCAAACATTTTCTGGCGGTCAAGGCCCAGTTTATCTGCCAATGCAAAGGCCTCGCAGGTTACAATCATAGTTGCGCCGAGAATCATATTATTACAGATTTTTGCGGCCTGACCTGCTCCGCTCGCGCCGCAATGCACGGATTTTTGGCCCATGATTTCAAATAGGGGTGCAGCAATGGCAAAAGCTGCATCGCTGCCACCAGCCATAAAGGTTAAGGTGCCCGCATCCGCCCCGCCAATGCCGCCTGACACAGGTGCATCGACGCTAAGCGGCCAATCGGCGGCCAATCGGCGCGCCGAATCCACGTCAACCGTTGAGCAGTCAATGAAACATGCGTTTGGTGACAATACCGGAATTATTTCAGCGGCAACGCTGCGCAGAATTTGCCCATTGGGTAACATGGTGATAATGGCGTCCGCGGTTTTCACAGCAGCAACGCTGCTATTGACATTGCGAACCCCGTCCACCGTGACACCGGCCACGTCAAACCCCGTAACTTCATGGCCCGCAGCCGCCAGATTTCGGGCCATATGCGCCCCCATATTTCCAAGGCCGATAAATCCGATTTTCATGTTGCTGTCCTTATAATTTCAAAGCGGCCTCGCCCAGCGGCGTCAGCATTTTGCTGACATGCATTGGGTTTACATCTTCTAGGCGCTTGTGTTTCCATTGCGGGTTACGGTCTTTGTCGATGATGGCAGCGCGGATGCCTTCAACAAAATCGCCATCAGATGCAGAGCGATAGGTAAAACGGTATTCCATGTTTAACGCGTCCTCAATGCGGGTAAAGCCTCGCACGCGACGCACCATTTCCAATGTGCAGCCAACCGAAAGCGGTGCGTTGCGCCGCAAAGTTTTTTCGGTTTTTTGCGCCCAATCAGAGCTGTCCATTCCGTTTAGAACTCCCAAAATGCCAATCGCAGCAAAACAGCCATCAATTTGCGGCTGCATGGCCGCCAGTTTACTGGTCGGGGCTTTTTGCGCTGCACGGTCCACCGCTTGCCAATCTCCGGTTTTGATCAGGGTTTTGGTAAGCGCGGGCCAATCCTTAAACGGAATGAAATAATCGGCAAAACCGGCAAAAATGGCATCCCCCGCATCCATACGGCTGGCAGTAGTGCCCAGATATTCACCAATACGCCCCGGCGCGCGGGCCAGCAGCAATGAACCGCCTACATCGGGCACCAGCCCAATGCCGCATTCCGGCATGGCGATTTGGGAATTTTCGCATACAACGCGGTGGGAACCATGGCAAGAAATCCCAACCCCGCCGCCCATAGTAAACCCCTGCATCAGCGCCACAAATGGCTTGGGGAAATTCGCCAGTTTGGCGTTCATGCGGTATTCATCAGTCCAGAACCTGCGGCCATAGTCAAAATCCCCGGCTGCGGCGGTGTCATACATTTGCTGAATGTCGCCGCCCGCGCAGAACGCTTTTTCACCAGCGGCATCTATTAGCACCATTTTGACGGAGTCGTCTGTGGCCCATTCATCCAGCGTAGCCTCAATATCGAGGCACATCTGATAGGTGAGCGCGTTTAACGCTTGCGGTCGATTCAATGTAATATGGCCGATATGGCCAGACTTGCGGATGAGGATGTCAGCCACGATCCCGCTCCGCCAACAATGCCCGTGCGGTGATCATCCGCATGATTTCATTGGTGCCTTCCAAAATCTGATGCACCCGCAAATCCCGCACGATTTTTTCAATGCCGTAATCTGACAAATACCCGTATCCGCCTAGCATTTGCAGCGCGTCATTGGCGACATTAAACGCTGTATCAGTGACAAACCGTTTGGCCATGGCGCAGAATTTGCTGGCATCCGGCGCGCCTGTGTCCAGCTTCCATGCGGCTTGGCGCAGGAATATTCTGGCGGCTTGCAGCTCGGTTTCCATGTCAGCAATGCGAAATTGCAGGGCTTGGAACTGGTCAAGGGTTTTGCCGAATGCTTTGCGCTCACCCATGTAATTCAATGCGATATTCAGGGCGTTTTGCGCGCCACCAAGGGCGCTGGCGGAAATATTCAGGCGGCCGCCGTCAAGGCCGGCCATGGCGTATGAAAAGCCTTTGTCTTCCTCGCCAATCAGGTTTTCGTTGGGAATCTGGCAATCATCAAACTGCACCTGCGTTGTGGGTTGGGCAAGCCAACCCATTTTACGCTCAAACGCACCAAACGACAGGCCATCACTTCCGGCCTCAATCACCACCGTTGAAATGCCCTTGGGACCATCCGAACCGGTGCGCACCATGGTTAGATAAGCATCGGAATAATTGCCGCCAGAGATAAACGCTTTGGTGCCATTCAGAGAATATCCGTTGTTGGTTTTTTCAGCCCGAGTGCGCAACGCGCTGGCATCCGAACCACTGCCGGGTTCGGTTAGGGCATAAGAAAAAACTTTTTCCATGCTGCAAATGTCTGGCAGCCATTTTTGTTTGGCAGCGTCATCGCCAAATTTATCAATCATGCCACCACACATATTGTGGATCGACAGGAACGACGCCACAGAAGGGCAGGCCATGGCCAATGCCTCAAACACCAAGGTTGCATCAAGGCGCGATAGGCCAGAACCGCCATATTTCTCAGAAACATAAAGCCCACCAAACCCCAGCGCTGCGATTTCAGGCCAAAGCTGTTTGGGGATGGTGCCGTCTTGTTCCCATTGTTGGGCGTTCGGGGCGATTTCCGATTGGCCAAAATCGTAAGCCATGTCAAAAATCATCTGTTGTTCGTCGGAAAGAGCAAAATCCATCAAGTTAGCCAGCGATAAAAGCTTGGTAAAAAGAATAGCTTAGAATCGGCCCGATCAGAACCAGCGTCAAAATGGTCATCTTTTTCGGCTGCTTTTTGAACCGCTTTATACCCAGCGGATCGCCAAACATTTTCTGGTTTTCGCTTTGCTTGCGATACTCAGGATCATCCCGCATAAATTTGGTGTTGAGAACGATAAAGGCGATGATTGATAAGATAAATATGATTAATCTGAGCGACATGGTGTTTCCAAAATGAATGAGCGTTCAGTTTATTGTAAGAAACGGCGCGCTGAGGGTCAAGTGGGGGCGTGGTCTCCACACCCCCCACAAGTTTACTCCATCGTCGGAATAGAGAAATTTGCGCCTTCTTTAGTGCCCGAAGGCCAGCGCGAGGTCACAGTTTTGGTGCGGGTATAAAACTTAAACGCATCCGGCCCGTGCTGGTTCAAATCGCCAAAGGCAGATTTTTTCCAGCCGCCAAAGGTATGATAGGCCAGCGGCACCGGAATAGGCACATTAACCCCGACCATGCCCACATTGATGCGGCTGGCAAAATCACGCGCAGTGTCACCGTCACGGGTGAAAATCGCGGTGCCGTTGCCGTATTCATGGTCCATCGCATAGCCTATGGCTTCCTCATAGGTTTTGGCGCGCACGGTGCTAAGCACCGGACCAAAGATTTCCTGTTTATAAATGTCCATATCGGTGGTGACATTATCAAACAAAGATGCGCCAACAAAGAACCCGTCTTCATAACCTTGCAGGCTAAACCCGCGGCCATCAACAGCCAGTGTGGCGCCTTGGTCAACGCCGGATTGTACCAGAGCATTGATTTTTTCTTTGGCGGCACCAGTGATAACCGGGCCAAAATCAACATCATCGCCGGATGTATACGGCCCGATTTTCAGGCTTTCGACTCGCGGCGTAAGCGCTTTGATCAGCCGGTCGGCGGTATCTTCGCCCACTGGAACTGCCACGGAAATTGCCATGCAACGTTCGCCAGCCGCGCCATAACCCGCGCCGATTAGCGCATTAACTACATTATCCATATCAGCATCGGGCATAATGATGGCGTGGTTTTTCGCACCGCCAAATGCCTGCACGCGTTTGCCATTGGCGCAACCGCCCGCATAGATATATTGGGCAATCGGGGTGGAACCCACAAAACCGATCGACTGAATCTCTGGATGGTCGATGATCGCATCCACCGCCTCTTTGTCACCATTGACGATCTGCAAAATGCCTTTGGGCAGGCCGGCTTCTTCCATCAATTCTGCCAGCATGATCGGCACCGAAGGATTGCGTTCAGACGGTTTCAAAATAAAGGCGTTGCCACAAGCAATCGCAGGCGCAAACATCCACATCGGGATCATCGCCGGAAAGTTAAATGGCGTGACACCAGCGCAAACCCCAAGGGCCTGTTTCATCGAATACATATCAATGCCGGGGCCAGCCCCATCGGTAAATTCGCCTTTCAGCAATTGCGGCGCACCAATGCAATATTCAACAACTTCCAAACCGCGAATAACGTCACCCTTGGCGTCGGGCAGGGTTTTGCCATGTTCACGCGAAAGCGCCTCGGCCAGCTTGTCCATGTCGCGGTGCATAAGGTCCACCATTTTCATCATCACCCGCGCGCGGCGCTGCGGGTTTTTCGCGGCCCATGCCGGTTGCGCAGCAGCGGCGTATTGCACAGCTTGATCCATCTCAGCTTTGCTGGCCAGCGGCGTGCGGCTGATAATTTCGCCAATTGCGGGGTTGTAAACATCGGCAAAACGGCCCGACGTGCCGTTAACATGTTCGCCGTTTAAATAATGGGTAAGCTCTTGCATCGCTGCCTCCGAAAAATGAAATCGCCGCGGAGTTTACGCTTTTGGCTGAAAATTGAAAGGACGTTTTAGCGGCCATGGTGCAAATTTTACACCCAGTTGGCCTAATAGTTTAAGTCCAACGGTTTGCTTGACAGAATTCCGGCTTCACGGCACTGTGAAAACATCTGAACAACAGGAGAATACCATGCAGGTCAAACATATTCTGCAATCGAAGTCAGTTAAAGGAATTTTGACGATTAAGCCGGGGGCTACAATTAGTGACGCAGCCGAAATCTTGTCTGAAAAGCGGATTGGCGCGTTGATTGTTTCGCAAAACGGCAAATCGGTTGATGGTATCTTGTCGGAACGTGATATAGTGCGGGAGATTGGTAAAAACGGCGTGGGCTGCATGTCGGATTGCGTCAGCGAATTGATGACCAAAACCGTGGTGGCATGTGGCCCGAATGACAAAGTTTTATTGCTGATGTCAAAGATGAGCGAAGGCAGGTTCCGCCATATGCCTGTGGTTGAAGACGGCGAACTAATTGGTGTTGTTTCAATCGGTGATGTTGTCAAAGCGCGAATTGAGTCGATTGAGCAGGAAAATGCCGCACTCACCGATATGATTCACGGCAATGTTTAATTTGACCTGAATGATATTTCGCTGTTTTTGCACGCAAGTGCAGCATTTATTGAAAGATGATTATGCGAATTGGATTATACCCCGGAACCTTTGACCCGCTAACGGTTGGGCATATCGACATCATCCGGCGTTCGGCGTCATTGGTCGATAAACTGGTAATCGGCGTTGCGATCAACAGCAACAAAGGCCCGATGTTTTCGCTGGATGAGCGAGTGGCTATGATCAATGCTGAAACTGCGGAGATCGCCAAAGCGACAGGGCTTAAAATTGTGGTCCACCCGTTTGATAATTTGTTGATCCATTGCGCAGCCGAAGTTGGTGCCAGTGTTATCATTCGCGGGCTGCGCGCGGTGGCGGATTTTGAATATGAATATCAAATGGTTGGCATGAACCGCGCCATGAATGACGATATTGAAACCGTGTTTTTGATGGCCGAAGCCCAGCATCAGGCGATCGCCTCAAAACTGGTCAAGGAAATCGCACGTTTAGGCGGTGATATTTCCAAATTTGTAACGCCAAGGGTTGAATCAGCACTTCGCGATAAATTGCAAAAATAGACTTCCCTCGCGGGCCATGCCCAAACGAAGTGCGGGAGTAGCCCGTCACAATTAGGGCTTCCATTTTTCTGCCTGATGCTTACTTTGCAGCCAAACCAGCTACAGGAGCGCCAGATGGCCGATATTAAAGACCCAGAAAATACCATTGTCATTGAATTGAAAGATGGCAAGGTCATCATTGAGCTGCTGCCCGACGTGGCACCGGACCATTGCGCGCGGATGAAGGAACTGGCGCGTAGCGGTAAATATGACAATGTGGCCTTCCACCGTGTCATTCCGGGCTTTATGGCCCAGACCGGCGATGTGGCTAATGGTAATATGGAAAATGATTTCAATCTGAGTATGGCGGGCACCGGTGCGTCAGACCTGCCCAATGTCAAAGCCGAGTTCTCCAGCCTGCCGTTTGATCGCGGCGTTTTGGGTGCGGCCCGAAGCCAAAGCCCCGATAGCGCCAATTCGCAGTTTTTTCTTATGTTCGCTGAGGGCCATTTTTTGAATAATCAATACACCGTTTATGGCCGCGTGATCGAGGGCATGGAACATGTTGACGGTATTGCAGTGGGTGAACCGCCTAGCGAGCCTGATCGTATGATCTCGGTCAAAGTAGCGGGGGACTTGTGATGCGGCGGCTTTTTCTTAAATCTTTGGCGGTGGCAGCTTTTGCGCTTTCCGCTGGTGTTGCTATCGCCCAAGAAAATGACTTTGACCCTGAAAACATTCTTAACCTCGAAATTTCCGGCGAAGCCAACGGCATTGTTCAGATACTTCTGCGCCCAGACGTTGCCCCCCTACATGTGGCCCGTATCAAGGAACTGACCCGTTCGGGCGCTTATAATGGCGTTGCTTTTCACCGTGTGATTGACGGGTTTATGGCCCAGACCGGCGATGTCGAATTTGGTATTGCCGATACTTATCAACCAAATTCCGCAGGGCGCGGTGGCTCGGATTTGCCCGATGTGACGGCTGAATTTTCCGACCTAACGTTTGATACCGGTGTTCTTGGCATGGCACGTTCGCAAAACCCGAATTCGGCTAATTCGCAGTTTTTCATCATGTTTGAGCGTTATCCGTCGCTTGATGGTCAATACACGGTTTTTGGCAGCGTGTTTGAGGGCATAGAGATTGTGCAATCGATCAAACGCGGTGATCAAGGTGCCAATGGTGCTGTTAACGACACCCCTGATTTTATCAGCCGCGCGTGGATTTCTGCTGACGAAACATCTGAAACCCCATCGGAATAATTTTGATTTCGGGCTGTCATGGCCCGAACCTTGCCTACAAGACCCTGCTAATACCGAGCATAACGCCATTTCTGCGAACCCCACAAGCTGCGTCAATTCTGCGTGAAAGCAGCTAGCTTTTTTTCCAAATTTGCAGCAGGCTCTTTGAAACGTATTTTTCAGGGGTTTAATATGCTTAAATCACTTACAGCAGCAATTGTTGTTATGCTCTCAACCATGATGGCATCTGCACAGGTTCAGTTCTGGCAAAACGAATGGCCAGATACGGATTTTTCAAAATCCAACATTGATTTTATTGAAATCATATCGGGCGGACCGCCCAAAGACGGCATTCCTGCGCTGGCCTCGGTTGATTTTATTGCGGTGGCTGATACCGAAATACCGGGGCGCGAGCCGGTGATCACTGTTGAAATTGACGGCCAAACGCCGCGCGCCTATCCGGTGCGCTACCTGACTTGGCATGAAATAGCCAATGACGTGATTGGCGATGTGCCGGTTGCGGTGACTTTTTGCCCGTTGTGCAATTCGGGCATTGTGTTTGACCGACGCCTTAACGGCGAAACCTTAAGTTTTGGCGTTTCGGGCAAGTTACGGTTTTCGGATATGGTGATGTTTGATCGCCAAACCGAAAGCTGGTGGCAGCAATTCACCGGAGAAGGCATCGTCGGAGAGATGACAGGCCAAAAGCTGTCTGTGATTGTTAGCTGGACCGAATCCATGGATGAATTTGCTAGTCGTAATCCAGAGGGATTGTTAATGGCTGAGCCAAGGGGTGGTCGACGTGCTTACGGGGCAAATCCTTACGCAGGGTATGATGGCTCTGCCACGCCGTTCCTGTATCGGGGTGAAGAACCACCCTTTGGCATCGAACCATTGGCACGCGTGGTTAAAGTAGGCAATCGGGCTTGGCCACTTATTCGGCTTGCCGAAGCGATCGTTATTGAAGAAGAAGGCTATCGTTTGATTTGGTCTGAGGGCATGGCTTCGGCGCTTGATACCCGCAAGATTTCTGACGGTCGCGAAGTTGGCAATATTCGGGTATTTGACGGCGACGGAAATCCCGTTGAACACGACGTGGTTTTTGCCTTTGCGTTCCACGCCTTTGCGCCGGATGGCGAATGGATGATCGGCAATTAACCCTGCATCAAAGCAGTAGAAAACACAGGCAATCCGGCGCTAGTTCTGACAGGTTCAAAGATTATTCAAGCACACCAGCTGTGATCGCAGACCATTCAGCAAATGACAGGCTGTTGCCCAGCACATCACGCGGGCTTTGGCTGCCAAAGCTATAGGAAGCCCCAACCGAAAGCTGTGTGACAATCTCGCGGTCGTTTTCGTCAAACTGGAAATAATTGCCATAGCTGGCATCGGCAAATAATGTCCATGCGGGGTTGTTTTGCAATTGATAATCAACACCAAGCGTCACTTCAAAAAGGTCAAAATCGTCTTCATCTTGATTAATAACGCCAGTTACGCCGTTTATGCCCAGATTCAAGCTCAGGGAATCGTTGAACCGATATTCACCGCCAATGCCGGCAAAAGTTGCATTACGAAGCATATCACCAGCTTCTTCACTGCTGGTGTCTTCGCCATCAAGATAGCCGATTTGGGCATTCAGGCTGAATTGATCCGAAATCTGTCTGCCAACGCGAATCCCAGCATAATACCGTTGTGCTGGGCCTTCATTCCCGTCTGCCTCAAGAAGGCCTAAAAATGCTTCTGCTGCGCCCCAGCCAAAAGTATTGCCAACGCGGATACTGCCACTGATCCCCGATAGGTAAAAATCTCCATTGCCAACGGATTCAATTTCGTCGCCCGATTGATAGATCGCTTCACCGCCGAAATACCAGCCGTTTTGTATTTCATAATCAAGCGATATTTCCCCAGTTAAAAGCAATTCGGCGAAAATGTCACTAACGTCATCGCTGTTGCCCTCTAATATGCCATAGCTGAGATTAACTGACCCCGACAGACCTTGGGCTGAAACCTGTCCGGCCATCATAGCAACCGCAGTGGTTGTAAGCAAAAGTAGATTCTTCATATCAATAATCCTATATTTTGTTGATGTGAAAATCATTGATGTGAAACTCATTGATGTGAAAAAGCGCTATAAACCATTTATTCCATGCAAACAAGCGCATGGCGTTTTTTGCCCGCTGACAGCTTCACCGAAGCATTTATCATCTCAGCCGGAACCATGGTTCCGGCGTCGGTTACCGCAGCATCATTCAGCTTGGCCCCGCCCTCGGCAATCAGCCTTTTGGCGTCTTTACCGGATTTGGATAACCCGGTTTTGACAAAAAGCTGCACGATGCTGATGCCCTCGCCGATTTCGGATGCGGGCAGGGTGATGGTTGGAAGTGCCGCCCCAACCCCACCTTTTTCAAACACTTCGCGCGCGGTTGCCCGGGCTGCCGCAGCTGTATCGGCCCCATGGGCCAGTGTCGTTACTGCATCAGCAAGGACGATTTTAGCATCGTTGATTTCAGAACCTTGCAAAGCGCCCAACCGGTCACATTCTGCGACCGGTATTTCTGTGAACAATTTCATAAACTTGCAAACATCAGAATCGTCGGTGTTGCGCCAAAATTGCCAAAATTCATAGGGGCTCATCTGCTCAGCATTCAGCCACACCGCGCCATGCACCGACTTGCCCATTTTAGATCCGTCAGATTTGGTAATCAACGGCGCGGTAAACCCGTAAACCGATTTTTTATTGATGCGCCGCGTTAGATCAACGCCATTAACAATATTGCCCCACTGGTCTGAACCGCCAAGTTGCAAAATACAGTCATATCGGTTGTTAAGCTCCATATAATCATAGGCTTGCAGCAACATATAGTTGAATTCAAGAAATGTTAATGGCTGTTCCCGATCAAGGCGCAGCTTAACGGAATCAAACGACAGCATACGATTTATAGTGAAATGCGGTCCGTAATCACGCAGAAAATCGATATAATTTAGATGGTCGAGCCAGTCGGCATTGTTGGCCAGAATTGCGCCCGTTGGACCATCGTCATAAGTCAGGTAATTTTCAAGCGCTCCACGAATGCTGTTGATATTATCATTGATTTTCTCGGCTGTCAGCATCTGCCGTGATGCGTCTTTGCCTGACGGATCACCGATTTTTGTTGTGCCGCCACCCATTAACGTAATGGGACGGTGGCCGGTTTTCTGGAACCAGCGCAACATCATCAGTTGCAGCATATTGCCAATATGCAGGCTGTTAGCCGTCGCATCAAACCCGATATAGGCAGTTACAACGCCCTTGGTCAGTGCATCATCCAGCCCCTCCAAATCGGTGCAATCGGCCATGAACCCGCGTGTTTGCATCACCTGCAAAAACTCGGATTTGGGTTTATAGGTCATCGTGATGTTTCCTTTGAGACAAATGCTGGGCGACACATACCAGATTGAAATGGAAATAAAAGCGTAACTTATCGGCCCGGGGGCTCCGAACGAAGTGAGGCGTGGCCTAACCGAAGGGCGGGAGCGTACCTGTTGGGTCAAGCGGAACATTCAAATTGACAGGTGGGTTCCCGCAGTTTGGCGGCGTATTTGCTGACGCAAATTGCCGCCTCTCTTTGGGCATGGCCTCACTGCGTTCGGCAAGGTCAGCCTGCGGAGGCTTCATAAAAAAATAGCCGGTTCAACTGGCTGAATTTTGGAGATAAGAAACCGATTTTTCGCGCCAATAATAGAAAAATAGAAACCCGGTTGTGCTATCGGTTTCCCATTTTCCATTGTTAAAGCTTTGAAGCTCCCATTTATGGGTCGAATTGCCCCGCACTGAGACTTTGATTCGGCAATAACCAAACAGGCCAAAGAAAAAGCAATCAATCGCTTCGGCTGGCTCGGAAAAATGTTCGTGCCATCCATCAAACGCGACGATAAATTCACTGCGACCTTCAGCGTCAATTGAAACTTCAAAGCCATTTTTTTGCGATGGCTCCACAGTAACGGAATATTTGTCATAGATCGGCGTAATGGCCGGGAATTTACTGAGTTTGTTAACAATTTCGGCTATTATGTCCACTACCGCGTGGTTTCAGTCATGCGACGGCGCACGTATGAATCCACACTGCCAATCATTTCGTCCATACCCGGATCAAAGAAATGGCTGGCGCCCTCAATGGTTTGATGGGTGATGGTGATACCTTTTTGCATTTTCAATTTATCCGACAATTCAATCACATCAGCTTGCGGCACCACCCGGTCTGTTGAGCCATTGATGATCAAGCCCGAGGACGGGCAGGGGGCTAGAAAGCTGAAATCATGGATGTTTGCGGTCGGGGAGGCGGAGATAAAGCCAGTGATTTCAGGGCGACGCATCAGCAATTGCATGCCAATCCATGCACCAAATGAAAATCCGGCGACCCAGCAAAATTTGGCGCTTGGGTTGCGTGATTGCAGGTAGTCCAACGCTGATGCAGCGTCGGACAATTCACCGATACCTTGGTCATATTCGCCTTGTGATCGGCCGACGCCGCGAAAATTAAACCGCAAACAGGTAAAGCCCATGTTGTAAAAAGTATAATGCAGATTATAAACGACTTTGTTATTCATGGTGCCGCCCATTTCAGGGCTGGGATGCAGGATGATCGCAATCGGTGCATCTTTGGCTTTTTGCGGGTGGTAACGACCCTCTAGCCGACCTTCGGGGCCGGCAAAAATAACCTCGGGCATAGATAAAAACTCCAGTGTCTGAATAGCGCGGGTGAATGCTTGACCAATTCACTCGGATATTCTAGAAGACGGTTAACTTAGAGGGAAATCCCCGCTTTGAAGATGTAGTTAAGTTTTAACTGCGCTTGCGTCAACACTCGCGTCAGGGAATCGTCATGAAACTCAGCACAAAAGGCCGTTATGCGATGATTGCGCTGACCGATTTGGCCAATGTTGGCGCCGGGGCTCTGACATCGCTGAGCGAAATATCGGAACGCCAAGACATATCGCTGGCGTATCTGGAGCAGTTATTTGTGAAATTGCGTCGTGCGGGCATTGTCGAATCGGTGCGTGGCCCCGGTGGCGGGTATCGGTTGGCGCGTGATGTGGCCAAAATTCGTATATCGGAAATTCTGGGCGCGGTGGATGAAGGCATGGACGCGATGAGCCGCGGTGCGGGCGTTTCGGGTGCCGATGCGGGCACCGAAGCGCAGTTTTTGACGGATAAATTATGGGAGCAGTTATCCGCCCATGTTTACGTATTTTTGCACCAGACACGGCTGTGCGACATCACCAAAGACGACATGGCCCCATGCGCAGCGGTGCCGGCCTTCCTTGATGTGGTGGATGAGGAATGAGCAGGGTCTATCTTGACTGGAACGCCACCGCGCCACTAAGGCCTGAGGCCCGCGCGTCAATGATCGCGGCGATGGATGTGCTGGGGAATCCGTCCAGCGTTCATGCCGAGGGGCGCGCGGCTAAAGCAATTGTTGAACGGGCGCGTGGGCAGGTGGCAGACGCAGTCGGCGCAGCAAATGCCGACATAATTTTCACCAGCAGTGCCACCGAAGCCGCAGCGTTGGCGCTGAATGGGCAAGGCTTTGCGAGTTTCGAATCTGAGCATGATTGCGTGTTGGCATGGACAAAGCGCAGCGAAGCTTTGCCGGAAAAAACCGCATTGCAACAGGTCAACAGCGAAACCGGTGTTTTGCAGAATTTGCCGGACGGTGTCGGATTTTGTGATGCAGTTCAGGCGGTTGGAAAAATATCTTATGGCTTTGAGTGGAGCGGCGCGTTGCGGGCTGTCATATCGAGCCATAAATTTGGCGGGCCAAAAGGCACGGGCGCGCTGGTTGTTCGCAAAGGCGTTGAAGTTACCGCGCAGCTTAAAGGCGGCGGTCAGGAAATGGGCCGCAGATCAGGCACAGAAAACGTCATCGGCATTGCCGGAATGGGCGCAGCAGCTGAAGCAGCGCAGCGTGATCTGGAAAACGGTGTTTGGGATCACGTGGCCGAGTTACGCAATGGTTTTGAAGCTCAGATATTGAACAGCGCACCAGACGTGATTATTTTTGGGTTAGACGTGCCGCGCCTGCCCAACACCAGTTATTTCGCTGTGTCCGGCTGGAAAGGCGAAACCCAGGTTATGCAGATGGATTTAGCAGGCTACGCGGTTTCGGCGGGGTCAGCGTGTAGCAGTGGTAAAACCAAAGCGTCTCGAACACTTAGGGCTATGGGGTTTGACGATCTCACGGCCTCGTCGGCGCTGCGGGTCAGCATTGGGCCAAGCACAACAAAACAAGAATTAGACGGATTTGCCACAGGGTGGCTAACGGAATACCGGCGCTTTAAGGCGCGGGCAGCATAAGGGGAAAACCATGTCCAAAATGGATGATGTAGCAAAAGATGGCGTTGACGCCGAAACCGTTCAGGCGGTCAAAACCGTTGGCGAAAAATACAAATACGGTTTTGCCACCGATATTGAAATGGAATACGCGCCCAAGGGCGTGAATGAAGACATTGTGCGGTTGATTTCTGAAAAGAATGAAGAACCCGAATGGATGCTGGAATGGCGTCTGGATGCGTTTCGCCGGTGGGAAAAGCTGACCGAGCCGGAATGGGCGATGGTCAATTACCCTGAAATTGATTTTCAGGATATTTATTATTACGCCCGCCCCAAATCCATGATCGAAAAACCCAAATCGCTGGATGACGTGGACCCGAAACTGCTGGAAACCTATAAAAAACTGGGCATTCCGCTGCATGAGCAAGCGCTTTTGGCAGGGGTTGAGGGTGCCGCCGAGCAACGCAAGGTTGCCGTGGACGCGGTGTTTGACAGTGTTTCGGTTGGCACTACGTTTAAGGATGAACTCGCCAAAGCCGGTGTGATTTTTTGTTCAATTTCCGAAGCCATCAAAGACCATCCCGAGCTGGTGAAAAAATATCTTGGCACCGTGGTGCCGCCAAGCGATAATTATTATGCCACGCTGAACTGCGCGGTTTTCTCGGACGGGTCGTTTGTTTACATCCCCGAGGGCGTCAAATGCCCGATGGAATTATCGACCTATTTCCGCATTAATGCAGAAAACACCGGTCAGTTTGAACGCACCCTGATTATTGCCGAAAAGGGTTCTCAAGTTTCGTATCTGGAGGGTTGTACCGCCCCGATGCGCGACGAAAACCAACTGCACGCGGCGGTGGTTGAAATTGTCATTCAGGAAGATGCAGACGTCAAATATTCAACCGTGCAAAACTGGTATCCCGGCGATGAAAACGGGGTTGGCGGGATTTATAATTTTGTCACCAAACGGGCCGATTGTCGGGGGGATCGCGCCAAGGTGATGTGGACACAGGTTGAGACAGGTTCAGCAGTGACATGGAAATACCCAAGCTGCATTCTGCGCGGCGATGACAGCCAAGGCGAGTTCTATTCCATTGCCATCACCAACAATATGCAGCAGGCTGATACCGGCACCAAAATGATCCACCTAGGCAAACGCACCAAATCGCGGATTGTGTCCAAGGGTATTTCTGCGGGCAAAGCCCAGAACACCTATCGCGGCTTGGTTTCGATCCACCCTCGGGCCGAGGGCAGCCGGAATTACACCCAATGCGACAGCCTGCTAATCGGTGATAAATGCGGCGCGCACACGGTACCCTATATGGAATGTCGCAACAATTCCAGCAGGATAGAGCATGAAGCGACGACAAGTAAGGTTGACGACGAACAACTGTTCTATTGCCGCCAACGCGGCATGGGTGAAGAGGAGGCCGTGGCCTTGATCGTGAATGGATTTGCCAAAGAAGTGCTGCAATCTCTGCCGATGGAATTTGCGATGGAAGCGCAAAAACTGGTGGCGATAAGTCTTGAGGGGTCGGTAGGGTGATCGGATGGTTGTTCAATAAGTGGGCCAATAATAGGCAGATCAAAGAAGCAAAAGACTTTTTGGACAGAGTGAAATCGATGAACTCGGATGAGCTCTCTATTCCTCTTTTAGTAGTTCTAGAGACAGCAAATATGGCGTTTGAAGAGAAGGGAATTGATGTTTTTGATCCATTTCCCGCAATGGCTAAGGATCCAAGTGTTGCCCTGTATTTCTCAAAAATGGTTATTGAACTTCAAAAGATTGGCAGACAACCTCTGGCCCCAGGACCCATGGTTTGGACGCACACAATGAGAGCTACCTACAATCATAATGTTCGAAATTTAGTCCGCGATATTTGGACGGAGCTACACAGAGGCGAGCCCTTTGTTGAGGACGCGCGTGATGAATTGTTTTCAGTTTATGATATGTGGCCGAGCCTTGATAGGCTTGGTGAAACACCAATAGGACTAGAGTCTGAAAAATCTGGAAGGGGAGATAAATGATGCGGGGCTTAAATTTCCTATTGTATCAGATGTCATACCCGCGCTTGACGCGGGTATCCAGTGACGCGTGCTGGATACCAAGGTCAAGCCTTGGCATGACAGTAACAGAACGTTGGAATGACAGGAAAGGGAAATAAATGATGTGGGGTTTAGATTTGCCGTTTTATCTGGATACCCGCGCTCGACGCGGGTATCCAGATATAATGACGATTGCTGGATGCCAAGGTCAAGCCTTGGCATGACAATAACATAGCGCTGGATTGACGAGAAAAGAAGGGCAGGCAAAGATGAAAACCATGTGGGTTTATATCCTCGCCAGCAAACGGAACGGAACAATTTATACGGGGGTGACAAATGATCTGGTGCGACGCGTGTATGAACATCGAACCCACGCAACAAAGGGATTTACCCAGAAATACAACGTAACCATGCTGGTATATTTTGAACAGTTTGATGACC
>QIGK01000041.1 GCA_003228875.1 Rhodobacterales bacterium
ACACAAACCATCTTTGTAATTGACCGTGGAATAATCAACCGCCACCAGCACATCGCCCGCAGGCAAGTCATCAACAGAAATTTCCTGCACCAAAGCGCTGGTTTTTCCATCATCATCTTTGGTAACCATCAAAGCGTTAAACATCTGTCTCTCCCTCAGGCATAAAAGGTAAATCCGTATCATCCGGCCACGCACCTGCTGCGGTCAACATGGCATGCACCTGCCCGCGATGGTGGGTCTGGTGGTTAAAAACTTGCATAATCAGCATGGCACGTGGTCTTGAAAAATCCCGCTTCATTGCGCCCGAATACCATATCAGATCGCCAATAAAATCCGCATCGGATAGTTTC
This sequence comes from Rhodobacterales bacterium, assembly GCA_003228875.1. Taxonomy (GTDB): domain Bacteria; phylum Pseudomonadota; class Alphaproteobacteria; order Rhodobacterales; family Rhodobacteraceae; genus UBA3077. The sequence continues at coordinate 351 of QIGK01000041.1, forward strand.
GCTGCCCAATCAATAATCCGTTGGTCGGCCTCATCCCGTGCTTTACAAAAATCATCCCAGTTAGGCGCAAACTTCGTGCTGTCGGGTATGTTGGGCGGTTCCCAACCGTCAAAGCGGCTCATCCAGATGGTATCGCCCCAGAACAGATGGCTTAGCGTGCCATGGATTGATTTGAAAAATGCCCCCCGATCCTTTCGCCTCGCGGCATCGTCCAGCCCGCTGGCTGCTGCAAAGATACTGGTGTTTTGCCAGCGGTTATAGCGTGCCATCATTTGGGCATATGCAGGTGTGATCATCGCCCCGGCCCATGCCAGTCTATCTGGCAAATCTCGCTTGATCTTCCGTCAAAATCCCAAACCCGGCCAAAAGCCCGCACTTTGCCCTTATTGGCGCGTGCCACGGTAATATCCGGCCCCATCCAGTATTCGGTGTTTTTCACCACCACATCGCCACCGTCTTTGCCCGCAATAGGCTCAACCTCGCCCTGAATGACCCGCCCCACCATCAGGCGGCGTTTATTGCCGTCATTTTCATAAATCACCGGCGCACGTTCAGCGCCAAGGAACTCGCTGACCAGCATTTTGAACAACCCTGTTGTGCCCTTTGCCGCGCCGGAAAAAATCGCCACCAGCGCATCAAATGCTGCATCGCTGGCGTGTTCGTCAATATAGGCCGCGCATTTCCAGTCGCCCCGCGCCATTTTGCCTGGAATATCCAACAGCAACCCGACATTCAGCCCCGACAGATCCACATCGCCGTAATGGCCGCTGTCAATGCGCACGCCGGACCACGCCTGACAGTTGCCCTCGGTCGGGGGATGATCGCCAAGGCTGATCACGCAGGGGCAAAACACCGTGCAGGAACAGTTTAAGATCAGCTCACCTTTGATTTTCCATTCAATAAGCTCAGCCATATTTTCCTCCTAAATCAACGCGTATATCACGCCAGATAGTATCAATATACCGCCCAGAGGCCGCGTAATATATCGGCCAATATCGGGAAGCTTTTCCAACACCATAAGCAGAGTTGCCAAACCCATCCATAGCAAATTCATCACGCCACCAACAAATCCTAAAAGCATCAACAGCCAGCAACAGCCAACGCAAATCACCCCCAGCCGCAGGCCCATTTTCAACGCACCCTCGACCCAGTGTTGCATAAAAAATACCAAAGGCGCACGGCATTTTGACAGGCACACATCTTTGGCCTTTGAAAACTGATACAGCCCCGCGCCAATCAACAACCCGCCAGCCAAAACGTTACTGCCCAGACGATCAGCGCTTAGCCATCCCTGCCCTGCCAGCCAACTTTGCAGAAATGCAGCCAATACCGAAAACCCTGCCCAGACCAGTAGATATCCGGCAATCAGCGCACCAAAACCCTTGCCTTGTTGCTTATGGGTCAGGTCCGCAAAAACCCACAAACTGGGCGCAAAAGTCGGAGCCATCATTGCGCCCGACATCAAAAGCCACATACTAAAACCCAGCCAAAACCCTGAATGTTGCAGATGGCCGCTGCCAAATGACAACAAAATCATCAAGCCCCATGCCGCAACAATCAACCCATAAAACAGAACCCACCGTATGCCGCGTGATGAAATTTCAAAGCCAGATCCAGACATCGAAACCCTTAATTCGTAGGGCGGGCTTCAGCCCGCCATTGCGGTGCGTGGAAACCACACACCTACCGTGCCGGCATTTGAGTTTCCGCCAGTCGAGACCAATAAGAACAACCAATCGGGATCAGGTCATCGTTAAAGTCGTAATCCGGATGGTGCAGGTTGGCAGTGTCACCATTACCGACAAACACAAACGCACCGGGGCGCGATTCCAGCATATAGGAGAAATCCTCGCCGCCCATGACCGGCGGCGTGTCAGTCGAAACCATGTTTTCCCCAGCCACATCGCGCGCCACTTGGGCTGCAATTTCGGTTTGCTTGCCATGATTACTTGTCACCGGATACCCCAATTCATAATCCACAACCGCCTTGGCTCCGTACGCAATGGCGGTATTTTCAGCAATCAACTGCACTTTCTTAGCCGCCATCTGGCGGTTTTCATCGGTCAATGTGCGACAAGTGCCACGGATTTCCACCCGTTGCGGGATAACATTAAACGCCTTGCTTTCAGTTTCAAAACTAGTCACTGAAATCACCACGCTTTCCAGCGGATCGGTATTTCGCGCCACAATAGATTGCAGCGCCACCACAATATGGCTGGCCACAAGGGTTGTATCAATGCAGCCCGCAGGCATAGCCGCATGACCGCCCAATCCTTCAACATGAATGGTAAAAGTATCCGTCGCCGCCATCAACGGCCCGACCCGCGTGGCAAATTCACCCAAAGGCAAGCCCGGCATATTGTGCATTCCGTAAACTTCCTGCACACCGTATTTGTCCATCATTCCGTCATCAACCATTTCTTTGCCACCGCCGCCGCCTTCTTCAGCTGGTTGGAATATCACCACAACTGTGCCGTCAAAATTGCGAGTTTCAGCCAGATATTTTGCCGCACCCAGCAACATTGCGGTATGCCCGTCATGGCCACATGCATGCATTTTTCCGTCAGTTTTTGAGGAATGCGCCACGCCGCTAGATTCCAAAATTGGCAACGCGTCCATATCTGCCCGCATTGCAATCACTTTGCCAGATGTGTTTTGTTTGCCTTTAATCACAGCGACAACACCCGTGCGGCCAACACCGGTTTCTATCGAATCAACACCAAATTCTTTGAGCTTATCCGCAACCACCCCAGCGGTGCGCTCCACATCAAACCCCAATTCCGGATTTTCGTGTAAATCCCGCCGCCATGCGGTAATTTCTTGGTGCATTTCGGCAAAACGGTTGATTTTAGGCATGTTATTCTCCGAGTTTTTTGATGATTTTCCGGATAAAGTCCTCTCCGGCATTGAATTGTCCAATGGTTATAAATTCATTAGGCTGATGGGCCTGTTCAATGCTGCCGGGGCCGCAAACCACCGTGGAATAGCCCTCGCGCTGAAATTGTCCGGCCTCTGTGCCATAGCTGACCACATGTTGGCCGTTATCGCCAGTGATCTGGCGGGCCAAAAGCTCTGCCGCGCCGTGGTCTTCAGGCATCAAAGGCGGGTTAATATCACGCGGGACAACCTCGATATAGGTTTCAGGAATGATCGCTTGCATCTCGGCTTCGACCTCAGCCACAAACGCCATATATTTGTTGTACCAGTCGGCTGGGTCTTGTGACGCCGGACAGCGGATATCACAGGAAAAACTGCAATCTTTGGCGGTAATGTTGGTGGCAGACCCGCCCTTGATCACCCCAACATGCAATGTGGTAAACGGCGGCTCAAACATTGCGTCAACAGCATTTGGCGTGGTGGCTTGGGCTTGTTCAAACTGCTGGCGCAGCCAGTCAATCAGCCGCGCCGCCACCATAACCGCAGAAATACCCTGATGCATCAGCGACGAATGGATTTCAAAACCATGAACATGGGTCCTGAATCCACTGCTGCCTTTATGGCCGGTCACGACCTTCATCATTGAAGGTTCTCCAACAATCACAGCGGAGGCTTTCGGGAAATTTTTGACCATTTCAGAAATCATAAATGGCGCGCCGACACAGCCAATTTCTTCGTCATAAGACAGGGCAATCTGAATGGGGCGCTTCAGATCAGCTGCCAGCATTTCCGGCACCAGCGACAGGAATATCGCTTGAAAACCTTTCATATCGCAAGTGCCACGGCCAAAATATTTTCCGTCTTTTTCGGTCACCACAAACGGGTCTGTTTCCCACTCCTGCCCAGTCACTGGCACCACGTCTGTGTGGCCTGACAGCACCACACCGCCTTCTACATTTGGGCCGATCTGGGCATAAAGGTTGGCCTTTAGGCCAGTTGAATCATACACCCGATAGGATTCAATCCCATGACCGGCCAGATATTCCGCCACAAAATCAATCAGTTGAAGGTTGCTTTCGCTTGAAACCGTTGGAAACCCGATTAATTTTTCCAACATCTTATAAGCAGAATAAATATGGGCCATTTGATACCTATAGTGGTGAAGGCAGCACTTTGTGCCCAGAACTGCGTGACGTCAAGCCACGAATTACCCATTGTTATGACGCGATACATGATGTTACATTACCGTTACAAACGCTATAAGTTTGACTGAATGATAAAAATATATTGCTGCGCTGCGCAGCATCCCTTGGGAGGGAATGAATGCTAGACGCTCGTGCCACCATCCTTGATGTGGCCAATCTGAAAACTGTGTTTAATACCCGAGACGGTATGGTTCACGCCGTGAACCATGTCAGTTTCTCGCTGGCACCGGGTGAATTGTTGGGCATTGTTGGCGAAAGCGGTTCTGGCAAATCAGTGACCATGATGTCGCTGCTTAAATTATTGCCCATGCCGCCTGCGGAAATCGAAGACGGAGACATTATATTTGATGGACGCGATATTCGCGCCATGTCCGATGATGAATTGCGTCATGTGCGCGGTGGCGAAATTGGCTTTATTTTTCAAGACCCTATGACCTCGTTAAACCCTGTGTTTACGGTTGGTTTCCAGATCATGGAACCCTTGCGTGTGCATATGGGCCTGAACAAAAAAGCCGCCCGCATTCGCGCCGCCGAATTACTAGAGCTGGTGGGCATTCCTGATGCCGGTGCGCGGCTAAAAGACTATCCGCACCAGTTTTCCGGCGGTATGCGTCAGCGGGTGATGATCGCGATTGCGCTGGCCTGTGATCCAAAAGTTTTAATCGCGGATGAGCCAACCACAGCGCTGGATGTTACCATTCAGGCGCAAATTCTTGAATTGATTAAAGAATTGCGCCAAAAGCTGGGCATGGCGATCATCTGGATCACCCATGATCTGGGCGTCATTGCCGAAATCGCGGATCGCGTCGCGGTAATGTATGCGGGGCAAATTGTTGAACACGCCGAAGTGCGCGAGTTGTTCAAAAACCCGCAACACCCCTATACGCGCGCTTTGCTGGAAACCCTGCCGGACATGTCTGGCGAGCGGGCCACGCGCCTGCGCAGCATTGAAGGCCAGCCTCCGGCGTTAAGCAAAGCCCCAAGCCATTGTGAATTTGCGCCCCGTTGTGGCCATGCGTTTGATCGGTGCCTGAAAGAAAACCCACAGCGCCGCGATGTTAGCCCAGACCATGACGTGGCCTGTTGGTGGGATGTCAAAACCGGGGAACCGGCCAATGTTTGACGAAGCCAGAAAACCGTTGCTTAAGGTTGAAAACCTGAAAATGCATTTTCCGATTTTTCGCGGAATATTGAAACGTCAGGTTGGCGCCGTCAAAGCGGTGGACGGTATCAGCTTTGAAATACTGGAAGGTGAAACCCTTGGTCTGGTGGGCGAATCCGGTTGCGGTAAGTCCACCGCGGGTCGTTGCGTGTTGCGGCTTTATGAAGTCACAGACGGCACTATTGAGCTGGAGGGCCAGAATATCGCCAGCCTTTCAGGGTCTGAGCTGCGCGCTAAACGCCCCGAAATGCAGATGATCTTTCAAGACCCCCAAGCCAGCCTGAACCCACGCATGACCGTTGGGTCAATCGTTGCCGAACCCCTGTATGAACATCGCAACATGACCAAGCTGGAACGCCGCGCCAGGGTGGATGAGTTGATGGATGCAGTTGGACTGGCACGCCGCTTTGCTGACCGTTACCCCCATGAATTTTCCGGTGGTCAACGCCAGCGCATCGGCATCGCCCGCGCCTTGGCCCTGAATCCCAAATTCATCGTATGTGATGAACCTATTGCGGCACTGGATGTATCCATTCAGGCGCAAGTCGTGAACCTGCTGGAGGATTTGCAGGAAAAGCTTGGCCTGACCTATTTGTTTATCAGCCATGACCTGTCAATGGTGCGCCATTTGGCCGACCGTGTGGCAGTGATGTATCTGGGTAAACTGGTTGAACTCGGCCCAAGCGAAACGCTTTATACCGCGCCGCAGCACCCCTATACGCAAGCGCTTTTGTCAGCGGTTCCCCATCCCGATCCTGCCAAGGCCGGCAATATAGACCGCGTTATATTGCAAGGCGATGTGCCCAGCCCTGCCAACCCGCCGCAGGGGTGCAATTTTTGCACGCGGTGTCCAGTTGCAATTGATATTTGTCGTAAAGACGAACCCGAATGGCGGCAAATTGGCGAAGGTCACTTCGCCGCTTGTCACTTAATTGAATAAAAGATGCGGGCCAACCGCACGATAATAATAGAAAATTTGCAACAGAGGAGAAACTCACAAATGAAAATGAAACATCTTATAACCGGCGCTCTGGGTGCTGCGGTGCTGTCAACAACAGCATTTGGCGCAGCCCACGAAGCACAAGGCCGTGACGGCAATGCCAATATCATTTATTGGCAAGCTGCATCCATCCTGAATCCGTATCTGTCGGGTGGCACAAAAGACGTCGATGCATCGTCAATGATTTTGGAGCCTTTGGCGGGCTATGACGAAAACGGCAATATGGTAACAAAACTGGTTGACGAAATCCCAACCGTTGGCAATGGCGGGGTTTCTGCTGACCTGACCACCATCACTTGGAAGCTATCCGAGGGTCTTCTTTGGTCTGACGGTTCAGCCGTTACTTCGGCTGACGTAGTGTTCACTGCAAACTATTGCATGGACGAAACAGGTGGCTGTCAACAACTTATCAAATTCGGTGGCGTTGAAAGCGTTGTCGCGGTTGACGACCTGACCGTTCTGATCACTTTTGACGGTCCAAAACCGTTTCCATACGGCCCGTTTGTTGGGTCTACCACTCCGGTTTTGCAAGCAGCACAATTTGCTAATTGCATGGGCGCTGCGGCTCCGACTTGTACGGAACAGAACTTTGGCCCGATTGGCACTGGTCCGTTTATCGTGACAGAATTTCGCGCAAATGACACCATTACACTGGCAGCAAACGAAAACTATCGTGATCCATCCAAACCTGCATTCGCAACCATTACCTTCAAAGGTGGCGGTTCTGCTGATGCGGCGGCCCGTTCGGTTCTTGAAACCGGCGAGTTTGACTATGCTTGGAACCTCCAGCTTGCGCCAGAAATTCTGGCTGACATGGAAGCCAAAGGCCTAGGCACTTTGCATTCGGCATTTGGTCCGCTTGTTGAACGTCTGATGATCAACCTGACCAATCCTTCAGCTGATCTTGGTGATGAACGCTCAACGGTTGCACATCCGCACCCGTTCATGACCGATATTGCTGTGCGTCAAGCGCTGTCAATGGCGGTTGATCGTCCATTACTGGTTGAAATTGGTTACGGCAAAGCTGGTAAAGTAACCTGTAACGTGTTGCCATCACCTGCAATTTACGACTCGCCAAATAATGCTGGTTGTGAAGTGCAAGACATCGCCGGCGCAAATGCGTTGCTTGATTCAGCTGGCTGGGAAATGGGTTCTGATGGCGTTCGCGCCAAAGACGGCGTGCGCCTATCGATCCTTTACCAAACTTCTACCAATGCTGTGCGTCAGGACTTCCAAGCCCTGATCAAACAGTGGTGGTCGGAAATTGGTGTTGAAACAGAGCTGAAAAACATCGATGCAGCTGTGTTCTTTGGGGGTGATCAATCCTCACCAGATACATTCCAGAAGCTTTTTGCTGATCTAGAAATGTATGCGAACAATTTCGATGGCACTGATCCTGAGGCCTATATGGGCAGCTGGGCATGTTCCGAAATTCCTTCGCCAGAAAATGCGTGGCTGGGTCAAAACATGCCGCGTTTCTGTGACCCTGCATATGATGCGTTGCTCGCCGAAATGGGTGGCACTGCGGACATTGAAGAGCGTGCACGTCTGGCAATCGCCATGAACGATATGCTGATGCAGACTTACACCATCATTCCACTGGTTCACCGTGGTAATGTTGTTGCAAGCGCCAACACTCTGGAAGGTGTGTTGCTTAATGTTTGGGATACTGATCTTTGGAACATCGCCGATTGGTCACGTTCTGAATAACCCCTAAACCTTTTGCTGCTCCGGTTCCGGCCGGGGCAGCATTCCCACTGCTTTGCAAAGGCGTATTGAATGCTTAATTATACCCTCCGACGGCTGATGTTTACCATCCCGACGCTTTTGCTGATTAGTTTTATAATTTTTTTGATTCTGGATACAGCCCCGAATGACCCAACGGGCAACTTGCCGCTGACCATCCCGCCTGAGGTCCGTGCCCAAATTCGCACCAGCCTTGGCTTGGACGCGCCGATGTATATTCGGTATCTTTTGTGGTGCAAACAGTTTTTTGTTAACGAACCGCTGAACCTGTTATACGAGTGGTTCGGCTGGTGCTTTAACACCTGCGAAAGCCGCTTGCGGGTTACCAGCTGGGCCACGCGCTCGCCAGTTGTTGACCTGATCGTTGAACGTATGCCGCAAACCCTGTGGGTGGTTGGCATGTCTTATGTGGTTGGTATTTTGATTGCGGTGCCAATCGGCGTGATCTCAGCCTATAAACAATATAGCTGGTTTGACCAGCTCGGCACATTCATTTCGATGATCGGCTTTTCGGTGCCAACCTTTTTTACCGGTGTTTTGCTGATTGTGATCTTTTCAGTGATGATGCCAAATGACAGCTGGTTCTGGCTGCCCTCGATCTATGACACCACGCTCAAAGTCACGGATTGGGCCAGTTTCGGCGCCCAAGTCCGCCAGATGCTAATGCCCGTCATGGTGCTGGCGCTGTTTAATGCCGCGCAGATCAGCCGGTTTATGCGGGCCTCAATGCTGGATAACCTTAGTCAGGATTACGTGCGCACCGCCCGCGCCAAAGGCCTTAAGGAAAAGGTTGTGTTGTTGGTGCATGTGTTGCGCAACTCCATGATCCCCGTCGTGACAGTGATTGCACTTGGTATTCCGCAGGTGTTTGGCGGCGCCATTATTACCGAGCAGATTTTTAAGGTGAACGGTTTGGGCCAGTTGCTAATCATCGGCATTCAAGGCGCTGATATACCACTGGTGCAAACCCTGACCTTCCTGTTCGCGGTGCTGATCGTAATTTTCAATCTTGTGGCTGATATTCTTTACGGCCTGCTGGACCCAAGGATACGCTATGAGTAGCACAATCGAACAAGACCAAGCCCAAAACCGTAGTTTATGGGGCGATGTCTGGTCCCAATTCCGTACCCATCGCGGCGCGTTGATTGGTATGGTCGTGTTTGGCATTATCCTGTTTGGCGTCACTTTTGGCCCGTTTATCTGGACCAAAGATCCATTTTTTCTAGACATTCGCGCCAAAAACACCAACGCCATGACCAGCTGTTTCTTTACAGGATCACAGATTTGGCAATGTTTCAGCGACCCGACCTCGATTAAATATTTTGATCCAAATGCCGAAGTGCTGGACAGGCTCAAGGTCAGCTGGTCTTTCCCGCTGGGCACGGACCAAATTGGCCGCGATATTCTGGCGCAACTGATGCAAGGCGGCCGTGTTTCGGTTGCTGTTGGCATGACCGCCATGTTGCTATCGTTGATTGTCGGCACTCTGATCGGCGTGTTAGCCGGTTATTTCCGCCGCGTTGACGGTCTGCTGATGCGATTCACTGATCTGTTTCTGGCATTGCCTATCCTGCCGCTGTTGCTGGTCATTATCATGCTGTTTCGTGACACGTTGCGAAATGCATTTGGCCCAGAAACCGGCATTTTCCTGTTGATTGTATTTATCATCGGCATGACCAGCTGGATGCAAACCGCGCGTATTGTGCGCGGTGATGTTCTGGCCCTCAAAGAACGCGAATTCATTCTGGCCGCCAACAGCATCGGCACACCGGCGCGCCGCGTCATTGGCCGCCACATCATGCCCAACATCCTGTCACCGATCATGGTATCGGCAACCTTGGGTATAGCTACCGCGATTATCACCGAAAGCTCGCTGTCTTTCCTTGGGCTTGGCTTTCCATCAGATTTCCCGACATGGGGACGGCTGCTATTTGATGGCACTTCCTATATCGGCCAATCGCCCGCCCGCGTCATCTGGCCCGGCCTTGCGATTTCCCTGACGGTGCTAAGCGTGAATTTCATCGGCGATGGTCTGCGCGATGCGCTCGACCCGCGGATCAGGGGCCGTTAACAAATAAGCCACGGCTGATACCGCGGCTTATGGAAAACTTATATAAAACTTATACAAAAATTACTTCAGATTTGAGCGTTAACCTTTGTAGGGTGCGTGGGTCCCCAGGCACCGCTCGTATCGCTTAAGGCGTCACCCGCGCTGATGTCAATATCGGCCCTTGCCCGGCTTCTTGAACGATCACAACATAATTCAGATCACCCAAATTCTGCGTCTGAATAGAGATTGCAGAGCGACCATCCCAATTGGCGATGGTCTCCCAACTCTCAACGATATTCACATAATTCAAAGTGCGCCCGCGCAGCTCACCGCGCAAAATTGCAACTTCCTCACCATCGGAATAGCCAACCAGATAAACCGCCGCTTCCGCTACGTTCCGGCCTCTTGGTCGAACAGTTATTGTCGCTGAACCGTTACTGAACGACGTGTCCAGATCAACGGTGTCGCGGTCGTCTTCGTGTGCCATGATTTGCCGCCGAACCGCATCGCCGCGAGACCCAACCATATATTCCGTGCCTTGCACAACGATCTGCGGCGTATAGACCGAACGTTCGTTCCAGACCCGCGCATAACGGCGTTGCCGCGCTGAATAGGCAGGGTCAGCAAATTCGTCTCTCCACCCTAAATAATCCCAATAATCAACATGCAAAGCCAGCGCAATGACATCATCTTTGTTGATCAATTGCTCCAGAACGCGATCAGCTGGTGGACAGCTAGAGCAACCTTGTGACGTATATAATTCCACCACAACAGGATGATCTGCTTTGACTAAAATAGGGAAAGAAAACATTAACATAGCGGTGAATATGGACAGGCGGCGCATGGGAATCCTCAAGTTGGTTTCGCCTACCTTACGCCCGCTGTTGATAACATGCACCTCAAGCCTTCGCGAGCAATATGTCAACGCTCACCACCGACGAGATTTGCCCATGTATTCATCAGCTTCCGCACCAAAGGTCTTGCGAAGCTGGATTTCTTCATCTTTGATAAAGCGCCATGTAATGACAATGGGGAATATCACCACTGGTACAAAGGCAATAACATCACCCAGCCAAACAGCAAACCCAAGCAATATAAAGGCCATACCTGTATAAATCGGGTTGCGATTGATGCGAAACGGTCCCTCTATAATCAAGGACGTTGGTGCATGACGCGGTTCTATGGTTGTATTTTTGCGCCTGAACCAAACCGCCGACCATCCAGCAATGCCAAAGCCCAACGCCACAATCAAAATGCTGACAAGCAGCGGAATTTGCAGTTGAAACACGGGAATAAACGTCGCCAAAATCCAGCTTGAAATAGCGCTGGCCAAAGCCCAGACAGGCGGTATATCAGGAAAGTTTTTCATGCGGGCAACCTAGCACATCTATCTGGATGCGCTAGGTCTCTATGTTGATTTAGCTTTTCGCCAAGTTTCGCAGCACATAATGTAACACGCCGCCGTTTTCGACATATTCAACCTCGACTTCGGTATCGATCCGGCATTTGAGGGTAATTTCTTTGACGGTGCCATTGGCATAGGTGATGGTTGCCGGAACTTCGGAAAGCGGTTTTAAGTCGCCAGTCAGACCAGCAATCGACACAGTTTCTTCACCGGTTAGTTTCAGCGAATTACGGTCATTATCCCCGGTAAATTCAAACGGAATAACCCCCATTCCAACCAGATTTGATCGGTGAATACGTTCAAAGGTTTTGGCAATTACCGCCGAGACCCCCAGCAATGACGTGCCTTTGGCAGCCCAGTCGCGCGATGAGCCTGCGCCGTATTGGTCTCCGGCGATAATCACCAGTGGCGTTCCGGCAGCTTTGTATGCCATGGCCGCATCGTAAATCGAGGTCTGCGCGCCGTCCGGCCCCAAAGTATAGCCGCCCTCTACGCCGTCTAACATCTCGTTTTTAATACGAATATTGGCAAATGTGCCGCGCATCATCACCTGATGGTTGCCGCGCCGCGATCCGTAAGAATTGAATTCGCGTTTGCCAACCTGACGATCAACAAGGTATTGCCCGGCGGGGCTGTCCACTGCAAATGAACCGGCTGGCGAAATGTGATCCGTGGTGACCATATCACCCAGAACCGCCAGTATTTTGGCGTCTTTGACATCCTCGATTGTGCCAGCCTCGGGTGACATATTCTGGAAATAGGGCGGGTTCTGGATATAGGTTGACGCAGCGGGCCAGTCATAGGTCAGGCTGTCGGTGGTTTCCACGGATTGCCATTTTTCGTCACCGGCAAATACATCAGCGTATTTGCTTTGGAACGCCTCGCGGGTGACGGTTTTATCAACAATTTCCGATACTTCCTGACTGGTTGGCCAGATGTCTTTTAGGTAAACATCATTGCCGTCATGGTCTTGGCCCAACGGGTCTTTGGTCAGGTCAATATTCATATCGCCAGCCAGCGCATAAGCCACCACCAACGGCGGTGAAGCCAGATAGTTGGCGCGCACATCGGGGGAAATCCGCCCCTCAAAATTGCGGTTGCCGGACAGCACGGAAACGGCCACAAGATCACCTTCTGCAATCGCCTCAGACAGTTCTTTTTGAATAGGGCCGGAGTTACCGATACAGGTGGTGCAGCCATAGCCAACCAGATTAAAGCCAATTTTATCAAGCTCTTCTTGCAATCCTGCGGCCTCAAGATAGGCCGAAACCACTTGTGATCCGGGGGCTAGCGAGGTCTTGACCCAAGGTTTGCGGTTTAATCCCAGCGCTGCGGCTTTTTGCGCCACCAGCCCTGCGCCGATCATCACATAAGGGTTGGATGTGTTGGTGCAGGACGTGATCGAAGCGATAACAACCTTGCCTGATGACATGGTATAATCTTCCCCAACCACCGGCACTTGTTTGTCCAGCGGGCGCTTGAATGTGTTTTCCATCTCCCATTTGAATGCCTGGGTTGAGGCATCTAGCGCCACAAAATCCTGCGGGCGTTTGGGGCCGGAAATTGCCGGAACGATGGTGGCCATATCGAGGCCCAGAGTGCTGGAATAAATCGGGTTATAATCAGCCCCGCGCCAGAAACCGTTGGCTTTGGCGTATGCTTCAACCAGCGCTATGCGGCTTTCATCACGGCCCGAAACCCGCAGATAACGCAGGGTCTCGCCGTCAATCGGGAAGAAGCCACAGGTTGCGCCATATTCGGGGGCCATATTGGCAATCGTTGCACGATCCGCCAGCGGCAGATTGTCCAGCCCTTCGCCGTAAAATTCAACAAATTTGCCAACCACACCGTGGGCGCGCAGCAACTCGACAACTTTCAGAACCAGATCAGTGGCGGTGGTGCCTTCGACCATTTCACCCGTCAGCTTAAACCCGACCACTTCGGGGATCAGCATTGAAATTGGTTGGCCAAGCATCGCAGCCTCTGCCTCAATGCCGCCAACACCCCAGCCCAGCACCGCAAGGCCGTTAACCATGGTGGTGTGGCTATCGGTGCCGACCAATGTGTCAGGATAGGCAACATCATTGCCGTGCTGGTCCTTGTCAGTCCAGACGGTTTGCGACAAGTATTCAAGGTTCACCTGATGGCAAATCCCGGTTCCCGGGGGCACAACCCGGAAATTATCAAACGCCGACTGGCCCCATTTCAAGAAGGTATAGCGTTCCATATTGCGCTCGTATTCGCGTTCAACATTCATGGCAAAGGCGCGCGGCGTGCCAAATTCGTCAATCATCACCGAGTGGTCAATCACCAGATCAACCGGATTAAGCGGATTGATTTTTTCTGCGTCACCACCCAGCGCCACCAGCCCGTCGCGCATGGCAGCCAGGTCAACAACCGCCGGAACGCCGGTGAAATCCTGCATTAAAACCCGTGCAGGCCGATAAGCAATTTCGCGCGGATTGCGGCCACCATTTACGCCCCATTCCGCAAAGGCTTTGATGTCGTCGGTATTAACGGTTTTGCCATCTTCAAACCGCAGCATATTTTCCAGCACCACTTTCAGCGCCGCAGGAAGCCGCGAAAAATCACCGAGCCCCGCATCTTGCGCCGCGGGGATCGAATAATAGGAAACGGTTTGCGCGCCAACCGTCAGGTCGCGACGGGTTTTGCTTGAATCATTGCCAACTTGGATGGTCATGGGGTTTCTCCGGTTTTTTGGGCGGTTTGCCGCGAAAAGGCGCAGCGCTCACTGGGGCATATCGACATTGTGTGCAATTGTATACCGAAACGCGCTATATTGCTAGGATTTAATTTAATTTTTGGATCACAAGCTGATTTCGGGCCAATTCCTGATCCAATCTGCGCCCTTTCCCCTGTGCCAAAGATACGTTATGCCACGATAATGAGCCTAACCGTTTTAAACCTTTCTTGCCAGCGCGGCGGCCGGCCAATTTTTTCAGACCTATCTTTTGAAATCAAAGAAGGGCAGGCAATGGTGTTGCGCGGCCCCAATGGCGCAGGAAAAACAACGCTATTGCGGGTGCTGGCAGGGTTAATTCCGCCACAATCCGGTAAGGTCGAACTAAGGGGTATCGCGCTCGAAAACCGCGATGATTATCAAGACCAAATCACCTTTGCAGGCCATCTGGACGCCATTAAACCGCAACTGACCGTGGCGGAAAATTTACGATTTTGGGCTGATCTGTTTGATAGCAAAACCTTCGATCAAACCCTACAGGAATTTCGCCTATCCGAAATTGCTGACCGACAGGCGCATACCTGTTCCGCAGGCCAAAAACGTCGATTGGGATTGGCGCGCATCGCTGTAACCGCGCGGCCAATTTGGCTTTTGGACGAACCAACCGTGTCACTGGACACTGAAACCACCGCCCAGTTCGCTACGCTGGTTGACCGCCACTGCGCCAAAGGAGGTATGGCGCTGATCGCCACCCATATTGATCTGGCCCTTGCAAACGCCACCGAATTACGGCTTGAACCGCTAAGCGCCAAAGCTCGCGCATCATTGCCAGAATCTGACCCATTCCTTACTGGCGACTGGGTATGAGAGCCTTATTGATCCGAGAGCTTCGCTTGGCGCTACGTTCTGGCGGCGGGGCTGGGCTTGGCCTTGCGTTTTTTCTGATTGTTGTGATTCTGGTGCCGTTTGGCGTCGGACCTGACTCAAAAATCCTTGCCAAAATTGCCCCCGGAACCCTCTGGATCGGAGCATTGCTTGCCTGCCTTCTTTCGCTTGATCGCTTGTTCCAGGCCGATAGCGAAGATGGCACGTTGGATATTCTTGCGCTTTCGCCTTTACCGCTGGAGCTTCTGGTCGCTGTCAAAGCATTTGCGCATTGGCTAACCACAGGCCTGCCGCTGGTGATTGCTGCGCCGGTGCTGGCCATTACCCTTAGCCTGCCCGGTGAAGTCTATTTCTGGCTGATTGCCAGCTTGGCCGCCGGCACGCCCGCGCTCAGTTTTATTGGTGCGGCTGGGGCGGCAATCACGGTTGGCGTTCGCCGTGGCGGATTATTGTTATCGCTTTTGGTTTTGCCTCTGTATATCCCGACACTGATTTTTGGGGCCAAAACCGCCACGTTGGCAGCCGAGGGCGGCGACCCGATGCCAGGCTTGATGCTGGTCTTGGGTCTTAGCCTGTTTACCCTCGCGCTGACGCCGTTTGCCGCCGCCGCCGCTTTGCGCTCTCATCTTGGCTAGGCACCAACCCATTGGCCAATCTTGGCCGATGTCCAAAGCAATGCGCACTTGTGCGCTCCGCTGAACTACCTGTGACTGAATGGCAATTGCGCCGGTTCGCTGCAATCGATAAGGTTTTTGAATGTCTATTTGGGAATTAGCAAATCCGGTGCGATTCATGCGCCTTTCTGGTCGGGTTTTACCGTATGTTTCGGTATTAACCATCGTGTTTTTGTCGGTCGGATTGGTCTGGGGGTTCTTTTTCACTCCCGATGATTTCAGACAAGGTGCGTCCGTTAAAATAATATATGTTCACGTGCCTTTGGCCTTTTTGGCAATCAACATCTATTTCATGATGTTTGTCACATCCTTAATCTGGCTGATCCGCCGCCACCATGTGTCTGCATTGGCTGCCAAGGCCGCCGCGCCTATCGGGGCTTTTTTCACTTTAGCAGCGTTAATCAGCGGCGCACTTTGGGGGTCAACCACTTGGGGCACCTATTGGCAATGGGACCCGACGCTGACATCTTTTCTGATCATGTTTATTTTCTACATCGGATATATCGCGCTTTGGGGTTCGGTGGACGAGCCTGACAAAGCCGCTGATCTGACCTCTATTCTTTGCCTGATCGGGTCGGTTTTTGCCATCCTGTCACGCTATGCCGTCAATTTCTGGAGCCAAGGCATCCATCAAGGTGCATCGCTGTCTCTGGACAAGGAAGAAAACATTTCAAATGTGTTCTGGCTACCGTTGGTAACCGTCATGACTGGCGTGTTCTTCTTGTTTTTGACCCTGCTTTTAATTCGCACCCGCACCGAAATTCGCAACCGTAGAATAACAGCTTTGCAAGCGAGGGAGGTCTTATGATACCTGAACTCGGACGCTATGCATTTTCGGTGCTTGGCGCATGGGGCAGTTCCATTGGATTGGTGCTGATAATCACTGTCATCTCAATTTATCGTGCCAAGGTCAGCAAAGCCGCGCTTACAGCATTAGAAAAACAACACAAAGGCAAATAAACCATGGCAAGATTCAATCCGGTATTGATGGCTCCCCCCATGATTTTTCTGGGCTTGGCTGGGATGTTTTATTTTGGGCTGGTGCGCGAAAACCCTGACCAGTTGCCTTCAGCGCTGACCGGAAAACAAGTGCCTGCCATGAACCTGACCGACCTGCGCAGTGATCCAGCGCCAACCGATGCCGATCTTTTGGTTGATGGGGTAAAGCTGGTGAATTTCTGGGCAAGCTGGTGTGGCCCATGCCGAACCGAACATCCGACCTTGATGATGATGCAGGCAAACGGCATTCCAATCATCGGCATCAATTACAAAGATGACCCAGCAAATGCGCTTAGCTTTTTGGCAGAGCTTGACGACCCGTTCATTAAGATCGGCGCGGATTTTACTGGCCGCAATGCCATTGAATGGGGGGTTACCGCGGTGCCCGAAACTTTTGTTATTAACGGCGACGGCCAAGTCATTTTGCGATACCCCGGCCCAATCACCAAACGGGTTTACGAAAGATACATCGCACCCGCTATTCTGGAAGCATCAGGCCTGCCGGAACCCGCTGAACCAACTGAATAATCATTTGTCGTCGTTTTTTTCTTCGGGGATCGCGTATTTTTGAAATACGTTGGCTTGGGTAAAGATAAAGACAAATGTGGCGATTGGCAAAAAGAAGGTTTTGAACGTGACCCATGTGTCAGTGTCAAAACTGCGCCAAACGCTTTCATTTGCGATTGCCAGAAACAGGAAAAACAACGCGAATCTTTTAGTAAAGATCATCCAGCCGGCTTCTTGCAGGGGTAAAAATTCGCCCATCAGATATTTCAGATAAGACTGACCGCGCAACAGCCCCACGCCTAAAATCATCCCGAAAGCCGCATACAGAATGGTGGGCTTCATTTTGATAAAGGTTGCGTCTTGCAGCCACAGGGTCAGCCCGCCAAACACTACCACAATGCCAGCTGTCATCACCGCCATTTTGGGCAAGTGCCGCACCGTGATCCAAGAATAAGCCAAAGCCGCCAGTGTAATGGGCACAAACACTGCAGTGGCAAACAAAACCTGCGCCAGTTGGCGCGCGTCATCGCTTAGGGTTTCGTCATATGGAGCAAATTTATAAGCCACAAAAAAGACAAGTATCGGCCCCATTTCCAGCACAAGTTTCACGATCGGGTTTTGTTGCTTTTTTTCCATGTTTTCCATCTAATTACTAATGCGCGATAATGCTACCGCTTTTTCAAGACAACCCTTATCCAAATTCCACCACCACCGCGCCCAGCGCAATAATGGCCATCAGCCCGGCGCGCACCGGCCCCACGGTTTCTTTCAAAAACAGCCAACCGATCAGGGCGGCAAAGACAACAGATGTCTCGCGCAGCACCGCCGCCTCGCCCACTGAATCAAGTCGGGTTGCCATCATGATTGACCCGAAACTGGCAAAGGCCAACACCCCGCCAATCACGCCGCGCCGCAACAGAGGCGCAAGCGGTGGCGGATTTTGCAAGCGCCGATAACGCCGCGCCGCAATCACTGGAAACACCAACCCGTCAATCAGGAAAAACCACGCCAGAAAGGTAAACGGATCAACGGTGGCACGAATGCCATATGCGTCATAGGTGGTATAAAGAGCCACAAACAAACCGGTTAAAAATGCCAATCCTATGGCAGCGCGAATGTCTGACTGGTCTATTTTTGACCGAGTCAGATTAAACTCTGCCAAGCCAAATATGCCGCCTGACAACAACAAAACCCCAAACCATTGCATCGGCGCAAAAACTTCTCCGAAAACCATCCCGGCTGCCAACACTGTGATAAGCGGCCCCGTGCCGCGCACCACTGGATACACCACCGTATAGGCGCCCCGCGAATAAGCCATGGCCTGCAACACTTTGTAAGCCACATGAATGACCAGCATTCCGGCAAAAATCGGCCACATATAAGGCTCTGGCCAGGGCACTACGAATAATGTAAATGGCATGGCCATCAATGCATAAGAACCGTCAATAGCCCCGCGCGTCAGCCATGGATCAAACCGGCCCTTTTGCAACGCGCCAAATATTGCGTGGCAAATCGCCGCCAGCAAAGCCAGCCCCAGCGCCCAGTTCTGACCGGTTGCGGTGCCCTCAATGCTGGTGAAAAAATCGCTCAAACCTCAACGCCCGCAAGGGCATTTGCAAATTCTTGTGGATCAAAGGGGGAAAGATCGTCAATGGCCTCGCCCACGCCAATGGCATGGATGGGCAGGCCAAAACGATCGGCCAGCGCCACCAGAACCCCGCCTTTGGCGGTGCCGTCCAGTTTGGTCATGACAAGCCCCGAAACATCAGCGATTTTGGTGAATATATCCACCTGATTAAGCGCGTTCTGCCCCGTCGTGGCATCCAGCACCAGCAGGGTGTTATGCGGTGCCTCGGGGTCTTTTTTGCGAATAACCCGCACAATTTTGGCCAGCTCTTCCATCAGATCGCTGCGGTTTTGCAACCGGCCAGCGGTATCAATCAATAACATATCCGCGCCGTCTGCTTCGGCTTTGGTCATGGCCTCATAGGCTAATGACGCGGGGTCTGAACCCTCGGGTGCCGTTAAAACCGGCACCCCGGCGCGTTCGCCCCAGACCTGTAATTGTTCCACCGCCGCTGCGCGAAACGTATCACCAGCCGCAATCACCACCGATTTTCCGGCACCTTTAAGCTGGCTGGCCAATTTGCCAATCGTGGTGGTCTTGCCAGAGCCATTGACCCCGACTACCAAAACCACTTGCGGGCGTTTGCCATAGATCGGCAAAGGTCGCGCCACCGGTTCCAGAATTGCAGCACATTCGGCGGCCAGCAGGCGTTTGATTTCATCCGCCCCAAGACGCTTGCCAAACCGCCCTTCCGCCATTCTTGCAGCAACTTTCAACGCGGTCTCAACCCCCATATCGGCGGAAATCAACAATTCCTCAAGGCTTTCCAGCATCGCATCGTCCAGCACCCGTTTGGGCGCGGCATCGCGGCCAAGCGTCCGCGCGATCAACCCCGGTTTGGCCGCTGGTTCGGGCGGTTGCTCAACCGGTTTTTCCTCAACAATCGCTTGCAGCCCGTCATCAATTTTATCTGATGATCTGGTCAAGCGGTTTCTGAGTTTTTTGAAAAAAGACATAAAAGCTCCAGTCGTTGCACCCCATTTAATATGGGATGCAAGCAGATGAAAGGTGCAACCTTAAATCTCGTCCGGGAAATATTTCATCACCGACAATATCGGGTTTGGCGCCGCCTGCCCCAAACCGCATATCGAAGCGTCAATCATCGCGGTGCTAAGTTCCGTTAACAAATCCTGATCCCAGCGATCCACCTGCATTAATTTCACGGCTTTTTCGCAGCCAATCCGGCACGGGGTGCATTGACCACAGCTTTCATCCTCAAAGAATTTAAGCATATTGAGGGCCGCTGCGCGCACCGAATCTTTGTCCGACAACACCACAACAGCGGCAGAGCCAATAAAACTGCCATATTCCTGAAGCACATCAAAATCCAGCGGGATGTCATTCATGCTGGCAGGCAGCAAGCCAGATGACGGGCCGCCGGGCGAATAGGCGGTAAATTCATGGCCGTCAACCATGCCACCACAAGCCGAAATAATATCGGTAATTGTTGATCCCGCTGGCAGCAACTGCACGCCGGGTTTTTTCACTCGCCCCGAAACGGAAAAGGACCGCAAACCTTTGCGACCGTTTTTTTCGTGACTGTTTAAAACCTGCGGCCCGCCTCGGCAAACTTTGGTAACCCAATAGAGCGTTTCAACATTATGCACCAATGTTGGCCGGTTAAATACCCCGACCTGCGCCACATAAGGCGGCCGATGCCGGGGCATACCGCGTTTGCCCTCAATGCTTTCGATCATGGCGCTTTCTTCGCCACAAATATAAGCACCTGCACCGCGACGCAGATCGATATAGCCCGCTTCTACGATGCCTGCCGCCTCCAGTTTTTTGATCTCTCCTAGCAGAATTTCGCGAATTTCGGGGTATTCATCACGCAAATAAATAAACGCGGTTTGCGCATTAACAGCCCAAGCGGCAATCAACATTCCTTCAAGGAAAACATGAGGTTCGCGCTCAAGGTAATAGCGGTCTTTAAAAGTTCCCGGCTCGCCCTCGTCAGCATTTACAGCCAGATAACGCGGCCCATCGGCGGCACGCACAAACGACCATTTACGCCCTGATGGAAACCCCGCCCCGCCAAGCCCGCGCAGGCCGGAATGCAATATTTCATCCTGAACCTGATCAACGGTTTTTGCACCTGCACGCAGGGATTTCAGCGTTTTGTAACCACCATCGTCGCAATATTCCTCAAAATCTTCATAGACCGGAATGTCCCCATGGGTTTTACCCGCTTTGACGGCCTCATTAATAACCCCGTAGGCGGCGTCAACAATATGGTTATGCCCCAGCGCCACAACCGGCGCATTTTCACAGCGCCCCATGCAAGGCGCGCGCAAAACCCGTACCTCTTGAGATGAATACCGCGTCGCCAGTTCATTCAGCAATTCCGCAGACCCCGCCAGTTCACAAGAAAGCGAATCACAAACCCGGATGGTCAAGGCCGGTGGCGCGGTTTCTCCCTCCCGCACAATATCAAAATGGGCGTAAAAACTGGCCACTTCAAAAACTTCAGCCTGCGAGAGTTTCATTTCTTCGGCCAAAGCACGCAAATGGGCCGCAGAAAGCTGGCCAAACCGGTCTTGTATTAAATGCAAATATTCAATCAGCAAATCGCGGCGCAACGGCAGACCTTGCAGAATTTCACGGATTTCCAAATGCGCAGTATCGTCCAGTTGACGCCCTTTGGGGGTGCGCCGGCCTTTGCCTTTGCCAGATTTCCAAACGCCTTTGCCCTGATCCAGTGCCATATTTTAGTCCTTTATGGGGTTATTTTGCCACATTACGGCAAAGTCTTGCCGAATAAACAGCCAAAAACGACTTCAACAAAGGGTGAACCGCAAATCCTTGCTAAATCTTGCTGAAATTGCTGATATACTCACATTTTTTAAGGAGCACGATTCCATGCAAAAACTGTTATTGGCGTTTTTTGTCCTAACAATTACGACCCCTGCCAACGCGCAAGATGCCTCTTTGTCTCTGGCAGAAAAGCTCCAGCTTGGCACGGTGATGGATGCCGCCGCGTTCAAAGCATTAACCGATGGCAAAACCATTACCTATAACAATGGCGTCATGGATGTTTACCGCGAATATTTCCGCCCCGGCACCAACCGCATTGTCATTGAATGGACCGAAGCCGTCGACCCGAGCCAAACCGTTTGTGACACCGGAACATGGTATGTAGAAAACGATTTAATCTGTTTTAACTGGTCCGCATCGGGTGTGGTTTGCGCCTTATGGGTGGATTATGAGGGCGAATATATCTCTGCCATTGCGGGGGTGGATGGCACGTTGAACCGAAACCTGGAGATAATTTCAAACATCACAACAGCACCTCTTTCTTGTGAGGTTGGCATGGTGCAATTAGAAATGCCGATACTAGACGCAGAGGCGGGATGAAAAAGCTGATTTTTCTATTGCTGATGGTTCCGGGTATTTTGCCTGCACAAAACCTGCTGGAAAGGTTTAAAAACGGCATCAATATTTCCGCACAGGAATGGCAGGAAATGACCCATGGCTTAACAGTGATTTATGAAGTTTTCGGGGTCGAACAAGGCCGTGAATACTATCCGGCAGATAGCAATCAGGTTTTTTACCGTTTTGCAAATGGCGAATGTTTGACGGGCACAGTAATCTATGAACCGGCACAGTTTTGCTTTGACTGGGAAGGTTTTGACAGGATGTGCTTTGAGCATAAATATGTCGACGGAGAGATTTACATCGTGGGAGAAATCGGCATCGCCTTTGTTTCGGACATCATAAATGACCCATTCCAATGCACCGCAGGATTGATGAGTGCGCTTGACCAAACTTTGACTTTGGCAGCTTGGCAATGAAAACCTTGGCTTCATTGCTCTTTCTGGCTTTCGCTGCGCCAGCATTATCCCAAGAAATCATGAGCGCTGAGGAATTCGACAGCTATAGCCTTGGCACAACGTTATATTTTTACCAAGATGGCAGCTTTTACGGTTCCGAACAATTTCTGGAAAACCGCCAATCGGTTTGGCGCGCGCAAGACGGCACTTGTGTGAACGGAGAATGGACCGAGGTCGAACAAGGTATTTGTTTTCTGTATGATGGCAGTGACCAGTTACATTGCTGGCAATTGACCCGCACCGATGGGGTTATCAGCATCCAAAGCCTATTTCTTCAGGCAGGACAAAGCGTAACCAATCTGGAAGTGTCCGGTCAGGATAATATCCCTATTATCTGCACCGCACCTTCTTTGGGCGTCTAAAATAAATCACCCTGCTCGCTTGTGGCCTTCGATTTTGCTTTTGGTTTTGGCTTGCCGCCAATTGACAAAGCACCATCAGCAAATTCAATCTCCAGCGCTGCAGCGGATTTGGCGGTTTTGCGGCTGGTCACCACCGCGCCATCCCCCCGCACAATCGCAAAACCGCGATTCAGGGTGTTTTTGTAATCAAGGGTCTTGTGGACTCGATCCAAATTCGAAATCTGCTGTTGCCAGCCAGTAATTTGTCTTTTGGCCGCAGCTTGAAACCCTGAGGAAACCCGTGTCAGGTCTTTTTGTTTTTGGGCAATATCACGCGACAATGTGACAGCGCGCAAAGGATAGCGCAAAAGTTGCAATTTTTTCTGTTGCACAAACGCCATCAAAGCCCGAGGCAGTCGCATCGACAAACCGTCCAACCTTTGTGCCTTTTCAGCCAAAATCGCATCGGGGCGCGGCAAAGCCCGCGACAGGTCACGCAACCGCTGGCCATTGCTTTCCAGCATCCGCGCCAAGGCACGGCGGCGGCGCGCCTCTAGGCTGGCAATACCTGCCGCCAGTTCAGCCCGCACCGGCACGGCAATTTCTGCGGCTGCGGTGGGGGTTGGCGCGCGGTGATCGCTGGCGAAATCTATCAGGGTAGTATCGGTTTCATGGCCCACCGCTGAAATCAGCGGTATTTTGCTCTCGGCCGCGGCCCGCACCACGATTTCCTCGTTAAACCCCCAAAGGTCTTCCAATGACCCACCACCCCGCGCGACGATCAACAGATCAGGCCGTGGCAAGGCCCCGCCTTTGTCCAGCGCATTAAATCCGAATATCGCATTGGCCACCTGTTCAGCACATTTTGGCCCTTGCACAATTACCGGCCACAGCAAAACCTTGCGCGGAAACCGGTCGCGTAAACGATGCAGAATGTCTTTGATCACCGCGCCAGAGGGCGAGGTTATCACTCCGATCACCTCGGGCAGAAACGGCAAAGGCTGTTTGCGTTCAGCCGCAAACAATCCTTCGGCTGCCAGCGCCGCTTTGCGCTTTTCCAGCATTGCCATCAAGGCACCAACGCCAGCCGGTTCGATGCTCTCGATCACCAGTTGATACCGGCTTTGCCCCGGAAAAGTGGTCAAGCGCCCGGTGGCAATCACTTCCATACCTGCCTCAGGTTGATGAGCTAGGCGGCTGGCAACGCCTTTCCAGACCACACTGGCCAGCACGGCGCGATCATCTTTCAAATCCAGATATAAATGCCCCGATGCCGGGCGTGAAACCCGCCCGACCTCGCCGCGCACGCGGACATGGGAAAATTCGCCCTCGACCACACGCTTTATTGCGCCGGACAGCTCGGAAACCGTGAATTCGGGGCTGTTGCCAGCCTCTCCGTCATCAAATAATTCGGACATATCTGCCACCTTGCATCATCTTTGCGCCAACATTAGAACGGCCCTTATCAAAACCCAATAGGTAACGCGCAATGAACATCCTAATTCTTGGCTCTGGCGGGCGCGAACACGCACTGGCATGGGCAATCAACCAAAACCCCAAATGCGATACGCTGATTTGTGCGCCGGGCAATGCGGGTATGGCTGAGATCGCCACCTGCCTGCCGCTGGATATTATGGACGGCGCGGCGGTGGTAGCATTTGCGCAACACCATAAAATTGATTTTGTGGTGATCGGCCCCGAAGCCCCGCTTGCAGCTGGCGTTGCCAATGCCCTGCGCGGCGCGCGCATCTTGTGTTTCGGGCCTAACGCTGACGCCGCGCAATTGGAGTCCTCAAAGCACTTCACCAAAGAAATATGTGACGCCTGCAACGCCCCCACGGCCGCCTATGGCCATTTTAAGGATGCAGGTTCAGCCAAGGAATATGTGCACCAGCAAAGCACGCCAATTGTCATCAAGGCTGACGGGTTGGCAGCAGGCAAAGGCGTGATTATCGCCCAAACGACAGCCGAGGCCATAGCCGCCGTTGACAGTATGTTCGACGGTCAATTTGGCGATGCCGGTGCCGAAGTTGTTATTGAAGAATTCATGCAAGGCGAGGAAGCCAGCCTGTTTATTCTGTCCGATGGCAAAAACATCCTGCCCATTGGCACAGCGCAAGACCACAAACGTGCCTTTGACGGTGACAAAGGCCCCAATACCGGCGGCATGGGGGCCTATTCGCCTGCGCCAATCATGGATGATGCCGTGATGCAAAAGGCGATGGAACACATCATCAAGCCAACCATTAAAGAAATGGCGCGACGCGGCACCCCGTTTCAAGGCGTGCTTTATGCGGGCTTTATGATTGAAAACGGCCAGCCCCGACTGGTGGAATACAACGTGCGTTTCGGAGACCCTGAATGTCAGGTGTTATGCATCCGCCTTGGCGCGCAAATGCTGGATGCCCTGTTGGCCTGCGCCAGTGGTACATTGGACAAAGCGAGGATCAACTGGGCTGATGACCACGCGATCAGCATTGTTATGGCTGCCAAGGGCTATCCTGAAGCTTATGAAAAAGGCAGCATCATTGCGGGGTTGCAAGTGGCGGATAACGACCCCAAAGCACAGATATTCCATGCTGGCACAAAACTCGTAGATGGCCAAACCACCAGCAATGGCGGGCGGGTGTTAAACATCACCGCACGTGGCGAAACCCTGCTAGAGGCCCATACCCGCGCCTATGCCCTGATTAAAGAAATTGATTGGCCTGAGGGATTTTATCGCAAAGACATCGGCTGGCGTGCGCTTTAGTTACAGTCCAACACCCGCTCCATGCTAGACCGTCCATCAAATGGCGCAATCACAGAGCTGACCACCAGGCCGCTGACAATGCGTGAAGCAACAATATTAAGCCAGATAGAATCCGCAGTAATCACCTCCGCCCCAAGGCCGCAATCACGGATACCGCCTGAGATAAAATCTTCGCCAAAACGGTGGTTGGTCAAGTTTGACTGTTGCCCGATCTGCACCAGCTTGCCGCGCTGCATGGTCCAGATTTTCAGGGTTTTACCCAAATGCGGCGTTTCAACATAAGCGATGTCCAACTGTCCATCTCCGTCCAGATCAGCCATTCCGGCAGGCGCAAGCCAGCGAAACGCGGTGCCGATATTTGGGGTTGCGGTGATCAAACCGTCGATTCCGTAAACCGCCAGCCGCGCACCGGTTTGGTTATCTGTCTCCACCACGATAACTTCTGGCCGCCCGTCGTCATCCAGATCAGCCAGTCGCGGCGCAAGGTCTTCAAACACGCTGCGTTCAGGCAAGGTGATTTTAACCCAGCGTTCTTCAGAAGTTTCGCAGCCAAAACAATCATCAATGGTCAATACCAGTGCGCCATATTCGGTCTCATTGCCAAACACACCATGCTGATACCGCGTGGTTGGGTCAGTATATTCGGCTGCAATGATCATCGGTGGACTGCTTGGTCCCAGCGTTTGCGCCAAGGTAATGTTTGGCAGCAACAGCCCGATCAGCAGCCAAAACCGCATCAGATTTGCTTTTCAGGCATCCGCACGATTAACCCATCCAGCAAATCGGATACCTTAAGCTGGCAAGTCAATCGCGATGTCACCGTATTGGGTTCAAAAGCAAAATCAAGCATGTCTTCTTCCATCTCGTCTTTTGCGGGCAGTTTTTCCACCCAAGCGTCATCCACATAAACGTGGCAAGTTGAACAGGCACATGCGCCGCCACAATCTGCCTCTATGCCGGCAATGCTATTGTCGCGCGCGCCTTCCATGACGGTCAGGCCATTATCGACCTCTACCACATGTTCGGTGCCATTATGTTCTATATAAGTGATCTTGGCCATACTGCCCTCTTCAAATCAACGTGTTTCCCCGCTATGTAATCGCTAAGCGTGCAGCTTTCCAGTGCCATAAAGCGAATTTGACGGATTGCGCTGATTTACCTTAAATTTGATTGTCAATTTTATGCCAATTTTTCAACAATTTTCATATAATTTTCCGCTACTTAGCCATTAACCAATGCCTAACATATGTCTAGGTTTTTACGGAAATTTTGCGCAAATTGAGATACATCAATCGGAGGGTTCACAATGCCACGTATTACCATCACAGCAAATGACAACGGCTTTTTCACAAATTCCCCAGTCGGCGGGGCCTTGGCACCCAATGTTTTTCTGCGCACAGCCGTGAACACTTCGGGCACAGTGCTCAGCTTTGATGGTTTTGACTGGGCCTCTGCCGAAAGCCTGCGCTATGCCTCCCAAGATATTTTTGTCTCCGCTGCATCCTTGGATATTGCCAATGCGCAACTGGGCCAAACCGAGATAGTAACCGTAACGAGTATCAATTATTACCGCGAAATCGATGGTCAGATGACCATCATCGGCACGCTGGAGCTACCGGACGCGCTGGAAGTTTCAGCAACGCTTCAGTCTTATGGGGTTAATGACATTGCCGCATGGCATCTGGACCTTGGCGCCGCCTTGGAAGACCTGCTTCAGAATAACGGGTTTAATTTTATTGGCGGCGAAGGCGATGACGTATTTACACCCCATACCGAAATGCTGCCTTTTCGCGGCGTTGCCCGCATTGATGGCGGCGGTGGCAATGACACAATCACCGGCACATTGGGCATTGACCGTATCAAAGGCGGCACCGGCGACGATGTTATTTTTGACCCGGACGGGGCCAATAAAATTCGTGGCGGCTCGGGCGATGATATTATCGAGGTTGGTAACGGCTCGGACGGCAGCCTTTTGCACGGGGGCTCGGGCAATGATACCTTGGTTTCCGGTTGGGGCAATGACACGCTGAAAGGCGGCTCTGGCGCCGATACCCTGATTGGTGGGCGCGGCGATGATATGTTGTTTGGCAATGGCGGCAAAGACGTTATCGATGCTGGCACAGGTAATGACATTATTAATGGTGGCCGTGGCAGTGATCTGATGACTGGCGGCGCAGGCAATGATGTTTTAGTCTTTAACGCCGCAGAAAGAGGCCGCGATACCATCACCGATTTTGAAGATGGCATTGATATGATCCAGTTTTCCGGCCTGACAGGGTTTGAGGATCTGACCATCACCCAAATCGGCGGCAACGGCAAGATCATTCTAGAAGGCATAGATGTAGTGCTTATTGATGCCGCTGATTTCGCCTTTATCTAAAATTTTAGAAAACTACCGGTCAAAACTTGCTAAAAAACGTAGAGCACTTTATTTAGGTGTTTAGTCAATAAAATTAAACTACAGATTGTTCGTCGTCAGAGTATTTGGAACATATTGTCTGACGTCAGCACCTATGGAACAGATTTGCGGTATTGAATAAGGGAGGGTTTCTGTCTCATCGTAAGCTTCAAGGAGTGAAGA
>QIGK01000020.1 GCA_003228875.1 Rhodobacterales bacterium
AATACATAAACAACGCTAATAATTAAAATAATCGCGACCAATTGAAGGTAAAGCATTGCCAATGCATTGGAAAGAATTGCCAGAATGACTGACATAGGTGAATGATGCATGATCGGAGAAATTGCATTCGATGCCGACAAAACGGATGACATAGCAGACATATGAATAACGAGTAAAAAAATTCCTGATAGCAAAAACAAGAAAAAATCGCCTCGGATTGCAACAGACCTGCCAAGTATCGCATACATCAGGTAAAATATTACAAAAAAAGTGCCAATTTGAGTCAAAGCCTGAAAAATGCCAAAAGCGGCGCTGCCACTTTTTGTTCTGACATCCCGGACAATCGAATGGTATACCAGCTCCAAAAACCTCACAGCGGCAACTAAAAGAGACGTGTTTTGTTCCGATATTGCCATTTTTCACTTTCAGCCAATGTTTCGGTGCATTTTGCGATCACTAACAACTTGCCGACAAACATCGACTAAGTCCATAGTGTCAAAATCAAATTACTGAAAGGCTTACCCGTTGCAGAATGAAGATATGGTAAAAGTACTGCGCGATCTATCGCTAAAAGCGGGCGCGCGGATTATGGAAATTTATGGTCAGGACGATTTTGAGGTTAAACTCAAGTCAGATAATTCACCAGTGACCGAAGCGGATGAAGCCGCAGACCGGATTATTTTTGCAGGCCTGTCAAAGGCATTCCCCAATATTGCCATTGTAACTGAGGAGCAATCCGACAGCCATTCTATCAGCGAAGATCGGTTTTTTATTGTTGATCCGCTGGATGGCACCAAAGAATTTGTGCATCGACGCGGGGATTTCACGGTTAATATTGCACTGGTTGAAAATGGTGTGCCGGTTTTGGGGGTGGTTTTTGCACCCGCTAAGAAACGGTTGTTTTATACGGATAAAAACGGTCAAAGCGTTGAGGAAATGCAAGACGGCACTATTCAGCCGCTAAAGGTGGCAACACCTGACCAAAATGCCTTAACGGTCGTGGCGTCAAAATCCCATCGGGATCAGGCCACCGATGATTATATCGCCAAATATAATGTCGGTGATTTCCGCTCAGCCGGATCATCGCTTAAATTCTGTCTGGTTGCCACTGGTGAGGCGGATATTTATCCGCGTTTGGGCCGCACCATGGAATGGGACACTGCCGCGGGCCATGCGGTTTTGCAAGGCGCAGGTGGGCAGGTGGTGCGGTTTGATAATCACCAACCGCTGACCTATGGCAAACCGATCTATGAAAACCCGTTTTTTATTGCATTTGCGCCCGGTGTTGCGTTGATAAAAGGCTGAAAGTTGACCTCGTCCTGCAATTTATCTGTTGTTATTGTCAGCCATAACCGACCTGCGCATTTGCGCAAAATGCTCAGCTGTTTGCACCAACAGGATATTGCCGGTTTTGAGGTGGTGGTGGTGACCAACACAGCCGATGTTTTGAAGGGGCTTAAGCAGTTCAAACGATTAAAGATAATTCCGTTTGAACCGGCCAATATCGCGCAGGCACGCAATATTGGTATTGATAATGCATTAGGTGATTTTGTTGCTTTTTGTGATGATGATGCCCTGCCGGACCCGGGCTGGTTGCGCCAGATCACCAAACCGTTTTCTGACCCAAAAACCGGTGGTGTCGGCGGATTTACCCGTGGTCGAAACGGTATTAGCCGGCAATGGGGCGCGGTTATCACTGACAGACTGGCACAGGAAAACCGAGTTGAATTGACACATGAAGCTGTGTTTGAGCCAAACCCCCATACCTGTCCGGTAATGATCGGCACTAATTGTGCTTTTCGCAAGTCGGCGTTGTCGCACATTGGCGGCTTTGACGAAAATTTTGCTTATTACCTTGACGATTCCGACATTTCTTTGCGCTTGTCCCAAGCGGGCTGGCGGTTAGTGGTTTTGCCAGATTGTCAGGTGCATCACAGTTTTGCGCCAAATGCGCTTCGCCGTAAAAACCGTGCAGCCAAAACCCTTGAGCCACTGGCAAAAAGCAAAGCCTATTATTGCCGAAAATTTGGCAAACCTGCGGATATTGACGAGGCTTTGCAACATTTCAGCGATGGGCAGACCAAGCGTTTAGAGCAGCATTTTTTGTTAGGAAACCTGTCATCGGCACAATTGACGGACCTTAAGAAAACCCTGAGCATCGGATTTTGTAAAGGGAAGCTATTGGCTTTGGCTGATCCGGTCATCCAAACCCCGCCCGATGCTGTTAAAACCCCCGAATATACCCTGTCAAAGGCATTGCATATTGTTTTGGCTGGCAGGGCAAAAAATGTAATATCATTGGATGAAAAAGCGCGGGCATTAGTGGAACAAGGCCATCGTGTTACAACAATTTGCCTTGGGTTTTCACCTATGTATATGCAGGTCGGGTTTTCGGATCACGGGTTTTGGCAGCACCGTGGCGGGCAATTTGGTAAGATTGAACGCACAGAACCACTGTGGAAATGGCGGCCGTTTAAGGCTAAGATCTTTGATGAATGCCAAAGATTATCAAAAACAAGGCCGATAGATTTTGTGGGTTTTCTGGAGCCGGGTGGATTTGACGCCTCACTTTTGCCTCAAACATTTGGGATGTCTTCCTTAAATGGGTATACTGTCGTGAATGATTCTTTGCTTTGGCAGTCCAAGGGAAACAAAAAAATATGACTACTAAAATTACCAAAGCAATTTTTCCGGTTGCTGGGCTTGGAACGCGGTTTTTACCCGCGACAAAATCGATTCCCAAAGAAATTATGACTTTGGTTGATCGACCGCTTATTCAATATGCCATTGACGAAGCCCGAGAAGCTGGCATAACCGATTTTATATTTGTAACCGCGCGCGGCAAAAGCGCGCTGGAAGATTATTTTGACCGCTCACCTGAGCTGGAAGAAAAGCTGCAATCAGCCGGAAAAACTGACCTGTTAAAAGAGCTGCGCCGCACCGATATGGAAAGCGGTGCCATCGCCTATATTCGTCAGCGTGAGGCACGCGGTCTGGGCCATGCGGTTTGGTGCGCGCGACGCCTTATTGGCGATGAACCTTTTGCGGTTTTGCTGCCCGATGATGTGATTACCGGCCCGCGCGGCTGTTTGGCGCAGATGGTTGATGCTTATTGCGAAACCGGCGGCAATATGGTGGCCACAATGCAAGTGCCGATGTCCAAAACTGAAAATTATGGCATTGTTGATGTTGGCGCAGAGAACGGTCGGCTGGTGTCGATTAAAGGTATGGTTGAAAAACCGAAAGTTGCCGATGCGCCGTCTGATCTGGCGGTGATTGGCCGGTATATCTTACGGCCTGAAATCATGGATTCGCTTAGCAAATTCCATCAGGGCGCTGGCGGGGAAATTCAACTGACTGATGCTATCGCAGAACAAATTGATAATGGCTGCGGCGTGCATGGCTATAAATTTGAAGGGGATCGCTATGATTGCGGCTCAAAAGCCGGATTTTTGCAAGCAACCGTCGCTTTTGCGCTGGAACGCGAAGACCTGCGCGATGATTTCCGCGCCTTTCTTGATCGGGTAACAGGGTTGTATCACGCCGCAGAATAACGGCAAACTGCTGGAAATTTGCTGAGGCACCATGAACCCAGTTTTACTAGATATCAGCCGCAGTATATCGCGTGCGCCTTTCCCTAATCCAACCGGTATTGATCGGGTTGAACAGGCTTATATCGCGCATTTTTTAGAATCGGACCGGAAAGCCTGGTTTTTGTCGCGGATCGCGGGTGGGTTTGCAGTGCTGGATAAGCCCGCAATGAGGCTGATTTATCAGATGATTTTGGTCCAAAATCCGTGGGGAAATAAAGACCTGATCGCTAGATTGTTCAGAGCCAAAAAGCCCGATGCAACCCTGCGCGCTGAATCTGAAATCCGTCGGTTGTCGATCGCAAATAGTGGTAAGAACAACCTTGCAAAAATGCTGCAACGCCATGTGCCCGCTGGGTTTTCTTATGTTAATATTGGCCATTCCAACCGCAAAGAGGGTATTTGGCAAACCATTCGAAATGGCGGCGCAGCGCGCTGTATTGCCATGATCCATGACGTGATTCCACTGGATTTTCCGCAATTTTCGCGGCCGGACACTTTGGCGCGTTTTGAACAAGAACTGCGTTTTGCCGCGCAAAACTGCGATTATTTTATTTACAATTCGAGCCAAACCGCTGAGCGGAGCCAGCATTGGCTGCAAAAATGGGGCATAGATGTCGCGTCGATGACCAGCCTGCTAGGGGTGACGGATTTGCCATCCGGATTCGAAAGAAAGCTTGACCCGCAGCCTTATTTTGTAACGCTTGGCACCATAGAGCCGCGCAAAAACCATGCGCTTTTGCTGAAAATCTGGGAAAATTTTGGCAAAGGCCAACCGGCGGAGAACCATCCGCAATTGCATATTGTTGGCAAGCGAGGCTGGCTGAACCAAAATGTTTTCGATACCCTAGATCAAGCACCAATGATGGGAATTTCCGTTTTCGAACACAGCAATATGGACGATACGGGCCTTTCGGAATTGTTAAGCGGCGCCCGCGCATTGCTTTTCCCGTCATTTGCTGAAGGGTTTGGCTATCCTCTGGTTGAGGCGCTTCAGAAAAAAATACCTGCAATTTGTTCTAACCTGCCCTGTTTTCAGGAAATAGCAGGAGATTTGCCAATATACTTGGACCCGTTAGATGAAAAAGGGTGGGAAAATGCAATTCTTAGGTTTAGCGCAAGTAAAAATAACGAAGTTGAGCCGAATCATCTTGATTTTCCAAGCTGGGCGCAGCATTTTCTTAAAATTGACACAATTCTTTAAGATAAAAGCACGAATTAACCCGTTTAACTTTGGTAACTTGTAATGAAGCTATCTCGATCTTATAAGCTGCGTTTATTGCGCAAAAAATGGCAATTGCGCACCTGGCGTAAACGCAAAGACCTTAGTTTTGTAAAGCTTGGCGATGCAGCGTTTGAACCCAGTGGTATTTTTGTTTTTACAACCCTGCGCAATGAGCATCACCGGCTGCCGTATTTTCTGGAATATTACCGCAATCTTGGCATAACCCAGTTTTTTATCGTTGATAACGATTCCAATGACGGTTCGGCAGAATATTTGCTGGCGCAACCTGATGTTTCGGTCTGGCACACCAAAGCCAGCTATAAATCTGCAAAATACGGTGTTTTGTGGATGAACCAGCTTTTGTATAAATATGGCTCAAAGCATTGGTGTTTGAACGTGGATTGTGACGAATTTTTTGTCTATCCGCATGTTTCGAAACGCCCGATCCGCGCGCTGACAGATTGGCTGGATACACGATCTTTGCGATCATTTCCAGCGATGTTGCTGGATATGTATGCCAAGGAAAACCTTGAAGACATAGAATATGATGCTGGCCAGAACCCGTTTGAGGTGCTGAATTATTTTGATTCCGGTAATTATACCCAGCAAAATGGCGGCAGATACGGAAATCTGTGGATACAGGGCGGCCCCAGACAAAGGAAATTTTTTGCTAATCAACCGCGCAAAGCACCTGCGTTAAACAAAATTCCGCTGGTAAAGTGGAAATCCAGTTATGTGTATACATCTTCAACCCATTCTTTATTACCGCGCAGCCTGAACCTTACTTTTGATGATCGGGGCGGCGAAAAAATCAGTGGCTGTTTGCTGCACAGCAAATTTCTTCCTGATGCTGACAGCAAAATTTCCGAAGAATTGCACCGCCAAGAGCATTACGAAGAAGGCCAAGAATATAAAGCTTACGGGTCTCAGACTAGTCGGAACCTTAATTTCTGGACAGCAAATTCAACTCGGTTTCAAAACTGGCAACAGTTAGAAGATCTGGGGCTAATGTCCTCGGGGGGTTGGGCATGAGCATTGGTATTGGCCTTTTACTGCATCAAAATTTTGATCGCGCCGCACAGCTTACCCATGCGTTATTGCGCGAAGGGTGCAGAATTGCTGTGCATATTGACGCAAAAACCCCATCAAGTGAAACGGAGGATTATGTCAAACTATTTGCTAATCATCCGAAATTGACCCTTACCAAACGTATCCGATGTGAATGGGGCACGTTTTCGTTGGTTCGGGCACAATTATTGGCCTCTGAGGCGATTCTGATGAAATTTCCCGAAGTAACTCATGTTGTGCAGCTCAGCGGTTCTTGCCTGCCAACTCGCCCGATCGCGGAACTACAACAGTTTTTAGCCAATAATCAGGGCACTGATTTTATTGAATCGGTAGTCGCAGGACAGAAAAACTGGATCAAAGGCGGGCTAGAGGCTGAGCGGTTCTCACTGTATTTTCCGTTTTCTTGGCGCAAACAACGAATTTTGTTTGATGGATGTGTCAACATTCAGCGCAAGTTAAAAATCTGCCGTGATATGCCAAAAGGGCTAGAGCCACATGTGGGTTCACAATGGTGGGCGCTTTGCCGTGGAACTTTGACCGCCATTTTGAATGACCCGTGCCGTCGCGAATATGATCGATTTTTTGCCAAATGCTGGATTCCCGATGAATCCTATTTCCAGAGTTTGGTGCGCAAACACGCCAAACGCATTGAATCCCGTTCGCTGACATTTTCGCGGTTTGATCAACAAGGCAATCCGATGATGTTTTATGACGATCATCTGGAGTATTTGGAGCATCTCGAAGGGTTTTTTGTTCGCAAAATCTGGCGTGAGGCGAATTCGCTTTATGAAACGTTGCTGGCTAAGGATTATACCGCTGATCAGCGCGATCGCGAAATGCGGTTGGCGTTTGCTGCGCAAACCGAACGGCTCGAAGGGCGTCGAAATCGCGGGCGGACCGGGCTTTCGATGCAAAGCAGGGTTCTTAAACACCTTAATAACCGTTCTGAAACCGCGGCTCCTTATTCGGTGTTGCTGGGGTTTGACAAAACTTTTTTGGGAATTGACCGCTGGCTGTCCGAACAGATTGACCAGCCGGTCCATGGTGATTTATTTGCCATTGGCCAAGCGGAAATGGCGCAAAATACCAGTCTTTCAAAAGGAAACCTAACCGGGCACAGCAAAATTCGGGATTATGCCCCGTTGGATTTTTTGGTTAGTTTCGTGTGGAACCACCGGAAAGAGCCGATCACTTTTCAGTTTTGGTCCGTCAAGAAAGAAAAGTTTTTTCGGTTTTTGGCCAATGACCCCAATGCCAGAATCCATTACATTCGATATGCTTGGGTGCCTGAATTGATGCGTGAAAACATTACTAATCTGGCAGTTCTTAAACGGCGGGTTACTGCATTGATGGAAATGGACCGGCAAAGAATAGATGCGTTGAGCGCTGGGCACGCAAATTTCAAAATTTACGCGTTAGCGGATGTTTTGGCCAAGCCAGCATCAATTCTGTATGCTTTGATTGAGGAACTGGCACCAAAAACTGAAACAAAGCCCAGAATATTACCAAAAACAGTTGACTGGCAGGGATTGGAAAAGTTTACAAACTTGCTTAAGAATAACGGTATGAACATTGATTTTGAACTGGCGGAGCATGCGCGTCCCGAATGGCACGACGCCAAAACCACGCCGGTTTTGATAGCTGAGTAAAATGCCCACCAAACCATTCCGCAGCTTCGCAATTTTTGGCGCTATGCGCAGCGGCTCCAACTTGCTGGAGCGTTACATCAACCAGTTTGACGGGCTTAAATGCCACGGCGAGCTGTATAACCCTGCATTTGTTGGCTGGTCTGGCAAAAATTCCTATCTGGCTGTCAAAAAGCCGGAGCGGGATAAAGACCCGAAAGCCCTGATGGATGCTATTCTAGCCAGTGATGCCAAAAATATTCCCGGGTTTCGAATTTTCAGGGATCATAACAGCAACGCCATTGATCTGTTTTTAAATGACCCGAGCTGCGCCAAAATTATTTTGACGCGTAAACCGGTTGATTCCTTTGTATCGCTAAAAATAGCCCGTAAAACCGACCAATGGCTGATCGAAGACGAAAGCCATCGCAAAACTGCACAGATATTTTTTGATATGCGTGAATTTGAAGAATATCAAAAAACCCGATCAGCTTATTCAAAAATGATCGCGACGCGGTTGAAAAAATCTGGCCAGTCGTTTTTTGATATTCAATATGACCAACTTGGTAAGATTGGCAAAATTAACGAGATTGCTAAATTTATTGGTGCCACAAAGCCGCTAAAAACTTTAAAACAGACCATAAAGCGGCAAAATCCAGGACCGTTAGCAGACAAAATTGTCAATTATAGCGAAATTTTCCAAAAGCTGGAATTGCCTGCGCCCAAAGTCAGCGCATTGGCGGAACCAGTTTTTATACCTGAAAAAGGCACGGATCTTTCGCGGGCGTATTTTTGCAGCATTAAAAACATTATTTTTGCACCGATCCCCTCTGCTCCTGATGGCAGTGTTCGCAAATGGCTGACAAAAATTGACGGCTCAGCACCCGATAATAATTTTGGTAGCGCGGCGTTCAAAGACTGGCAATCCGATCACCCTGAGCCGATAATTTTTACAGTGCTGCGTCATCCGGTTGCGCGTGCTTATGACGTTTTTATGCGAAAAATATTCCAGACAAACCCGGGCGGGTTTACCGCAATTCGCGAAGTTCTTGAACAAAAATTTGGCATTTTTCTGCCTGCAAAAAATACTGACTTTGCGGAAATCGGGTATGATTTGATGGCCCATCGCGCTGCTTTCAAACAGTTTTTAGCATTTATACATCATAACCTGAGCCAAAAAACATCGCTGCGAACCGATGGTCGCTGGCGGGCGCAAAGTGATCTTTTTGATGGGTATTATGCTGAGTTTGGCCAATGTATGAGCATCAAGGAACAAGATCTCAATTTTGCCAGCCAGTATTTTGCCAACCGTTTGAATTTAACCGCAGAGGTCGGGCGGATCGAAGCAGCAAAACCCGACTGGCCGTTTGATCTGCGCAAAATTTATGACACGGAAATCGAAAAGCTGGCCCGGGCTGCTTATGGGACAGATTACGAAAAATTCGGATTTGAAAACTGGCGTTAGGCCGCTTTGGTTTTTTGGCCATTGGTCAGAATGGAATAAATCGCTGACGGGTCAACAGTGGAACGGATTTTTGCACAAATCGCTTCGTCCCGCAGGGTGCGGGATACCAGCGCCAATGCTTTCAGGTGGTCGGCGACCGCGCCTTTGGGGGCGAATAACACAAAAACCAAATCAACCGGCTGTCGGTCAACTGCATCAAAATCAACCGGTGTATCCAGCCGCAAAAACAATCCCCAGACCCGATCAATTTCAGGCAGCCGAGCATGGGGGATGGCGACACCTTGGCCCATTCCGGTGGGGCCGAGGCTTTCGCGCTCCTGCAAAGCCGCTAAGATTTCTTTGGAAGGCAAGTGATACACTTTTTCCGCCAATAGCGATGCATCTTGCAATGCCCGCTTTTTGCTGGTTGCTTTGGCACCAGCCAAAACAGCATCAGGCAATAGAATATCGATCAGTTCCATCTTAACGGCCTCAACAGGTTAGGTTATTTGGCGTTACGCGGGTCTATCCAACCCACATTGCCGTCATCGCGGATATGCACAACATTAACACCGCCATGCTGAACATTGCGAAACACCAGCATATTCGCACCGGACAGCTCCATTTGCATCACAGCCTCGCCAACCGACAGCGTTTGCACCTTTGTTTCCATTTCAGCCACGATAATTGGCTGCAAGGATTCGGGTTCTTCGGCTGTTTCTGGTGCGCTGGACAATACATAAGAAGGCTCGCCGATGGATTCAATCGGGTCTTGCCGGTCTTTATGGTGGTCTTTTAGGCGGCGTTTATAGCGGCGCAACTGTTTCTCCTTGCGCGATAACGCAGCTTCGAAACAATCATAAACATCAGATGCTCGGCCTTTGGCTTGCGTGTTCAAACCAGTGGAAAGATGCACAGAAATATCGCAAACGAATTCGTGACCTTCTTTGGAAAAGGTCACGTTACCCTCAACCGGGCGTTCGGTATATTTTGTGACAACCTCGGTTAGACGATCTTCGACATGGGTGGTCAACGCCATCCCTACATCCAGATTTTTTCCACTAACTTGTATACGCATGCTCTTCTCCCCGCATATGGCCGGCAAAATGTTCCGGCACTGGGTTTCAATGAACAGCCCCGCGGAGCGCGGAACCTAGGAGCAGACAGCCTTCATGTCAACCAGGTGCGAAACCTAATTTTGGGAATTGATTTTTCGCCGACCGGCGGATGAAGGGATGCTCATATCCTTACGATATTTGGCAATTGTCCTGCGCGCAATATCTACACCGCTATCTCGCAATATATTTACAATTCTGCCATCAGAGAGCGGTTTTTTGTGGTTTTCTTCATCAATTAGGTCTTTAATACGCAAACGAATTTCCATGGACGAAAATTCGTGGTTTCCGTCGATTGAAAGTATTTTTGACACAAAAAAGTATTTTAATTCGAAGACACCGCGATCACATATCAGATATTTGCCATTTGTAACCCTGCTGATGGTTGATTCGTGCACATCCAGCGAATCAGCGATTTGCCCCAAAGTCAGCGGTAACATGGCAGATTGGCCGTGTTCAAAAAATGCAAACTGGTGCTGAACAATTGCAGTGGCGGCTTTCAAAATGGTTTGGGCGCGTTGATCCAGCGCTTTGATCAACCAGTTGGCGGAGTGTTCGCAATCATGGGCAAAAACCAGCGCTTTGTCGTCTTTGGCTGCAATCTCAGCGGCATATTCATGATTTACCAACACCCGTGGCAAGGCCGAAGATACCAGTTCAACCCGCCAAACCCCCATGGCGCTGCGTTTTACCTGAACATCGGGGCGTGATTCCAACACTGGAGATTGCAAAAATTCGGAGGCAGGCCGTGGGTTTAACCGCCTGATTTCCGCCAGAATTTCGGCGGTTTCAGCCCCGCCTTCGTCAATGATGGCACCAATGGCGGTGGCATCGTTTTTGGCCACCAGCGGCAGGTTTTCCAGCACCATTTCCATCACCGGATCAAACCGGTTGCGATCCACCAATTGCAGTCGCAAACATTCTTTCAGATTGCGCGCGCCAATGCCGGCAGGTTCGCAGGCCTGCACCAGTTGCAGGGCCGACTCGATTACGCTGGTTTTGGCATTCAGGCGGTCTGCCAGCTCAAATACCGGTGCGGAAAGATAGCCGTTTTCGTCCAGCTCTCCGATCAGGTTCATTGCCAGATTTTTACTGGAATCCGGTGCGGCCATCAAAGAAATCTGGCCCGACAGCACATCAATCAGGCTTTGACTGGCCGAAATCAGATCTACCGGATCAAAATCCAATGCTGGCGCAGAACCACTGCTTGGCATATTTTCACCTAAAGGCGCGGCCATTTCCAGCAACGGGTTTTTTTCCACCTGTTCTTCAAGAAATTTGTTCAGATCAAGCTGGTTTAGCTGCAATATTTCAATTGCTTGACGCAGTTGCGGCGTCATTGACAGGCGTTGGTCCTGTTTCAGAACGATGCTTTGCTTTAATGCCATGTTGCGCCTTTAATAACGCAAATCTTTGCGCTAAATTCTAAACTGTTCGCCCAGATAGACCCGTCGAACATTGTCATCTTGCACTACTTCTGCGGGAGTTCCGCTCATTAATACAACACCGTCGTGCAAAATATAAGCCCGATCAACGATCTCTAGGGTTTCTCTTACATTATGATCGGTTATCAAAACCCCAATACCGCGATCTTTTAGATGGCTGACAAGCTCGCGGATTTCATTAACAGCGATTGGATCAACCCCGGCAAAAGGTTCGTCGAGCAACACATATTTGGGCTGGCTGGCTAGACAACGGGCGATTTCAACCCGGCGGCGTTCTCCCCCCGATAGCGACAGGGCTGATGCGCGGCGCAGGTGGGTTATTGAAAACTCCGCCAGTAATTCATCAAGCTTTTGTTGACGCTTACCTTTATCTTTTATTGATAACTCAAGAATAGCGCGAATATTGTCTTCAACCGAAAGCCCGCGAAAAATGGAGGCTTCTTGCGGTAAATACCCGATGCCAAGCTTGGCTCGGCGATACATCGGCATATATGTGACCTCAACCCCGTCAACCGACACGCTGCCGGAATCGGGGTTTACAAGGCCTGCAATCGAATAAAAGCAAGTGGTTTTACCTGCGCCGTTCGGGCCAAGCAGGGCCACAACTTCGCCTTGGTGCAGGTCAATGGAAACATCGCGTAATACCGGTTTGCGCCTATAGGCTTTGGAGATATTGCGAATCACCAAGCCGCCATCGCCGGTTGTCAGGGTTAGTTCGGGGGAAGTCACTATTCGCTGCCCGTTGTCTGGAAAATGGTTTGAACGCGGCCTTCCATCACAGCGGTTCCGGCGTTTAGATCAATGCGTAAGCGTTCGCCAGATAACGCATTTGGCCCTTGGGTCAGGATGACATTACCCTCCATCAAAACATTACCTGTTTCGATCTCATACGTGGCGGCGTCAGATTCGGCGGCTTCTCCACCGCTTGTGAAAACCACATTTCCGCTGGCCCGAAGGGCGCGAATTGCGCCTATAGCGGCACCGTCTCCGGTGGCATAAACCACCTCTACGCGGTCAGCTGCCAAGCGCAAATCGCCAATGCCGATCACAACATTGCCGCTAAAAACCGCTGAATTTGTGGCTTGGTCAATTTCCAGCCCGTCTGCGGCGACCTCAACAGTTTGGGCTTCGCCTTTGGAAAGGCCGGCAAAAGGAACCTGCGCGCCTTGTGCAGCTGCAAAATTTGAGAACACGGAAAACACCAGCGCCGCCAACGCAAACAACTTTAATCTCATGAATTCCCGACCCTATTCTGCTGTATTCAGCGTTACCCTAACGGTTTTTTCAAAACTTAGCACCCGATTTTCGTTGCTGCCATCACCAATGCTGGAAATATGGAATATTTCCGCCGAAATATGCCCCAACGGGCCATCCGCTTCGATCATCTCACCGGAAATCGCGCCGGTTGCCAGATTGGCGGTCAGGGTTGCAAGCGTGCCGTCGTAACCGTCACTGGTGATAATTCGCGCACCATCTGGGAAAACCAATAATTGCTCGCGCATAAGGATTTCCGCAGTGTCAGCGATAATTTCCGCAGATTTGCCTGTGGAAAAATCAAAATTGCTGACTAGATCGCTGGCAATAATTCGTTGCATATCCCGCGATTCCGGCACAATGCGGTCAGCTGTCAGGCTGAATATATCACCATTTTCGGTTTTACCGTTGATCTGTGGATTATCCAGAAAACTGCCGCTTTCCAGCGCGTCAAACTCGGCTTGTGAAAAGGTAAAACCGGGATCAAACCCGTCATCGGTGGTGATCAGAAAAACAGTGCCCAATACCGCCAGCGCCAAAAGCGGTAGGCCAATTTTCAAAAGCCCGATCATCCGCGTATAGGTATGGGGGTTCATCGCCATACTAATGCGAAAAAATATCCACATCCGGCCAGCCAGCCAGATCAAGCGCGGCGCGATGGGGCAGGAAATCAAAGCAGGCTTGGGCCAATTGCGTGCGGGTTTCGCGTTCCAGCATTGTGTCCAACGCCGATTTCAGTTTGTGCAGATACAAGACATCGGACGCCGCATAGGCAAGCTGGGCTTTGGTTAGGGTTTCGGCCCCCCAATCACTGCTTTGTTGCTGTTTGGAAATATCGGTGCCTAGAATTTCCTGAAGCAGGTTTTTTAACCCGTGGCGGTCTGTATAGGTGCGCACCAGTTTTGAGGCGATTTTGGTGCAATAAACCGGCGCGGTCATAGCACCAAACCGGTGCAGCAACACTGCAATGTCAAAGCGGCCAAAATGGAACAGTTTTAATACTTCGGGATTGGTGAGCATGGCAACCAGATTTGGTGCCTCACTCTGGGTTTGGGAAATTTGCACCATATGGGCATTGCCGTCACCGCTGGACAATTGCACAAGGCAAAGCCGGTCTCGATGCGGGTGCAGGCCCATGGTTTCACAATCAATCGCAACAATCTTGCCAAGGTCAAGATCATCGGGCAGGTCGTTTTTATGCAGAAAATTAGCCATGTCACCCTCAAAAAAAATCTGACCCCAAGTTATAGCGACATGTCAGCCAAGAAAACCACTATTTTAGCGTTGGGCGGATTTCCACGACAGAACCAGCGGCACAAAGACGCTGAGGAAAAAAAGCCGCGCAACATGATGGAAGGCGACAAAAGCCGGATCAGCCCCGATAACTCCGGCCATGGCCACCATGGTTTCTAACCCGCCCGGAGCCAGCGCAATAATCAAGCCAATCAGCGGCAGACCGGTAAGCTGTGCTACGATATTGGCAGCGATAATTGACAGGGTTAACCCAACCAGCGTGATGGCAATTCCGGCAAAAGCTGCTTGGCGCAGCATCTTGGAGGTCACGCCGCTAAAGCGCGTGCCGATCAAGGTGCTCATCAT
Organism: Rhodobacterales bacterium; assembly: GCA_003228875.1. GTDB lineage: Bacteria > Pseudomonadota > Alphaproteobacteria > Rhodobacterales > Rhodobacteraceae > UBA3077. The sequence goes on from QIGK01000020.1 coordinate 14,366, forward strand.
GATAAACGCTGCTGAAGACAGCCATAATGGCAGGTCTCCCGGCGTTAATCCGGTGCCGTGGCCAAACGATGAGACAATCATACCGCCAAGCAAATAGGCGGCTGGCACCGATAATTTGAGCAATATCAAGCCAAGCACAAACGCCACAATTGCCAAAATCATCAGATTTAACACCGATACGGTCTCGCCGATGGGCGCGCGCATTGTCATATCTGCGTCAGTTAAAAAGGTAATTGCAACTGGAACCAGCAAGGTCAGAATCAGTATTCGCATGGATTGGATCACTGAGACAATCGCGGTATTTGCGCCTATGTCAGTGCTGAAACTTAGCACATAGCTTAGATGTCCGGGGGTTGCGGCCAATGATGCGGTTTGGGTATCCATGCCAAAGCCGCGCCTAAACATCCAGCCGCCCAGCACCATGATGAGCGCAACGCTGATACACATTGCCAACAGGCTGATAGGCCATTTTCCGGCATCTGCCAGAATCTCGGGTGTGACGCTGGCCCCCAATGTCAGGCCGATGATCAGAAAAACCGCATCGCGAATCTGGTTTGGAATCAGGGTTTTAAGGCCCAAAAGCGCGGCGATGGACACAAAACTGGCCGGACCAGTCAGAAAAGGTGCCGGAACCCCTAACATCCACGCAACTACTGCGCCGAGGGTGCCAACTGCGATGGTTTGAAAAAAAATACGCATATCCGGCTTTCGTAAAGGTTTGACAATCCAAGCATAAGTTTTCAAAAATAACCAAAGCTGAGGAGTTTCCCAAATATGCAATATATTCTTGCGATTGATCAAGGCACGACATCCAGCCGCGCCATTCTTTTTGATAAAAACACGCAGATCGCAGGCATTGCGCAGCAGGAATTCCAGCAAATTTTCCCGCAATCCGGCTGGGTGGAGCATGACCCTGCGGAAATCTGGCAAACCGTGCTGCAAACTTGCCGCGATGTGATTGCCAAAGTTGGTATTTCTGCCAGCGATATTGCCGCGCTGGGCATTACCAACCAACGGGAAACCACCATTGTTTGGGATAAGGCCACGGGTGAACCGATTTATAATGCCATTGTCTGGCAAGACCGGCGCACCGCTGACACATGTGCTAAACTTCGAAAAGCTGGCCATGAGGAAATGGTCACCCATAAAACCGGCCTGTTGCTAGACTCGTATTTTTCAGGCACCAAGCTGAACTGGCTGTTGAAAAACGTTGAGGGCGCGCGGGCGCGGGCCGAAGCGGGGGAGCTGTTATTTGGCACGATTGACAGTTTTTTGATCTGGAAGCTGACCGGAAACCATTTTACCGATGCTACCAACGCGGCCCGCACCCTGATGTATGACATCCGCAAAGGTGGCTGGAGCAGTGAGATTTGCGGGCTGTTGAATATTCCGATGCAAATACTGCCCCAGGTCAAGGATTGTGCGGCTGATTTTGGCATGGTTCCAGCTGATGTTCTGGGTGCTGAAATCCCCATTCTGGGTGTGGCGGGGGACCAGCAAGCCGCCACCATCGGGCAGGCGTGCTTTTTGCCGGGTATGATGAAATCCACTTATGGAACCGGCTGTTTTGCACTTTTGAACACCGGTGACACGTTGGTAAAGTCAAAAAACCGTATGTTGGGGACGATTGCCTATCAGTTGGACGGAAAAGTAACCTATGCGTTGGAAGGCTCGATCTTTATTGCCGGGGCAGTGGTGCAATGGCTGCGCGACGGCTTAAAAATTGTTGGAAATGCTGCGGAAACCCAAGAGCTAGCCGAAGGTTCTGACCCGACCCAATCGGTGATTATCGTGCCGGCGTTTACCGGCCTTGGCGCGCCTTACTGGAACGCGGAAAGTCGTGGCGCTATCTTTGGCCTGACCCGCAATTCAGGCCCAGCGGAATTTGCCCGGGCGGCCTTGGAAAGTGTGGGTTTTCAGACGCGGGATTTGCTGGATGCCATGATGCAAGACTGGGATGGACCCGGTGAAAATGTCTTGCGGGTTGATGGTGGCATGAGCGCCAATAACTGGGCCATGCAGTTTTTGTCAGACATTATTGGGGCCAAAGTCGACAGACCAGAAGTTCTGGAAACCACCGCGCTGGGCGCAGCGTGGCTGGCAGGAATGCGGGCCGGAATTTACCCTGATCAGGCAGGATTCGCTGAAAACTGGATGTTGGAGCGGCGGTTTTTGCCCGAAATGGACGATTCAACCAAAAAAATAAGGTATTTGGCTTGGCAAAGGGCAGTTCAGGCGACAATGGCGGTTTGATACGGATTTTTTGTAATCAAACGTATCAGGCACTTGAATTTCCCTGAGAAAACACCGATATTCCCAGTAATTACGCATCGTTTGGTGTGTTTAGGATATAATTTTTGGAGGGTCAAATGGCCGATAATCAAACAGTTCGCCGCGCCGGTTCTGTCAGTCGCTCGGCAGCAATAGACGCCGGGCTGCGCGCTCATATGAACAAAGTTTACGGGCTGATGTCCGTGGCCATGATCGTAACCGGATTGGTTGCCTATTTTGTTGGCACCGATCTAAAATTGGCCATGACCGGACAAGAACCAAATTTCTTGTCGATTGGCATGATTCAGACAATGTTCTCGTCGCCTACGGTTTACATCATTATGTTTGCGCCACTGGCAATGATATTCTTGTTTGGCGCAGCCGTTAACCGCATGTCGCAAACAGCCGCGCAAGGGTTCTTTTATGTGTTCGCCGCCCTGATGGGCCTGTCGATCAGTTCGATTTTTGCGATCTATACCGGTTATTCGATCGCCACGACGTTCTTTGTGACCTCGATCGCTTTTGCCAGCCTTAGCCTGTGGGGTTATACCACCAAAAAAGACATTTCTGGCTGGGGCAGCTTTTTGATCATGGGTGTGATTGGCCTGATTATCGCAATGATCGTGAATTGGTTCTTGCAAAGCCCTGCCATTCAATTTGCTATATCGGCATTGGGGGTTCTGATTTTTGCAGGGCTTACTGCTTATGACACGCAAAACATCAAAAACCAGTATTTGCAGGTTCGCGGCCTTCCTGACGGTGAAGCAATTGCCGGCAAGATGGCCATTCAGGGCGCCTTGCGGCTTTACTTGGATTTCATCAACCTGTTTATGTTCCTGCTGCACTTTTTGGGTAACCGCAACTAGGCTGGTTAACATCCACACGAATCAAAAAGGCCTGAGGGGAACCTCAGGCCTTTTTCAATTTCAGCAGTCAGCAAAATCCTATTTGATTTTGCCTTCTTTATATTCAACATGTTTACGCACAACCGGATCATATTTGTTTTTGACCATTTTCTCGGTCATGGTGCGTGCGTTCTTTTTGGCCACGTAAAAATGGCCGGTGCCCGCGGTTGAATTCAGGCGGATTTTAATTGTTGCTGGCTTCGCCATTTGTCATTCTCCGAAACGGGGGGCAGATTGCCCAAAATTCTTGAATTGGCGTTCTATACCGATGCCACCCAGAGTCAAGTGCCAAGCGGTTTTTATGCGGTTAAAAGGCTAAAACGCGATTGGCCACCATCATGTCGGAAAAATGGCACATCGCGGCGATGGTCAGGGTCTTTGGTTATGGCGATCACTTCTGATAAAACCACCTCGGTTATAAAGGGCAGATCAAGCGACTTTGCCTCAGCCAGATCAATCCAGTGCAGGTGGCTTAGCTCATCCGAAGCATTGGAAAAATCATCAATATCCCCGATAATGCCTGAAGCATCTGCCATAAAGAACCGCGCATCAAAACGGCGCGGTCGACCCATTGGTGTTACCGCGCGAAAAATGAACCTGAACCCATCTTGTTGTGGCAAAAGGGTCAGGCCCGTTTCTTCCCATAATTCCCGTAAGGCCGCAGTGCAAAGCGCCTGCGCCGCGCCGGGTTTTGAATGCTGGGCCAGCAATGCAGTGGTTACCGGGTCAATATCCACCGGATCAGCAGAATAATCGGCTGTGTCAACCGCGCCGCCGGGGAACACAAATTTATTGGGCATAAACACTGCACCAGACCCGCGTTGGCCCATCAAAACCTGCGGATTGTTTTTGTCATGCCGCAGCAAAATGATGGTTGCAGCATCGCGGATTCTTTTGCTTTTATCTATGGTTTCTGTCATGCCCCAAGTATGGCCGCAGGGCATTTGACTGTCCAGCTATTCACTGGGTGAAAGCGACGTGTCTGGGCCAAAACCGTGCATGCGTTTGGCCCATTGAATGGCCACAAACATACCTTTTAGACGCGGCAGCAAATAAAGCGCAAATGCGAGAAACGCCACCGAAAAGCCAAGCGCCATGACCCAGCTTTCGGGGTGGAAAGTTTCAAACACAATAAACATTAGCGGTGCAAACAAGTGACCACTGATTAAAATGGTGGCCCATGCTGGGCCATCATCAGCGCGGTGGTGGTGCAATTCTTCGCTGCACACAACACATTCATCGCGCACCTTCAGGTAATCCCGCATTAATGGACCGCTGCCGCAATTAGGGCATTTACGTTTCCAACCTCGTTTAAGCGCTGGCTTTATGGGCCTGTCTTGAGGCATTTCCAAATTTCCGGTCTCTTGTGTCATCGAAGCAACTTAAGGGTTGAGACCGCAATTTACAGTAGGACAAGCTGACATGCGGCGGGATGTCACGACCCATAAAAATTTTTCTAAACTTGCGACGGAAATCAGACCCTGCGGCGTTTAGGTATCAGAGGGCGAAATAAATGTCCCTTTTACCTAACTGGAGCAGAACCATGAAAAATCGTATACTGACAACTTCTATTGTTGTTATGACCGCTGCAACTTTTGTTGCCGGAATTGCCAGCGCACAAAGCCACGGTCAAAACCAACAATGCGATCAGGCCGGAATCAATTTTGAATCGCTGGATATGGATGGCAACGACGCAGTCACCGCTGCGGAAATTGCTGAAAAAGCGATGCAAAAATTCAACGAGACCGACGCTGATGGATTTCTGAGCGCAGATGAATTTTTTGCAGCCGGTCAAGCGCGAATGGCAGCGCGCCAAGATGGTTCTGAGGAAGCGAATCCAGAACGGGCAGAACGGCGTGCGGCCCGCTTTGAGCATAAGATCGAAGATATGATCGAGCGGCGCGATGAAAATGGTGACGGGATGCTTTCCCTCCAAGAAATGCAGCCGGAAAATGCGGAGGAACGGTTTTTGCGGGCTGATACCGACGAGAATGGCGAAGTTTCAGAAGCGGAATTTGCCGCTTTAAAAGAAGCCCGGGCAGAGCGGGGCCAGCGCAACAAAAAGCCCGGACGCCGTCAGGCTGGCTGTGACAATACCTAGAAAAAGCGCCTGTCCGGCAACGGGCAGGCAAATTTTGGGGGTGTGAAAACCCCGATGGCACGATAAAAGAACCAATGACAATGGCATTTGATACCCTGTCCGAACAAAATGATGAAGCCTTGCTGGTATTATTTGCAAAAGGTGACCAAAGCGCGGCCCGCGCCTTGACCGCTCGACTTTTGCCAATGGTGTTTGCGTTGGCACGACGTATGTTGAACGATCCGGCCGGTGCAGAAGATGTCGCACAAGAAGCAATGCTAAAGCTGTGGAAAATCGCACCGCAATGGCGCAGCGGTGATGCAAAAATATCAACATGGCTTTACCGGATAAGCGCTAACCTTTGTGTTGATCAATTGCGAAAACGCCGTACCGTTAGCTTAGAAAACGCGCCGGAAAAAGTGGATGAAACACCTTGCGTTGATACGGTATTAATTGCCAATGACCGTGCAACAGCGTTACATCTGGCAATCGCGCAATTGCCCGAACGACAACAAATGGCGCTTAACCTGCGTCATTTCCAAGAGCTGTCAAACCCCGAAATTGCCGAGGTTATGAAAGCAAGTATAGAAGCGGTAGAAAGCCTGTTAAGCCGTGGGAGGCGGGGGTTGGCATCAATTCTTGCGCCTCGACGCGCTGAATTCGGGTTTGTGCAGGAAAAATGAAAGGACAATACGATGGCTGATAGCGATTTGAATGAAACCGAGCTTGCGATCCTTTTCGAAGAAGCAAAGCTGACATTGCCTGTGGATGTTCCCACCGGCCTTACGGAACAGGTTTTAGCGGATGCCGCACAGATCGGCGCAGCGTATGCTGTGCAGGATACGCCGCCAAAAGCCAAAAACCTGACAGGGTTTCGCAGGCTTTTTGCGCCGATAGGCGGGTTGAGCGGGGCATTGGCATTGGCTGTATTTGCCGGGTTTGGCTTGATGGCTGGCTTGGGTGACCCCGAAAGGCTGTATTCTTTGCCAGTGATGGAGGATATTTTAGCAGTGTTTTTGGTCGAAATAAGCAACCCGACACCGCTCGATACCCTTGAATATTTAATGGCAGAAAGTTGAATTATGACCGATAAACCCAATAAAACCAAAGGCAAGGTCGGGGTAAAAGCTCTTTTGATTGTGTCGCTCGGGATTAATCTAGCGGTTGCCAGTTTTGTTGTTGGCTTGATTTTAAGGGGGCCACCTGAACGCGCGGCCCCGCAAAATCAGGATGCGATTGCTTTTCTTTCTTATGCATTGCCCAAAGAACACCGGCAGGAAATTCGGCGTGAACTTGTCAGTCGGCGAGAAGAATTTCGGGCCAACCGTGCGGCGTTGCGCGGGCTTCGCATTGACATGATAAAAGTGCTGGAGGAACGGCCGTTTGAAATCGAAAAAGTAGAGGTATTGCTAGAGCGCCAGCGTAGTTATTTTTTATCGATGGGAGAATTGGCCCATGACGCGCTTATTCGCCGAATCGCTGAACTGACCCCTGAGGAGCGCGCGGTTTATATCCGATCACTGCGGCGGGATTCCCAGCCACGTCGCCAGAAAAACTAGGCGGCAGACGCGAAAAATGACACAAGATTTCGGCCCTTTTCCTTGGCTCTATACAAGGCTTGGTCGGCTTGTTTTATCAATTCTTCGGGCTGGGCATTGATGGCCGAGCCAATGGCAACGCCCACGCTTACCGTGACTTTTAGTTTTTTGCCCGAGGGCAGTTGAAACAGGTCTCGCTCAACGGATTCGCGTAGGCGTTCAGCGGCATTTTCGGCCACAAACCGGCCTGCATCCGGCATCACAACCAAAAATTCTTCGCCCCCCATTCGCGCGACCAGATCAACACCACGCACATTCTCCTGAAGACGGCGCGTGAATTCTTTTAGGACAAAATCGCCGGCATCATGGCCGTGGTTATCGTTTACCAACTTAAATTTATCTAGATCCATCATCATAATCGTAAATTCACCATCTGAATCCAGCGCGCGTTCAACAATTTTGGTCATATGTTGGGTGGCGTAACGGCGGTTATAAAGGCCGGTCAACGGGTCTATTACTGCCATTTTCAGCCCATCACGCATATTGGTTCGCAAACGGTCAGAATATTTTTTGCGCCGAAGCTGCGACCGTAGCCTGACCACCAGTTCATTGGGATCAAACGGAGCCATGATGTAGTCACTGGCCCCAAGATCAAGGCCGCGCGCCGCAGTTTCGACTTTTCCATCACTCACCACAAACAAGATCGCGGCCTGACGGGTTTCGGGTTTGGAGCGCAGGGCGGACACCAATCGCAGCCCGTCGCCATTTTCCATCAGCTCCTGACTGACAACATAGGCATCGGGCAATTCCAGACTGGAAAGATTAAGCGCTTCGCGTTCGCTGACGGTGCCGATAACCTGAACATCCAGCGTTTCAAGGATCGACTTTTTCCAACCCAGACCAACATCACAATTGGGGGGTGAAAGCATGACGGTTTCCGTCTCATCAGCGGTGCTGTCCAGCGATTCAAGAAAATCACTTAAGCCCATTTCGCGCGAAGTTGAATCGCGCATTCGCAGTTCATCAAACATCATTTTGACTCGCATCAGGTTACGCACCCGCGCAAACAAGGCCAAATCGTTTATCGGTTTGGTCAGAAAATCATCTGCACCGGCATTCAGCCCTTGAATGCGTTCTTCAGAACTGCCCATCGCGGTGACCATCACCACAGGAATATGCGAGGTTTCCGGATTGGATTTCAATTTTTTGCAAACCTCAAAACCGTCGAGATCGGGCATCATCACATCTAGCAGAATAATATCCGGTAATTCGCGGCCTGCCATTGCCAGTGCTGACATGCCGCAATCAGCCTCCAACACGTCATAATACGCGGTGGAAAGTTTTACTTTGAGGATCAGTCGATTCGTTGCTACATCATCAACAACCAGTATTCGGCCGGGCATATCTCACCTTTTTGAAAATTGTGCGGATATATTGCCTGAAAAAGATTAACGAAACCTTCATATGTAAGGCAAAAAAGAATGAACAGAGAACAAGCAGAAGATGTCGCCATAAAAGCATTGGGTTGGCTTGCCAGCACCCCAGACAAATTACAGCATTTTTGTAATACCACAGGCGCATCAGCAGACGACATCAGGGTGCGGGCAAATGAGCCGGAATTTCTAGGCTTTGTTCTCGACTTTTTGTTGTTGGATGATTCGACCATTCTAAGCTTTGCTGAAGATGCAGGAATACCGCCGGAATCGATCCGATCGGCACAGGTTTCGCTGGCGGGCGAGGCACCGCAATGGGCCTAAAGATTAAAGGATTGCTTTTTGACAAAGACGGCACGCTTTTTGATTTTCATGCGTCTTGGGGGCCGTGGCTTGCGGGTTTTATCGCTGAATTGACCCATGGAAAGCCGCATCAGGCACGCCTTGCAGAGGCGCTCGGGTTTGATCTTTCAACGCAGCGATTTTTGCCTGCAAGCGTGTTTGTGCATGACACGCTGGAGGAAATTCTTGATGTAATGTTACCGCATATTCCTGACTGGAACCGCGCGGATATGAAAGAATTTGCCATTCTGGAAACCGAAAAAGTGCCGCAAACTCCGATAGTTCCGCTTGTGGATTTGCTGGAGAAATTCAGATTAGGCGGTCTGGTGCTGGGCGTCGCCACAAATGACAATGAGGCCCCCGCGATCGCGCAGCTAAAAACTGCTGGAATTGCGCAACTGTTTGATTTTATTGCTGGTTATGATAGCGGCTTTGGCGGAAAACCCGCAACTGGCATGCAAATTGCCTTTTGCACAAAGCTTGGGCTGGATGCCAAAAGCGTGGCAATGGTCGGGGATAGTTTACATGACATGGTGTCGGGCCGCGACGCGGGAATGATGACAATCGGCGTGTTGACAGGCACGACTGCGCGGGCTGATCTTGAGGGTGTCGCCGATGTTGTGCTGGAAGACATCAGCGATATTCCGGCATATTTGGCTCAGCTTTGATGGTTCAGTTTGGCGTGATAAGGCTTGGCTAACGGCTGGTTTTGGCTGCGTCTGGTGAGGAGTAAATTTTACCTTAAACAAAGTGCTGTTCAAGGTAAGTCGCAAGTCTTTCGGTTGGGACGCCATCATTATTTAATAACGCATGCGTCCAAGCATTGACCTCAAAATTTATGATATTCATTTCCCAGATGCAGCCCACAACTTCTTTCACGCCATCCCCGAAAACCGTTGGTGTTTCCCATTTTGCGCGCATTTGGTCTATGCTGGCAAGGACGTTACCCCATTGCCAATAGAACACAGGCGACACCACGGCAATTTCTGCAAAATGGATGATTTGAAAGCTAACACCATGGTTTCCAGACCCATCCATTAGACTGCCCGCATCGGGAAGTCTTTTGATGGCTTCAATTCCGGCTGCGGATGCAATGCTGCTATCAAAACTTTTACCATTGGCGAGGATCATATACCGTTTTAACCGCCACCCCTGATTTTTCAGCATTGGTAAAGATAAAACATTGCGCGCGCGAAATGGTTGGAGGTGGTCCATTAAAACTTTCCTGTTGTTCAAATGGAATATATCGCAAATCGAAAGGGATACCAGCCGTTGATCTATGCCCCAACTTTGGATAGCCGCTGGTTTGGGGCGCGTTATTTTGTTGATTGTCTTTGCAATACCATCAAAACTTCCATCGCCCGCGCGCTCATGTCAGCTGGCACAAAAACATGGTCATGGTGATGGGCGGCAATCATATTGCACGGAATCGCGTTTTTACTGAGCGCGGTTGAAACAGCGGCTGTCAGCCCGACGCCCTCCAGCGATGAATACACATTAAGGGTAATGCACCGCATCGGGTGATCAATGTTCAGGTTAGATTTTTTGGCCAATTCAACGGGGATAACCATCGACTGGCCTTCAGTTTCCATAAATGTTGCAATGGCATGGGGCGATAACGCGGCAATAATTGCCTTGTCGGTCACAGAGACAAAAATAAAGCTACCTGCGCGCAAACTGGGCGTCATGCCTGCGATCATGTCTTGTGCGGAATGCATAATTTCCGGCATCGGGGGATCCTTTTTTGCGCAGGATTGCAGGGTTTTATGGGAGTTGCAAGCTTGCCGGACAGCCGCTTGTGCGCTTTGACGGCCTGTGTTTGACTGTTGGGGCAATATTCCAAACAGCGAGAGGACCGCTCATGCAAGCCATCAGAAACGTTTATCGTGATTACGCCTTGGCTTGGGAGCTGGGCGACGCCGATTTGTGGCTGTCGATCTGGGACGAGGGCGCAACCCCAAATGCCACCCGGTTTGCCATCACGCAGCAAGGACGATCTGCGCGAAATCATGCCGCCGCGATTTGCGCCGGATACGGTTTCATCTTTCGTTATTGAACTGGACGAGCTGAACGTGCTTGGGGATTTTGCCTATGCGAGAGGCCATTATACTTGTGATTACACTGCCAAAAGTGGGGAACCTCGGTCGGACGGTAAATTTCTGTCGATTCTGAAACGCCAGAAAGATGGCGGCTGGAAGTTTCACATTGATTGTTTTAATTCGAATGTTTCTTGATGGCCTTTCAACCCTTTGTTTGGCCGGCTAGGGTTTTAGCAGCGTTCGGTGGGGGTGTGCAAACAGTACAAAAGTGACGATACTGAGCGCAACATTTTTCTGGTTATGATGATAGTGTAAGATGAAACCTATTTAGTTCAAGAATAGTATTAGGAATCAATATGTTTCAGAAAATTAGAAATATTATTTTAAAGCGCCGAACGAGTCGGAGGCTTGCCAAATATGAGAACATTTACAAAAGAGACCTCGAATTGTCGGATCGACCAGCCCATCTACAAATAGAGGAAACATTTGATGATTTCGTGGCGCAGTTTGGCGGTAGAAAAATTGAAGACATAATTCTAGACAAATCCCACAGGCCGCTGAACGCGGATTATTTTTTTGAAGAATACAATATCATCGCGGAATTGAAAACGTTGACCGGTATCTTTTCTGGCCCAGAATCTTTTTGGCAATTATCTAAAGCTTTCAACGATGCCGGGGCCTCTGTTGGGGAATTTTTGGGCACACTGTCAAAAAGTAAAAAAATACCTATAAGTGTCGAATTACTAATTCGAAAGCGAATCCGTCGGTCTTTCGAAAAGCGCATACAAAAAGCCCGCAAACAGCTTCAGAGTTCCAAAAATATGTTTGGGAGTCCAAACACTATGACTCTATTGTTGATAGCAATCGATCAAGTGCCATTTTTTGGGCACAAAGCAATGATTTTGAACTTGGCTCAAGTTATGAGTGACAATTACTCTGACGAGCTTATAGACGGAGTAGTTTACTTCCATCCGAACGTCACAATAAAAATACAACCAGATGGCATGGAGTACGCGGGGTGGTACCCCTTTTATCGAGACGACGAAGTAAATGAATCGTTAAGCAAATTTGTCAATTTACTGGGTAGCAGATGGCTATTTTTTTCAGGCGAAAAATTTGGTGAAACCAATCCAATAGTAAAATTCGACTCTATGGAAGAATGGTTTTCTATTAAATGGCAATAACGACTTGCGGTGCTCAAACCAAAATTTCCCAGCTACCAAAACACCAAATTAAAGCCTCAATACTTAACAAGTTAGAAAAAGCACAAAATCTGCTAAAACTCCCGCCTCACCCAATCCGCTGCAACAACGCATCAACACTCACTTTCGCATCCCCGTAAAACATCCGCGTGTTTTCCTTATAAAACAACGGGTTCTCGATGCCGGAATACCCCGTTCCCTGCCCGCGTTTTGATACAAAAACCTGTTTGGCTTTCCAGACTTCCAGCACTGGCATTCCGGCGATAGGGGAATTTGGGTCTTCTTGCGCGGCAGGGTTTACGATGTCGTTGGAACCGACCACGATCACCACATCGGTATTGGGGAAATCGGCGTTAATCTCGTCCATTTCCAGCACAAAATCATAGGGCACTTTGGCTTCGGCCAGCAGCACATTCATATGGCCCGGCAGGCGTCCGGCCACGGGGTGAATGGCGAAACGCACTTCTTTGCCTTGGGCGCGCAGGCGTTTTGTTAGTTCGGATACCGATTGCTGCGCTTGCGCCACGGCCATGCCGTAACCCGGCACGATCACCACGCTTTGGGCGTCGTCCAATGCAGTTGCTACGCCGTCGGCGTCTATCGCCACTTGCTCGCCTTCAATTTCCATTGCGGGGCCGGTGGGGTTGCCAAAACCGCCTAAAATTACGCTCAGGAATTTGCGGTTCATGGCTACGCACATGATGTAAGACAGGATTGCACCGGAGGAACCAACCAATGCGCCCACTACGATCAACAGATCATTGCCCAGCAAGAAACCAGTCGCGGCGGCGGCCCAGCCGGAATAGGAGTTCAGCATCGAGACCACCACGGGCATATCAGCCCCGCCAATTGCCAGCACCAGATGTGCGCCAATTACAAGTGCGATTAGCAGCATTAAAATCAGTGTCCAGATGCCGGACCCGTTCAGGAACATGATCAGCAGCATCAGCGAGACAACAATTCCTGCGATATTCATCAGGTGACGCCCGGGCAAGATCATGGCTTTGCCATCAAGTTTCCCCGCCAGCTTGCCATAGGCAATAATCGAGCCGGTGAAGGTGATCGCGCCGATGAACACCCCAAGGAAAACCTCGATCTTGTGGATGGAATATTCTGCGGCGCTAAGTCCGGCGGGTGGGCTGATTTCGGAATTGATCGCAATGAACACCGCCGCCAGACCCACAAAGGAATGCAGCGCTGCGACCAGTTGCGGCATTTCGGTCATTTGCACCCGTTGGGCAACCATAACCCCCAGCACTGCGCCGATGGCCACCGCGATGGTTAACAACCAATAGCTTTCGACCTCGGGGCCAAAAATGGTGGCGACAACGGCAATTGCCATGCCAACAATGCCATACCAGACCGAGCGTTTGGCGCTTTCTTGGTTGGACAAGCCGCCCAGTGCCAGAATGAAAAGGACAGATGCAGCAACGTAAGAAGCCTGAACTAAACCGATACTCATATCATCAATCCTCTAGCTTCTTTGGAACATGGCCAACATGCGCCGGGTGACCATAAAGCCCCCGACGATGTTGATGGTGGCTATTAAAACGGAAATTCCGGCCAGTATTGTCACCAACCAGCCATTGCCGGCGACTTGCAGTAAAGCCCCGACGATAATGATGCCCGAAATCGCATTGGTAATCGCCATAAGCGGCGTGTGCAGCGCGTGGCTGACATTCCAGATAACCTGAAACCCGATAAACACTGCCAGCACAAAAACGATAAAATGCTGCATGAAACTTGGGGGTGCATAGATGCCAATCACCCACATAATCGCGGCACCCACCACCAAAAGCAGGGTTTGCTTGCGGCCTGCGGTTTTGATCGCGGCCATTTCGATGGCCTTGATTTCCTCAGCCGTTTTTGGCGGAGCGCTTGGTTTTTGCGTGGCAATCGCCTGAATTTTCAAGGGCGGCGGCGGAAATGTGATTTTGCCCTGATGGGTGACTGTGGCGCTGCGGATCACGTCATCATCCATGTTATGATTGGGTTTGCCATCTTTATCCGGCGTCAGATCATCCAGCATATGGCGGATGTTGTTGGCGTAAAGCATGGAGGCTTGCGAGGCCATGCGGCTTGGGAAATCTGTATAGCCAACAACAGTGACGCCATTGTCAGACACGATTTTCTCGTCCATCACGGTCAGATCACAGTTGCCACCTTTTTCAGCCGCAAGATCAATAATGACCGAGCCGGATTTCATCATCGCTACCATATCCGCCAGCCATAATTTGGGCGCATCACGGCCCGGGATCAGGGCGGTGGTGATAACGATGTCCATATCCGGCGCAAGCTCGCGGAATTTTTCAAGCTGCTTTTCGCGGAATTCAGGAGAGGCAGCGGCATAGCCTCCGGTCTCAGCACCGTCTGCCTGTGATTCTTCAAAATCGAGGTAGACAAATTCAGCACCCATAGATTCGATTTGTTCAGCCACTTCGGGGCGCACATCAAATGCATAAGTTATTGCGCCAAGCGATGTAGCGGTGCCAATCGCGGCAAGGCCAGCGACACCTGCGCCGACGACAAGAACCTTGGCGGGGGGCACTTTGCCTGCGGCGGTGATTTGACCGGTAAAGAAACGGCCAAAATTATTGCCTGCTTCAATGACCGCACGATAGCCACCGATATTGGCCATTGAACTCAGCGCGTCCATTTTCTGAGCACGGCTGATGCGCGGCACCATGTCCATTGCCATTGCGGTCACGCCTTTGGCGTTCAATGCATCAAGCAATTTTTCGGATTGGGCGGGCCAGATGAACGATATCAGGGTTTGGCCTTTGGTGAAACGTTTTAGCTCCACCGGCTCAGGCGCGCGCACTTTGATGATGATGTCAGCGGCTTTCCACAGGGCGGCACCGGTTTTCACCACCGAAACCCCTGCGTCTTTATAATCCTTGTCGGAAA
>QIGK01000099.1 GCA_003228875.1 Rhodobacterales bacterium
GTGGATGGTCTTTTAGCTTAAGTTGTGGGAGAGTAGGTCACCGCCAATCTTAAAAAGATCAGTAATGGAAGCTCTCGGCGATGTGGAAAATCAACCCTAAACCTTTTTGTGTTCGATGGACCTGAGACTTATGATCCAGCCGCAAAATTACTCGGACCATCAGGAATTACCGACGCAACAAGTAACATTTAATAGGTTAGTTTTAAGGCAAGCGTTGCGCTGTGCGATTGCAGACGTTGCCCGCGATTGTGACAGCCCGATCATGATGGAATTGGCAACACGTTCACTGGATCGGGCCACAGCTTCCCGCATTCGGCGGAAAACCGTTAATCATTAGGCGGGTGCGCTGAGGTTTTAGGTATAGCGCGCGCCGATTTATTCTGTTGCCAGATCGTCGATATGAGCGCGGGCTTGCTTCACTCCGGCAAACCACTTTTCGCCCACATAGTGCCCGTTAAATCGCTGAAATATTGGAACATTTTTATAGTTCTCAACAAGTACCTGATCACCTTCCTTGGTCGGGACCCTTCTTGGCTGGTTTGGTTGCCGTTGCACTGGTTCTATGCTTGTTTTTCTTGATCAGTCTTTGCGCGCCAAATTCAAGAGCTCACGTGTCATTTCAGCCGTATCGACGTTAGCCTGTCCAACTTTCACCAATGCAACGTGAATGAGTCCACCCTCAAGAAACAAGAATCCCGGAATCGTCGCCACAAGTCGGTCGATGAATGTTGGTTCTGAAATTTCTGGTAAGAAGGGTAAATTCCCAGTAGCAAATCCTGCCAAAGCGAACAACGCACCAAGGCCAGCGATGATCCAGCCCAAGCCTTCAAATAATTTGAAAATCTCATGCGCTGCGGAATAACGAAATTTGGTCATAGAATACCTAACTGAAAATTTGAGCCGTTCAAGCGGCTCGGTGTTTTGTGTTTGGATTGTCTGACGTCAGACAGAAAGGACATGAAACGTTTTATCTTTTCTTTGAAATGATTACCTACTTATTATATAGGTTTTTCATGTTCATCAAGCTTTCGGTGCACGAGTTATGAAACAATTAGGCACAGATGTGGTCGCAGAAATTCGGGCCAGTCGTTAAGATGAATCGACCTATGTAAGGGACGATCAGAAATGACGAGGAGAACCCAATATTCGGCTGAGTTCAAGGCGCGTGTGGCGCTTGACGCAATACGCGAGGAATTGACGCTAGCGGAGCTCGCAAGGAAGCACGGCGTGCACCTCAACATGATCAGTGGCTGGAAACGGGCAGCGATCAATAACATGGCCGCAGCCTTTGGCAAGGACGCCGGATCTGCGACGAAAGCCAATGATGCTAAGATTGACAAGCTGTATTCTGTCAACCGGCAGGTGATGCTTGCATCACCGAGCGGGGCTAACCAGGTCCGGGCTTTATTATCATCTCATTGGCGAAAGTGCCGAGAATTTGAAGTTCATGAAAATCATCGACAAGCAGTTCTTGAATACACCGTAGTATGGATCGCGCCAACCTCTCGGGACATTGCTGCGCAATACCCTGCTGGTCAGTGAATGGCCCGACACATGCAGCGCCAAGGCCATAAATGCGGCCCCGACATCGTGTCCGTCGCTTGATGCGGCTCATGCGCCTCGTGCCGATCTATCAGGCCCCGAATACCAGCAAGAAACATCCACAGCACAAAATTTACCCTTACCTGCTGCAGAAATTGACGATTACTTGCTCCAATCAGGTCTGGTGCACCGACATCACCTATATTCCCCCTCTCGGCAGATTGCTTTGCAATCGCCTGCCGGGCAATGGACAATCGCATAATTGAGCGGCTCTGGCGCTCGTTGAAATACGAATGCATCTATATCTGGGCCTTCGAAACGGGCAGTGAAGCCCTGTGGGAGATCGGCAAATGGCTGGCCTACTACAACAGCGAGAAGCCCCATTCCACCCACGCAATATTGACCCAGCACGAAGCCTATGACAAGAAAACAGAACCAACGAGATTAGCAGCTTAACCATAAAAACAGATTCATCTTATTTGCGCTGCTAACTGGTCAAAATACTAGGACCACCTCTGAGCTTCAGTACTTGGAACAGCACTAAAAATCCTACCGACACAAGTCGATAGTGGTTTTTAGTACTTATATGTAAGTTATTGTTTTTAGTTAACGGTACATCACTCTAAGAGAGTATAACAACATTAAACTTCCGTTTTCAAATACAGAAATTAAGGTAAAATCCGACACGATTGAAGATATCCACTATACAAAAACGGGCCGCCAAATGGCAGCCCGTCAAAATTCGAATTCCAGTTGGTGATCAAGAATTGATCACGTCTTTAAGCGCTTTTGCGATGGTTACTTTTGCAACGCGGTCTGCGTCTTTGTGCATTTGCTCGCCCGTGGCAGGGTTGCGCACCATGCGGTCAGGGCGGTCACGGCAGGAAAATTTGCCAAGGCCGGGCAAGGTTACAGCGCCGCCGCCAGCAACTTCGGCAGTTACGATTTTGCAAATTGCATCAAGGCAAGCGTTGGCGCCAGCTTTATCGCTGTCCAATTCTTCGGCAAGTGCGGTAACAAGTGCGGCTTTTGTCATAGGTTTTTGTGTCATGTTATTTTTTCCCTAGTTGGTTTCGTTTCTTAATATGTTCGGCTTTACCCGTTTCCGATACGACTAAAACCCGTTTATTGATGAAACTCAATCACCGAATGTGATTTCTGGCTTTTTTTATAGACAATATGCACATTAACCAGCGAAGTATTGCCGAAATAGGCAGTAATTAAAGGAATGCGGTCTCCTCAAAGCTGCGAAGCTTGCGCGAATGTAAGCGTTCCAATGGCATGTCGCGCAGGCTTTCCATGGCTTTGATGCCAATTTGCAGATGTTGAGCAACTTGGGTTTTGTAAAACTCCGTTGCCATCCCGGGCAGTTTTAATTCTCCGTGCAAGGGTTTATCCGACACACATAGCAAGGTGCCATAAGGCACACGGAACCGGAAACCGTTGGCAGCAATGGTGGCGCTTTCCATATCAAGCGCAATGGCGCGCGATTGCGAAAGCCGATGCACCGGGCCGGATTGGTCGCGCAATTCCCAATTGCGGTTGTCAATGGTGGCCACGGTTCCGGTCCGCATAATCTTTTTCAGCTCATAGCCAGAAAAATTGGTGACCTCGGCCACAGCGGTTTCCAGCGCCACCTGCACTTCGGCCAGCGCAGGGATGGGCACCCATGTTGGCAGATCATCATCCAGCACTTTGTCTTCGCGCATATAGGCGTGGGCCAGCACATAATCCCCAAGGTTCTGCGAGTTGCGCAACCCCGCGCAATGGCCCAGCATCAGCCAGACATGCGGGCGCAACACCGCCACATGGTCGGTGATGGTTTTTGCATTGCTTGGCCCCACGCCGATATTGATCATGGTCAGGCCCGAACCATCTTTGCGGGTCAGATGATAGGTCGGCATTTGTGGCACCCTACCGGCCGGTATTCCGATAACGCCGTTAGCCGTGGTGATTTTGTTGCCCGGTTCGACAATAGAAATATACCCGGAATCAGGATCATTTATTTGTTTATGGGCAAAATCGCGAAACTCATCCATATAGAACTGGTAATTGGTAAACATCACATGGTTCTGGAAATACGCGGGACTGGTGGCGGTATAATGTGCCAGCCGCGCCAGCGAATAATCCACCCGCTGCGCAGTGAACGGCCCCAATGGCAACGCGCCGCTGCTGTCACGCCCTGCCGTGCCGTTAACAATTTTATCATCAGTGCAATCCAGATCGGGCACATCAAACAGGTCCCGCAGGGGCCGCTCGAAGTTATCTTCGATGGAGCCTTCGATATACGCGCCCTCGCGCATAGCAAAATGCACAGGGATCGGCGTGTCCGAAATGCTGATTTCCACCGGCACATTATGGTTTTCCAACAGCAGCGCGATTTGCTCCTGCAAATACCCTTCAAACAGGTCGGGCCGGGTGATGTTGATCACAAATCGCCCCGGTTCGGCCACATGACCAAAAGACAGGCGGGTATCGACCTTGGTATGGGTGGTCGTGGTGATGGAAACCTGCGGATAAAAGGCACGATACCGCCCCTGAGGTGGTGTTCCGCCCATAACCGCCTCAAAATGTTTACGCAGAAATTCGGTGGATTGGGTGTATATCGCCTGAAGCGCGGCAACCGCTGTTTTCGCATCCGTATAGGTCCAGGTTTGCAGGGCATCAGGCGTAATTACCGGTAAATCCTCGGGGGCCATGTTTTTGATCATTGTTTTACCTCCAGAAATAATTCGGTGATTTCGAATTTGGTGACATCAATCAGGCCTTTGTCGGAAATCCGTAATTCGGGAATAACCACCAGCCCCAGCAATGAATGCTGCATATAAGCGTTATTCAGCGCGCAGCCGCATTGCGCCATCGCCGCCACCATCTGGTCAGCTGCCGCAGCAACTTCGGCTGCCGGAGCATCCGACATCAAGCCACCAATCGGCAGCTTGACCAGCGCCAAACGTTTGCCCTCGGAAAACACACAGACGCCGCCTTGCACGTCTTGCAGGCAATTCGCGGCCAGCGCCATGTCTGCTTTATTGGTGCCAATCACAATCATATGGTGGCTGTCATGGGCAACGCTGGAGGCCATGGCGCAGGGTTTATTGTAACCAAACCCCGAGACAAACGCATTGACAACCTCACCGGTGCCGCGATGCCGTTCTACCAGCGCAATCTGGCAAACATCGTTTTCAAGATCACCGATCACCAACCCGTCTTTGACCGGCAAATCAGCCGTCTGCGCTTTGGTTGGCGCTTGGTTTTCGACCACACCAATCACTCGCGCAGTTACTGAATTCCGTCCCGTTGGTGCTGCAACGTCAAAATCTGCTCCCGTCAACGCCTTACCCATATGGATTGAGTTCCGCGCCCCATCTGGCCAATGATATTCCGGTTTGTCACACAGAATTTTGCCATCCTCGGCAATCACCTGCCCGCGCGCTATCACCAACTCAATCGGCAATTCCAACAGGTCCGAGGTCAAAACAACATCCCCCCGACGCCCCGGAGCAATTGACCCCATCTCGCGTTCCAAGCCAAAATGGGTCGCGGTATTGATGCTGGCCATTTGCAGCGCCACCAGCGGATCACATCCGCAAGCAATCGCATGGCGCACAACGCGGTTCATATGGCCGTCATTGACCAATGTGCCCGAATGGGAATCATCGGTGCATAAAATGAAATTCCGCGAATCCAACCCTTTTTCGGTAATCGCAGTAATCTGGGTTTCCACATCATACCAAGCCGACCCCAGCCGCAACATCGCCCGCATCCCTTGCTGGACCCGCATAACCGCATCCGCCTCGCAGGTGCCTTCGTGGTCATCCGCCGGACCACCCGCCGCATAAGCATGAAACCCCGCCAGATCAGGGCTGGCATAATGGCCACCCACGGTTTTGCCTGCGTCTTGCGTGGCTTTGATAATCGCCAGCATCTTTGGGTCAGCATTCATTACCCCGGGAAAATTCATCATCTCGCCCAGCCCGATAATGTTGGGCCATGTCATGGCCTCTACCACATCTTCGGGCGATATTTCATGCCCCGTGGTTTCCAGCCCCGGCGCTGATGGCGCACAGCTTGGCATTTGCACAAACACATTGACCGGCTGGACCAGCGCTTCGTCATGCATATGCCGAACACCCACCAGTCCCATGACATTGGCAATCTCATGCGGGTCCACAAACATCGACGTAGTGCCATGCGGGATCACGGCGCGGGAAAACTCGGTGACCGTCAACATACCGCTTTCGATATGCATATGCCCGTCAACCAAGCCCGGAATGGCAAACCGCCCCTTGGCGTCGATCACCGTTGTTTCTGGCCCGATCAGGCTGGCCATTTCTGGCCCGCAATAGGCAAACCGCCCGTCAGCAATGGCAATAAATGAATTCTCGATCACTTCCCTTGAGTGAACATTCACCCATTTTGCATTGGTGATCACCATATCCGCCGGTGCGCGCCCAGCGGCAACGGCGATTAAGTTCGGGGCACATTCAGCCCATGTTTTCAATATTGTATCTGTCATGCAACAATCTGGCATAACTGGCTGAACGCATTCAAGTGAATTTTTGACCGTTTGAAAAAACTTCTGTCAATAAAGCCTCACCTTCACCGGCGCAAATGGCTCGTATGTTTCTCAACGACTGGTCTAAAAACATCCCCCGCACCATAAAAAGCCCGGGCGAAACCGCCCGGGCAAGGTGTCTGCCGGCTGTAAAAACCGGAGGATTACCTTATCTGTTGGTAAATTCAGGATAGGCTTCCATGCCCAGTTCCGTCATATCGAGACCAACAATTTCAGCCTCTTCGCTAACGCGAATACCCACCGTTGCTTTCAAAACCATCCAGACAACATAGGAAACCGCAAAAACAAACACACCTACGATAATGATCGACAATAGTTGCCCCTTAAGGGTAGCGTCGGGGTTGGTAAACAGCACTGCCATGGTGCCCCAGATACCAGCAAACAGATGCACCGGAATGGCCCCGACCACATCGTCGATTTTCAGCTTGTCCAGCAACGGCACCGCAAATACCACGATAATACCGCCCATCGCGCCAATCAAGGTCGCCTGACCTAATGTGGGGGTTAATGGCTCAGCGGTAATCGCCACCAGACCAGCCAGCGCGCCGTTCAAAATCATGGTCAGATCCGGCTTTTTATACAAAAGCTGGGTCAAAACCAAGGCTGCCAGCGCGCCGCCCATCGCCGCCGTATTGGTATTTGCGAAAATCCGGCTAATGTCAGTTACATCGCCCAATGTGCCCATGGCCAACTGCGAACCGCCGTTAAAGCCAAACCAGCCCATCCACAAGATAAACGTGCCCAGCGTGGCCAATGGCAGGTTGGAGCCATGAAACGGAACTACTTTGCCATTTTTGCCATAGCGCCCTGAACGCGCACCAAGCACAATCGCCCCGGCCAATGCAGCCCAGCCGCCCACTGAATGCACCACGGTAGAACCGGCAAAATCAAGGAAACCAAGTTGGCTGTCAAGAAAACCTCCGCCCCATTTCCAACTGGCTTGTATCGGATAAATCAGGCCCGTCAGGATGGCGACAAAGATCAGAAACGGCCATAATTTAATGCGTTCAGCTAATGCCCCCGACACGATCGAGGCGGTTGCTGCCGCAAACATCAACTGAAAGAAGAAATCCGAACCTGTGGAAGCATAATTAAGATCATCAACCGTATCAGCACCGGCACCGACAACCTCCATCACCGCCACGCCAATCGCACCAATATAGCCGCCGGCTTCATCGGAACCAATCATCCAATTCCCCAACGGATACATTAGATTATAGCCAACCAGATAATAAATAATGCCCGCCAGCGAAAACAGCGCCATGTTTTTGGTCAGCTGCATGGTGACGTTTTTGGAGCGCACCAGACCGGCCTCCAGCATGGTAAACCCTGCGGCCATCCAGAACACCAGAAAGCCGCCAATCAGAAACAGCAGTGAATTAAAGATAAATTGAGTATGCACGGCGGCTTCTTGCGATGCAGCTTCCTGTGCTAGTGCAGGGGCGGCGATGGCGCTTGCCATAACTCCCGTGGTGATAATTTTGGTAAATTTTGTCATTTTTATGTCTCTCGTATAATTGATTTCGGGCTTGGAAATTACAGCGCTTCGTCGCCGGTTTCGCCGGTGCGCACCCGCAGGGCGGTTTCGACATCCAGCACAAATACCTTGCCATCCCCGATTGATCCGGTTTTGGCGGCGGCGGCCAAGGTTTCGACAACCTGATCGGCCAGATCATCACCAACCACCATTTCCAGTTTGATTTTCGGAATATAATTCACCACATATTCGGCGCCCCGATAAATTTCGGTGTGGCCTGCCTGGCGGCCATAGCCTTTGATTTCTGAGACCATAAGCCCCTGCACCCCGATGCTGGTCAGTGCCTCGCGCACTTCCTCCAGCTTGAAAGGTTTGATAGCTGCGATAATTAGTTTCATAACGTCCCCGTTTTTGCGATAACTAAGGGCAGCTAGGCGACATAACACCCGCTTGACCAGCCAGATACGCCAAAAACAGTCGGTGTGCCGCATCGATTTGATTAATATTTATACACTACCCAATAATTGCTTATCTTTTGAACAAAGCGCAAACCCGCTTATGGGCATTTTCCCCCTCTACAAACGGGTCACAACTCGGTATTCCTAAGAAAAAACGAGCAGCAGTCATGGCCAGTAAAAAAACCCCACCCCTAAAAGGAGAGCGTCGCAGCCGTGCGGCGCCTGTAAAAAAGAAACCCGTCAAGCGCAAGAAAGCCGCAAAACGCGCGCCTGCGAAACGCATAAAACCTGCGGTTAAGCGCGGGTTGATGTCCCGCATGATCCGTTGGGTTTTCCGGACCTTTTTTCGTATCCTGTGGTGGCTGGGCATTCGCAGCGCCATTCTTGGCATGATCGTGTTGGTCGGCTGGGTCGGGTTTTACTTTGTTCAACTGCCGCCGATGGAAAAACAACTGGACGCCCGCGCCCGTGGCTCTGTTCAACTGATGGACCGCTACGGCGATATATTTGCATGGCGCGGCGAACAGTTTGACGGGACATTGCGGTCACAATCGATTTCACCACATCTGCGTAATGCGGTCCTCGCCATCGAGGATAAACGGTTTTATGCCCATTTCGGTATCAGCCCGCGCGGCGTGGCATCTGCGATCCGTATCAATCTGTCTGAGGGGCGCGGGCCATTGCAAGGCCATGGCGGCTCTACCATTACCCAGCAGGTGGCCAAGTTGTTGTGCTTGGGTGTGCCTTATGAAATCTCATCAGGGTTAAGCGTGGCTGAATATGAGGCAGATTGCCGTCGTGGCTCACTAAGCCGCAAAATAAAAGAAGCGGTTTATGCCTTGGCGCTAGAGGCGCGATATTCCAAAGACGACATCCTGACCATTTACCTTAGTCGCGCGTTTTTGGGCGCGGGTGCTTATGGGTTTGAGGCCGCCGCGCAGCGGTATTTTGGCAAATCCGCAGCTGATCTTGTGCCGGCTGAATCAGCAATGCTGGCAGGTTTGTTAACGGCACCCACCCGTTTTGCCCCGACCAACAACCTTGAACGGTCGCAAGAACGGGCCTCGCTAGTTTTGGGCCTGATGGAAGAACAGGGCTATATAACCGAAATTGAGGCCCAAATTGCCCGCGCGCAGCCAGCAGTTCTTTCGAATTCCGCCCAGGTCTTAACCGGCGAAGATTTTGCAGACTGGGTCATGAACATGAACGGTGATCCGGTATTGCAGGCCTTTACCCGCGACACTTCTGAGGATGTGCAAATCCTGACAACATTTGACCCAGCTATTCAGGCCGCCGCCGAAGAAGCGTTGGCAGAAATTTTTGAAAACAACGTATCGGATGGTTCTGAGGCGCAAGCCGCAATTGTGGTGCTTTCCGCAGATGGCGCGGTGCGGGCCATTGTGGGCGGACGGGATATTATTGGTGATTATTTCAACCGCGCCACCCAAGCCCAGCGCCAGACAGGTTCTTCCTTTAAGCCATTTGTTTACGCTGCCGCATTGGAGGCGGGTTTCAGCCCCAATAATATTGTTGAGGACGCGCCCCTAACCATCGAAATTCCAAGACAACGCGACTACAGCCCGCGAAATTATAACAAGGAATATTTGGGCCTGATGACCATGTCACAGGCGATGTCGCGCTCCATCAATACAATTGCGGTGCGTATTTCCGAAGAGGTTGGCCGCGAAAGGGTTCGGGCCATGGCCATGGATTTTGGTATCACTTCGGAAATTGCGATTGGCCCATCGGTGGCGCTTGGCGTGTCGGAATCCAGCCTGCTGGAAATGACCGGCGCTTATGCTGGGTTCCTGAATGGCGGTCGCCTGACCCGCCCCTATGGCATGCTGGATTTACGGCTTTTGGATGGTTCACGGCCATTGCCGATTTCCAGCCGAACCAATGGCCGCACTATTCTAAGCCAACGCGCTGCGGGATATCTAGTTTATATGCTTAATCAAGTTGTTGAAACCGGATCGGGACGGCGCGCGCGCATGGATAGCTGGCAAATCGGCGGCAAAACCGGCACCACACAAGGGGCAAAGGATGCATGGTTTATCGGCTTTACCGCTGATTACGTGGCTGGCGTCTGGATGGGGTATGACGATAACACCCCGCTGGTCGGGGTTACAGGTTCGGGCCTGCCCACCCAAATCTGGCATGAGGTAATGGTGCGCATCCATGAGGGCCGCACCCCGCGCCCATTGCCAATGATCATTCCGCCTGAACCGCGCCCGATTGAACAGGTGGACACCCCGATTGAGCAAGAACGCCGAACCCAAAGCATTTTGGATCTGTTGTTAAACGGGCGGTCGAACTAGCCGCGCAAGTCAGCAGTCAACCGGTCAATATTTCCGCGACTTCTTGACAGGCGCGCGCGGATTTCTTCGCGCTCCGATGAAATCAGCGAAATGCCCTCAATGATCATATCCAGCATTTTTGTCTGGCCAGAACCATCCGAAACTTGCCAATCCAGATCAAAAGGCGATTGCCCGACGGATTGCACGCTCGAATAAACCAAAATGCCTTTGCGCCCTGCGTCCTGCGAACGGGTTATGGTGATAGAGGCACCGCGATAGGCCCGAAAACGTGCACCATATTTATCAGATAAATAGTCGGTAAAAGCCGCAATAAACGCGGTTTTTTGACTGGCAGAAATTGTCCGCCACTGCGCGCCCAGAACCAGCCGCGCAATAGTCGGAGAATCAGCGTAAGACGAAAAAACAGTTCGAAACCGCCGCATAATATCTGCATCGGAGGCGTTGGAATTGATGGTCTCCAAAAAGTCATCAATAATATTTTGCACGAATCGCCTTGCTTGCGGCTCAGTCAATGCAAAAGCGGGCATGGGCAACGCCAAGGCCGAAGCGCTTAATAGCAGGCTTCTTCGGGTTAATTTATTCAAAGTCATAAGGGTCCTCCAGATCATCAATGGTGGTTTCGCCCGCCAAAGCATGGCGTTTATTTTGCAAATAGGAAAGCCGCTGGGCTGTGTAACTATCGGCTGATTCGTAAAGCAAAACCTGTATCAAGTCATTATATTCAAAACGCTGGCCAAGCCGGTTCAGCGCTCTTGCGGTGAATAAATAAGACGCCTGTTCATTCGTCAGCGCATATTTTAATGGATCAATGCCAAAATCAACCATCATACCGACCACATCACGAACCGTGCTGGGGCCAAGCAATGGCAATTCAATATACGCCCCTTCGCCAACGCCCCACACTGCCAGTGTTTCGCCAAAATCGGTTGGCTCGTCAAAAATTCCGATTTCGGCGGCTGGGTCAAACAAACCAGCAATACCAACGGTTGAATTTAACAAAAATCGAACCAGCGTATTGCTCGCCGCATCGCCATCACCCTGTAATAGATGGTTAACAAACGCGTTGGGCTGGCCAAGATTGGTCACCGCATTGCCAAGAACATACCGGAATTCTTCGGGGATAACATCGCCATAAACACCGGACAAAGGCGCCAACAATGCCTCATCAACGGCTTTATTAAAGGCATGCACCTCTCGGTTATTGGCCTCGAACGGGTCATATATCTGATCTTCCTGAACCGGAGCGTTTGCAGCGCAGCCCGCCAAAACCCCTGCCAATAAAAACAAATGCACGCGCAATATTTCTCTAAATGTCCTGTTCACCCAATATGGTCCCGAATTTAATGTCTTAATCATATAGTTACGCGGATAATAAATATGTAGTCTCGCAGCCAATGTCGATATACACGCTAAGTTAACAGACATGGTTAATATTGTCGAAAGCGAAACTGATGGATCAGCAACTTACAGCGCGGCAAGGCAAGGCAGAAATGTCGGCGCTTTTAAAAAAGTGGACCTCTTCGATCTTTTCAATCGGATTGTTCAGCGTGTTTGTAAACCTGCTAATGCTAACCGGCCCGCTTTTTATGTTGCAAATCTATGACAGGGTGCTGGGCAGCCGATCCGTTGAAACGCTGGTGGCGCTGACCATTCTGGTGGCGCTGCTGTATCTGATCATGGGGGTGCTGGACCATGCCCGAGGGCGTATTGCAGCACGCCTTGGGGCCGGATTCCAATCTGATCTGGATGCGCGGGTGTTTGATATTACCATGCGTCAAGCAATAAGTGCTGAGGCGCGTTCAAAACCTGCAACGGGATTGCAAGACCTCGACGCCATTCAGCGATTGCTTAGTTCACAGGCGTTATTTTCATTTTTTGATCTGCCATGGACCCCGGTGTTTCTGGCGGCGATATTCATTTTTCACCCTTTGCTGGGCGTGTTGGCGGTTAGTGGCGGTGTGGTGCTGGTGGTTGTTACTTTGCTTAACCAATGGCTGACCCGACAGCCGGTGGGCCGCGCTGCGCAAACCAGTGTAAAGGCTGATAACACGGCTGAATCCTTGCGCGCACAGGCTGAGGTGATCCGCGGGCTTGGTATGAATGAAAAAGCCCTCAATCGCTGGAATGCCAGCCGCTCCGATGCGCTGGATGCGCAAATTCTGGCTTCGGACCGCACCGGTATTTTTACCACAATGTCCAAAACCCTGCGGTTCTTTTTACAAAGCGCCATGCTGGCGCTGGGCGCATGGCTGGTGTTGCAAAATGAATTGACCCCGGGTGCGATGATTGCCGGTTCAATTTTACTGGGCCGTGCTTTGGCCCCGGTGGAACAGGCAATTGCTCAATGGGGGTTGGTTTTGCGCGCCCGCCAAGGCCGCAAAAACCTGGCAATGCTGCTGGGCAGCACACCGCCTGAGGCACCGCGCACCGTATTGCCACGGCCAAAGGCCTATCTTGAATTGTCACAGGTTACGGTGCTGCCACCGGGTGAAAAAATCGCCACGCTTCGGGTGATTTCATTTCGGGTAGAACCGGGGCAGGCTTTGGGTGTGATTGGCGAAAGCGCCTCGGGCAAATCCACGTTGGCGCGGGTGCTGACCGGCATCTGGCAACCGGTTTCGGGCAAGGTCCGGCTGGATGGCGCGTCGCTGGATAATTATGACCAAAGCAATCTGGGGCAATATATCGGGTATCTGCCCCAAGACGTGACCTTGTTTGAAGGCAGTATCGCTGAGAATATCGCGCGGCTTGACCCGCAGCCGGATTCTGAAAAAGTAATTGCCGCTGCCAAAAAAGCCGATGCCCATGAGATGATTCTGAAATTGCCTGATGGCTATGACACCCAAATCAGCGCCAGTGGCGGGCGGCTTTCGGGCGGGCAGAAACAACGCATCGGGCTGGCCCGTGCCATGTTTGGCGATCCGGTTTTGCTGGTGCTGGACGAACCCAATTCCAATCTTGATAGCCATGGCGGTGAGGCATTGAATGCCGCCATCCGCGCCACCAAAGCCGAAGGCGGTGCGGTGATTATCATGGCCCACCGCCCCTCAGGCATTGCGGAATGTGATCTGGTTTTGCATCTGGATGGTGGCATGGTCAAAGCATTTGGCCCGCGCGACGAAGTGTTAAAAGGACAGGTGCAAAACTATGCCCAGATTGTCGGCGGCCTTGGCACGAAAGACGCATCATGACCCGTAATAAATGGCGCACAAGACGGTTTGTTACACTAGGAATGCTGGGGCTGCTGGCCCTGTTTGGCGGCCTTGGCTATTGGTCTGCAACTTCGCAAATCGCAGGGGCAATTGTAACCAGCGGCATGATAGAGGTCGAAAGCAACCGGCAGGTTGTCCAGCACCCGACCGGCGGCGTTGTTGGCGAAATTCTGGTGGATGATGGTGATACGGTTGAAGCAGGCCAAATATTAATTCGGTTTGACGATGTGCAAACCAGATCAGAGATCGACATCATAGAGGGCCAGTTGTTTGAATTGATCGGACGACAAAGCCGCCTGAAAGCCGAGCGCGATGCTGTTGATGAAATCATTTTTGATCCTGAACTGGTTGAAGTTGCCCAAAATCCCGATTTTGCCGACATCATGCCCAGCCAAACCCGCTTGTTTAATGCGCGCCGCCTGACATTGTCCGAAGAACTGGCCCAAATGAACGAACGCATTGTTCAGATCAGCAATCAAATAGATGGCACAGGGGCGCAACTGGCCGCGCAGCAAGAACAAATTACGCTGATGCAAGCAGAACTAACCGACCAGCAAAGCCTGCTGGACAAAGGCTTGGTACAGGCAGGCAATGTTTCGGCGTTGCAACGGGCCTTGGCTGATCTGACTGGCAATGCTGGCGCAATGCAAGCTACCATTGCCCAAAGCCGCGGTCGCATCGCCGAAACGGAAATTGAAATCCTGCGTCTAAAATCCCAATCAAGAGAAGACGCGATCACCGCCCTAAATGACCTGCAATTCAGCGAGATCGAACTGCGCCAGCGCCGCCTATCGCTGCGCGAAACCCTTGCCAGGCTTGATGTGCGCGCCCCGCGTGCCGGTGTGGTTCTGGGCTTGCGGTTCTTCTCGGAACGCTCAGTTGTGCAGGCTGCGGAAACTATTCTTTTTATTGTCCCGCAAGATTCGCCGCTGATAATCAGTGTGCAAATCCCGACCATCGATATTGATCAGGTTTTTGTCGGCCAAGAAGTCAATTTGCGTTTTCCGGCGTTTGACCAGCGCACCACCCCTGAAATCATCGGCATTGTTGTCAAAATTGCACCGGACGTATTTTTGAACGAGCAAACCGGCCAAAGCTTTTATGCAGCGGAACTGCGCCCCGCCGAGGGAGAGCTTGAAAAGCTGGAGGGGCTTGAATTGCTGCCCGGAATGCCTGTCGAAAGTTTTATCAAAACCGATGATCGCACCCCGCTGGAATACTTGCTGAAGCCTCTAACAGATTATTTTAACCGCGCTTTCCGCGAAAGTTAAAATAATTGTTATCACATCGGTTTTTTGATGTTCCTTGCGTTAAAATGGCGTTAGCCTGCGCCAAACATTAGCAAAGGAAACCCCATGTCTGGAAATATCGAAACGCGCCTGAATGATCTTGGCATCACCCTGCCCGAAGCCCCCATGCCAGCCGCCAATTATGTGCCTTTTGTGCAATCTGGCAATCTGGTGTTTATTTCCGGCCAAGTCTCAATTGGCGAGGATGGTTTGATTTTAGGTAAGCTTGGCGAAAACATGTCAGACGCTGATGGTGTTAACGCGGCGCGGCGCTGTGGCATGGCTTTGCTGGCGCAGCTGAATGCCGCCTGCGGTGGTAATCTGGATCGTGTGAAACGGGTGGTTAAACTTGGCGGTTTTGTCAATTGCACCCCAGATTTCACCACACACCCCACCATTATCAACGGCTGTTCAGACCTGATGGTCGAAGTGTTTGGCGCTGAAATCGGCAGCCATGCCCGCGCTGCTGTCGGCACGGTTTCATTGCCTTTGGGCGTTGCGGTTGAAATTGAGGGCATTTTTGAAATTGACTAACCTGCCAAGGGACTTTTTGACCAAACCCCTTGCTCATCGTGGCTTACACGGCGGGCAAATACCAGAAAACTCCCGTGCTGCGTTTGTGGCGGCGGTTGACGCCGGATACGCCATTGAGCTGGACCTGCAATTGTCTGCGGAAGGTGAAGCAATGGTGTTTCATGACTATGACATGAAACGCCTGACCGGCGCAGCTGGGCCAATCCGGTTGCAAAACGCCGCTGATTTGGCTGATCGGCATTTAAGCAACGGGGAAACGGTGCCAACGCTGGCAGAAATTCTAGAACTGGTCGCCGGCCGCGTGCCGTTGTTGATTGAGATCAAAGACCAAGATGGCGCGCTTGGTGCCAATGTCGGCGCGTTGGAGGCTCGAACCGCAGAGCTGGTCAACAAGGCTCGCGGCCCGTTGGCTGTGATGTCGTTTAACCCTTATGCGATTTACGCAATGCAACGCCACGCGCCCGATGTGCCGCGCGGCTTGGTAACCTCTGCATTTCCCAAAGCCAGCTGGGGTATGGTCCCGCAATCGCGGCTTGATGATCTTGCAAAAATACCGGATTTTATTGATTGTGGCGCTTGTTTTATTTCCCATAACCACAGGCATCTCGATATGGATCGGGTGTGTGAAATTAAAGACACCAGCGCGCCGGTTTTATGCTGGACCATCAAAAACCAGAATGACGAAACCATGGCGCGGCAAGTCGCAGACAACATCACCTTTGAGGGGTATCTGCCCTGACAGCATCCAGCCAAATTGAGGTCACAATTTTGGCAAGCGTCGCGGATATTCCAGCGGCGGAGTGGGACAATTGTGCCTGCCCTGAAACCGGCCCGCCAAAGGATCCGTTTACCACCCACCGGTTTTTACTGGCGTTGGAACAAAGCGGATCGGTTGGGGCTGACAGCGGCTGGCAACCACGCCACTTGGCAGCACGGCGCGGTGGTGAATTGCGGGGCGTGATGCCGCTCTATGCCAAATCCCATTCTCAAGGCGAATATATTTTTGATTTCAACTGGGCCCATGCTTATGAGCAGGCGGGGGGTAACTATTACCCCAAATTACAATCTGCGGTGCCTTTTACACCGGCCACAGGGCGGCGTTTACTGGCCCCCACCGATGCGGGGCGCACTGCGTTATTACAAGGCGCGGTTCAGGTTGCCAAACAGAACAAAATTTCCTCTTTCCACATGACATTTTGCACCGACGATGAATTCGAACTCGGCGGCGAATTTGGGTTGATGCAGCGCACCACACAGCAGTTTCATTGGGTCAATCAGGGCTATGGCTGTTTTGATGATTTTTTGGCTAAGTTATCTTCTCGAAAACGCAAAAACATCCGCAAAGAACGCCGCGTCGCCCAAGCGTTTGGTGGCGAGATACAATCGCTGACCGGCGATCAAATTCTGCCCGAGCATTGGGATGCTTTTTGGCATTTTTACCAAGATACCGGAGCGCGCAAATGGGGAACGCCTTATTTAACCCGCGAATTCTTTACCATCGCCCAAGAAACCCTGCGCGATGACATTTTGCTGGTTTTGGCCAAATGTGATGGCCGTTATGTGGCTGGCGCGCTGAATTTTATCGGTGCCGAAACCCTGTATGGCCGCTATTGGGGCGCGGTTGAGGACCATCCGTGTCTGCATTTTGAACTTTGTTATTACCAAGCCATCGACGCTGCGATTGCACGCGGATTAACCCGGGTTGAGGCAGGCGCGCAAGGCGAACACAAACTGGCGCGCGGCTATTTGCCGGTGCCGGTTCATTCATTACACTGGATAGCCGATGACGGGTTTGCTAATGCTGTGCAGATATTTCTGGACGCCGAAGCAAAAGCCGTCAACCAAGACATCGCGGTGCTAAATACGTTTGGCCCGTTTCGCAAAGGAGAAATTGATGAAAGCACTGAATAATTCCGAACGCGAAGAGCACATCGCGCCGTTGCTGGCCAATGGCTGGGCAATGCTGGACAATCGCGACGCCCTTCAAAAAACCTTTCAGTTTGCCAATTTCCGCAAAGCCTTTGCATGGATGACCGAAATGGCGATCTGGGCTGAGAAACTCGACCATCACCCCGAATGGTCAAATGTGTATCGCACAGTTGATGTTGTGCTAATTACCCATGACGCCAACGGGTTAACCCTGCGCGATATCAAACTCGCCCAAAAAATGGATACAGCAGCATGAGTAAAATCATTGTCATTGGCGCAGGCCAAGCCGGTTTTTCACTGGTTGAGGGCTTACGAAAGCAGGGCCATACCGGCGCAATCACTTTAATCGGCGCAGAACCCGCGCCGCCTTATCAACGCCCGCCGCTGTCCAAGGCTTATTTGCTGGGGGATATGGCGGTTGAACGGCTATATCTAAGGCCGGAAAATTTTTATGCCGATCATGATATTGAACTGCTGACAGATACGCGTGTAACCGCGATTAACCGGCAAGATAAATCCATTGATCTTAGCAATGCTGGGTCAATGGCCTATGATAAACTGGCCCTGACAACAGGCGCATTACCCAACCGCCTGCCTGCCAGCATTGGCGGTGATCTGGCTGGTGTTTATGGGGTGCGCACCCTTGCCGATACCGACGCAATGGCCCCGGAATTTAGCAAAGACGCGCGGGTTTTAATCATCGGTGGCGGCTATATCGGGCTGGAGGCCGCTGCGGTGGCCGCCAAACTAGGGCTGAAGGTAACGCTGGTTGAAATGTCTGATCGCATTTTGCAACGGGTTGCTGCCAAACAAACCTCGGATTATTTTCGCGAATTGCATGGCAGCCACGGGGTTGATATTCGCGAAGGCGTTGGGCTGACAAAGCTAAATGGCGATACCCGTGTAACATCAGCCAGCCTGAGCGATGGCAGCGTGTTGGAGGTTGATTTTGTGATTGTTGGCGTTGGCATCCAGCCCGATATCAGCTTGGCCAAAACCGCTGGCCTGACCATTGAAAACGGCATCAAAACCAATTACAGATGCCAAACATCTGACCCCGATATTTTCGCGGCAGGTGATTGCGCGTCGTTTCCCCATCAGGGCAAGCAAATGCGCATGGAAAGTGTCGGCAACGCCATTGACCAAGCCCACGCCGCCGCCGCTGCCATGCTGGGAATTGACATAGATTATCAGCCAAAACCGTGGTTCTGGTCGGACCAGTTTGACACCAAACTGCAAATAGCTGGGCTAAACACTGGTTACGATAAAATTGTCACGCGCGGCGCAGGGCGCGAGATTTCATTTTGGTATTACCAAGCTAACAAATTGCTGGCCGTGGATGCTATGAATGATCCGCGCAGCTATATGGTCGGTAAACGCTTGATCGAAGCGGGAAAATCGCCAGATCCTGCCATGATTGCTGATGTGAACGCTGATCTCAAACCGCTGTTAAAAGCCTGAAATGCGCATCATCGGCGGTAAATTCAAAGGCACAGCACTGGCCAGCCTTGGCAAAGGTAACGAAGCCGCGCATTTGCGCCCCACATCCGATCGGGTGCGCGAAAGCCTGTTTAACCTGCTGGCCCATGGCGATTACCCAAGCATTGAAGGCACAAGGGTGCTGGACCTGTTTGCAGGCACAGGTGCCTTGGGTTTTGAGGCCCTAAGCCGAGGCGCAGCGCGTGTGCTGTTTGTTGATGATGGGGCCAAATCCCGCGCGCTGGTGCGGCAAAACATTGATACATTACGGGTGATTGGCCAGACCAAACTGTATCGGCGTGATGCAACCCGCATGGGCGAAAATCGGGGCGATCCGTATAATCTGGTGTTTCTGGACCCGCCCTATGGCAAAGGGCTGGGGGAACAGGCGTTGGCCGCATGTGTGGCGGGGGGCTGGCTGGCCGATGGGGCGCTGGTGATCTGGGAGGAAAACAACGCGATATCGCCGCCAAAGGGGTTTGTGTTGCTGGATCAGCGCAAATATGGCGATACGGTTATTTCGATATTGCAGGGGGTGGCGGGCTGAAGCCCGCCCTACACCCGCCCTACGGGTAAAATGTTGTAGGGTGCGTGGTCTCCACGCACCGGCCCCGCAAAACCAAAGGTTGATCCGACCCCATAAATGCCCCATGTATTTGTTAAGGAAGTGTAAATGACAGATTTCAGCAACGATGACGAACGCTTAGCGTGGTTTAAAAAACAATCGCGCGAGGTATGTGTTGCCATGGCTGCGCGCACGGCATTGCGGGTTTTTCCGATGGCGGTTTTGCCAGAAAAAACAGCGGATGCACAAAAGCTTGATCTGACAAGTGCGGTAAAATGGGCGCTTTTGATTTCCTCGGTTGCGCCCAATTCGTCAACCGAGGAAATCAGGGCCGCCACCGCCACCGCCGACTTCGCCACCGCCTTCGCCGCCACCGCCGCCGCCTCCGCCGACTTCGCCGCCACCACCGCCACCGACGCCACTGCTATTGACCAAGGCGCTACATTTTCCGAGCTTTTGGCCATGCCGCTTTGGCCCGATGAAAACCCGCAACTGAAAAACTGGCAAAAAGCCCGCAAAACCCTTGAATCCGACCCTGTTGATCAATCTTTCTGGATAGACTGGTATCAGCGTTTTCTGGATGGCCAGCCGCAAAACTGGGAAATGCTGGAAGAAATCGCGCTGAGCGTGAAAAAGGACGATTGGGAAAAAGGCAGCGCCCATGTGAACGGCATGATCGCGGATATTCAGGCGAAATATATCAGCGAAAGCCTTCCGCAAGCCGACACGCTGGATTACGACCCAAAATCAGGTTTGTTTGAGATCATCGCGATCAAAACAAGCGAAGAAAAAATTGTCGAGGCATCCCTATCGCAAATCGAGTTTGCGCTTAGCGTTGCAGCAGGCAGCAATTGCGGTGTGAATGAACATTCCACCGTGCATCTATATATCACACACACGCTCAAAAACTGTCGCGATAACCCCAATACTATTTTACAAAACTATCAAATTGTTCTGGCCGATATTCGCGAAGGGTTGGAGAACGGAGATTACTTTGAAGACCCGAAGCTCTCTGCGCTGGAAATGGCGTTGGCGCAGCAAATAGATAATTTATTGGCCAATCATCCAGAGGTTAAGAAGGCAGAACTGGTGCGGGTTAAACATATTTTGAGCATCGCAAGGGTCGAAGAAAAAATCAGAATTGTGAATAATGTTAAGTCCCTCAAAGACGAAGAAGGCGCTAAATTGAAAAATGAATTGGCGCTTGACCAAAACCTGTTCCTTCAGGGAAACCCTAGCAAAGCCCAGACCAAAGCAACCCAGCGCTATTTCGGGCGTATCGCGCAATGGTATACGGCGGCACGAAAAGCATTGGTAAAAGCGGCGTTAAAAATTGATTCCAGTGCTGAATATAAGCTTACAAAAATTGTGGTGACTTTGGGGGGAATTTTAGCGTTGATAATGTCGCTTGGCGGGTAATTTATTTTCAATCTAGGGCAGCGCTCGAACCTCAGGGGTGGGCGAGAAGCGCCCTCCCTTCGGGGGGAGGTTCGTGCGCTGCCCGGCAAACCGGGCGGGGCCATTGATGTCGAGAACGGCATATGCAAAACTTATACAAAAATTACACTGGTTGTTGAGGCAAATCAGCCCCACCCGTCAGCCGCCATTGAAACCCATTCCGCAAACCGATATGTGTTGCCTAACCATATTACAGGCCGCACCCATGACCCAAAACAACAAAACCCATTTTGGTTTTACCGAAGTTGATGAGCACGCCAAGACGGGCATGGTCCATGGTGTTTTCTCAAGCGTTGCCAGCAAATATGACGTGATGAACGATGTGATGAGCTTTGGCATCCATCGCATCTGGAAAGAAGCCATGATGGATTGGCTGGCACCAAAGCCCGGCCAGAAATTGCTGGATGTGGCGGGTGGCACCGGTGATATTGCGTTCAGGTTTAATCAACGCACTGAAAACAAGGCCCATGCCACGGTGCTTGATATGACAGAATCGATGTTGATCGAGGGGCAAAAACGCCCCGAGGCTGTGGCAATGGCTGACCGTCTTGACTGGGTTGTCGGCGATGCCATGGCCTTGCCGTTTCCCGATAACAGCTTTGACGTTTACACAATCAGCTTTGGCATTCGTAATGTCACCCGTATCGCTGATGCAATAACCGAGGCCTACCGCGTGCTAAAACCCGGCGGGCGGTTTATGGTGTTGGAATTTTCCGAAATCCCCAACCCTGCCATGCAATGGGCTTATGACCGTTACAGCTATAATGTCATTCCGACGATGGGGCAGATCATTGCCAAAGACCGCGACAGTTATCAATATCTGGTTGAAAGCATTCGCAAATTTCCCAAGCAGGAAATATTCAAACAAATGATCATCGATGCTGGCTTTGATCTGGTGAAATACCGCAATCTTTCCATGGGCATAGCCGCTTTGCATTCCGGCTGGAAAATATGAGAGGCCCGCATAATATCTGGCGACTGATCCGCACGGGGGCTACGTTTGAACGCTCTGGCGCGATGAAAATTGCGCTGGATGCCATGGACGCACCAACCAGCCTGCGCGTTGCAGCACGGGTGATGGTCTGGCCGTTTCGCTGGCTGGGCCTAAAAGGTGACCAAAGCCAACCGCCGGTTTTGCGCGCCCTGACAGCACTTGGCCCCGCCTATATCAAATTTGGCCAGCTCATGAGCACCCGCCCCGATGTGGTGGGGGATCAATTGGCGAATGAGCTGAAAATCCTGCAAGACAGCCTGCCGCCGTTTTCACGGGATGTGGCCATTGCCGAGGTCGAGAAAGAGCTGGAAATCAAGGTTGATGCGGTATTCAGCGATTTTCCCGAACCAGTTGCAGCGGCGTCATTGGCGCAGGTGCATAAAGCCACGCTTCGCGAAACCGGACAGGTGGTGGCCGTAAAGGTTTTGCGCCCCGGCATTGAAAAAGCATTTATGCGTGACGTTGATGCGTTTCATTTTGCCGCCCGTGTCGCCGAAGTGTTTGCGCCGTTTTCGCGCCGCCTGAAACCCACTGCTGTGATTGAGCATTTCCAAGGCATTGTGGAGGCCGAGCTGGACCTGCGGATGGAGGCATCAGCCGGGGATGAATTTGCTGCTAATACCCAAAATGACAAAGGCTTTTCGGTGCCAAAAATGCTTTGGCAATATTCAGCCCGCCGTGTGATGACCACCGAATGGATGGATGGCATTCCGCTGGGCGATGTTCCGGCGGTGCTGGCTCAGGAGGGTATCGATCCTGTTGAATTCGCCCAGCGCATCATTCAGCTGTTTTTACGCCATGCCCTGCGTGACGGATTTTTCCATGGCGACATGCATCAGGGCAACCTGAAGCTAAGTGAAAACGGCGATCTGGTGGCGTTTGATTTTGGTATCATGGGCCGGATTGATACCCATACGCGGCGCGCCTATGCGGAAATTTTGTTTGGATTTCTCAAAAAAGATTACATGCGCGTTGCTGAGGTGCATTTTGAGGTAGGCTATGTGCCTGCCGACCAAGATGTCCATGCCTTTGCACAAGCCCTGCGCAGTGTCGGAGAGCCTATTTTTGGGCAGGATGCCAGCAATATCTCCATGGCGCGGCTGTTGTCACACCTTTTTGAGGTCACGGAACGCTTTGGCATGGAAACCCGCACCGAGCTTATATTGTTGCAACGAACCATGGTTGTGGTGGAGGGCGTGGCCCGCACGCTCGACCCTGATATGAATATGTGGCAGGTCAGCCATCCGGTTGTTGAGGGCTATATTCGTGATACCTTAGGGCCAAAAGCCATGCTGAATGACTTCGTCAAAACCGCGCGGGTCTTTTCTCGTTTTGGTCCGCATTTGCCACAAATAGCCGAGACATTGTTGCTTCAAGCCCAATCTGCGGATCGTCAACCAGCCAAAACACCATGGCTGAATTGGCGTTCAATTGCGATTGGCCTTATCATTGGCGCTGTTGTTATGGTCTTTTTACGATAACCTTGACCAAGCTACCACGGGTTAAAACATCATCCGCACCCATGCCATTCAGAACCCTGAACATTTCTTCATTAAACGCTGAGGGCGGAAAGTTGGCGGCCAAAGATTCAGGTGTATTGTGGCCTGTTACTTGATGGATAAGAATTTGGTAACGGCTCAAAGGCTCCAGAGTATCTGGTTCAATCCTTTCAAAGCTTCGCACGGTTGCCATCAACGCATCGCGAATATCACTGCCTCGGTTTCGTGAAAATCCAGCAAAGCGGATCAACCCACCGTTAAATCGTATCACGGTTAGCTGCATATCGCCGCGCCGCGCACCGCGCCGATAGCCAATGCTGGTTGTCGCAGCCTCTAGGCCGTTAAGGGTGAATTCGTTGACGCGGGCCATGCGCCGGCCGATACGGTCGCGTCGCGGCAGGCTGCCAACCCAGTCTGACAAATAATTTGTCAGCCCGATGCCATGATCGGCAGCGCCCGTCATCACCAATGTTGCACCATTTGGCCCAATAATATTGATCTGGCGTGGGGTATTATTGATTGTCAAACCGTCAGCCGCGCGAAAGGTGAAACCTAGTTCGGGGTGAATAAAAACCTGCCCGCGCACCAAACCTTGCTTAGTATTTTCGCCAAATAACAAACCGTCTAGGGCTTGCAGATAGATTATTTTATTTTGTTTGCCGGTTAATCCATCAGCCAATTCACGCGCCGCCAATTGGCGGGCCGCGGCTGCGGGGTGGTTAGCATAGCGCGATACAGATGTTGGGTCAAAATTTTGGCCGGCCATTGCTGCAAGCAGCGCAGTATTTGCGGCCATGGTCAGCAGAAAATCGGCTTGGGCGTTGGCGTCATAACCAGCCAGCGCCAGCAAAATGATACCACCGCTATCCGCTTCAAATTCCTGTTCGCGGGAATTGGCACCAATATCATCCAGTGCAGATACAATATTGTCGCGAATTGCTTCCTCGGCACTTGCGCCAGCAAAAATCGCCTGCGCCAACGCGCCAAACGCCCCGTCGATCACGGCGTCTTTCTTGTTGGCTTCGCGTTGCTCCACATGTTCGTCAATAACATGCGAGATTTCATGGGCCAGCACCGCCGCCAGTTCTGCCTCGGAATTGGCCAGCGCCAGCAACCCTCGGGTCACAAAAACAAACCCTCCGGGCAAAGCAAAGGCGTTTACCTCGGGGCTGTCCAAAACTGTAAAGGACCAGTTTTCCCCTGACCGGCTGGACACCGAGACAAGATCACGCCCAACGCTGTCAACATACGCAGCCAAAGCAGCATCCTGAATTGGCCCGCCAAATCGCGCCAGTATTTTGGGATTATCCCGCTGGCCAATGGCAATACTTTGTTGCGCCCATTGCGCCATTACTGCCGGGGCAGACAAACCCAAAACAGCTATGCTTAGCAAAATTATTTTCATTTTATCTGCCTTTTCTTTACTGATATATTGGTGCCAAGAGACACAATTACCAGTGTTTCACTGATAATCCCCCTGAAAATTAGCGGTGATGGATTTTCGAAGGGATTATCTCTGCGCTTCAAAAATGTGACACAACGTCGAAAACCCAACGCCAAAGTCAGCCGCCGCAACCTGCTTGCGATTCAATCCGCTTGTCAGTGCTACGCGCACTGCTTCCTGTCTGAATTCTGCTGTATATTGTGATGCCATATCGTTTCTCCTTTTGCGTATAATACCCGCTTAAAGGAGCGGTACAATGCCGCGACAGGTCCAGTGTGATCTGAGGCACATTTTGGTGCCAAGTCTGCATACCGCATCCGATATAGTAATCTATGACAGTAAGTACCGAAAGGCCCACCGCTTCTCGCCGCAGTAACTGCTCATCGCCATAGGCACGAAAAACGGCGGCTTGGATGTTATCCAAACCGCCGTTCCAAAAACTCTATGCGACTGAGGCTTCAGTCAGCTTAAACCTATACCAGCGCGAGCTGGGATGCAGATTCTTTGCCGTTACGACCAGTTTCCAGTTCGTAAGTTACTTTTTGATTATCGTCCAAACCGGCAAGACCAGCCTGCTCAACAGCAGAAATGTGAACAAACACATCGTTGCCGCCATTTTCTGGTTGAATGAAGCCGAAGCCTTTTGAAGGGTTAAACCATTTTACGGTGCCATTAGCCATCCGTCTATCTCCTAATAAATGCCACCCGCAAAATGCGGTGACTTTGGTGCAGCGTGATCTTAACTAGAAATCAACGAACTACATAAGAAGTCGGAAACCTCGGTGAAAGAATACTTCACGCGACCTATTTATGATCAAAGTGCCGCAGATACAAGATGTAAAAAAATATTATTTCGAGCTGTCAGTCAAAACACCTGATTTCTCTAATATTTGACGATGATGCCAAAGACTGATCCCCACGCTGAACTGACCACCCAACCTTATGCGGCACTTTGAATGTCAGTGCCGTTGTAACTTGATTTTCGGATGTTTCGAATACTATTGCCTCCTCCAAATCAAAAAAATGTCTGAAAATAACAGTTTGGAAACAACCCCACAAACCCTTTTGCTAAGGGCGGATCACGAGGCAGGGTCGAAGGCCGAAGCCGAGGCGATGGCACTGTTGCGCAGGTTAACCGATAGCCAGCTTACGGTGGCACTGGCGCAGATTAAGACGTTGGACGGTAATCCCCCCGAATATTAATAGCGATGGATTCAGCCGGTCAGGGCGACGCTTCGTTTAACTTATAAGCTGGCGTTAAAATCCCAAGGTTTTCCTTGGGCGGGCGTTTAGGTGTTCTGCAACCTCGTGAGCTTGGCCTGGGAATAGCCTGACAGGCAGCTACCTTTGGGGAAATACTGTCGCAGCAGGCCATGGTATTTTCATTGCTACCCCGTTGCCACGCATTGCCTGGCAGGCGATTGCAAAGCAATCTGCCGAGAGGGGCTGATGGGGTCGCAGAAATACACGTCCATATTGGTGGTCGCCGAGAAAGTGCGGACACGACGCCGTCAGTTTTCTTGCTCTCGACCTTGACCAAAAATGTGAAACGCGCGGAGGCTTTCATCATCTGGATATGTCAATTTTAGCCACCCAGAAATCTGCTCCGGAGACCATTTCTCGCCAAGTTTAGCAGCAACCAGCCTTTTTAACCTGACATTTTGCGCTAGCAAGCAGGGCTTTGGCCGCTTGGCGCGTTTCCACGCAGATTTGTCAGCAACAGTGGCGCTATATCAGCGGGTTCCCCCGGTTTTGTTGACTTCGCGGCTTACTGTTCCAAACTTTTCCGCCCCGCATCCAGTGCCGCAACAACGCCTGCATCTAGCCCGATTTCCCGTTCCAGACACAGGTCCGCCACCAGTTGGGACACTGCTGCTGCGGTTTGGATGCCGTATCCGCCTTGCCCTGCCAGCCAGAAAAATCCATCAGCGTCCGGCGCAAACCCCACCACAAGGGTGCGATCTGGCGCAAAACTGCGCATACCTGCCCATGTGTGATTGATGCGGGTCACGTCAGTCATGACCATCTGGCTATACCGTTCGATCCCTTCGGCCAGCACCATGTCTTCGGCCCACACGTCATGGGGTTCGACAATATCCTCATCAGCAGGCGAGACCATCAATTGCCCACTTTCAGGTTTGGCATACCAGTTTTCGGCGGCGCTTGCGAATAATGGCCATCTGGAAATGTCATGGCCATCGGGCGGCGGGATCAAGGCAGCTGATCTTCGCATCGGCTGGATACCTTTGGGGGTAACGCCTGCCAGTTTTGAAATGCTATCCGCCCAGCCACCAGCAGCGTTGATCAGCACCGGAGCGCTGAATTCCTCTTGTTTTGTCTCCACATGCCAGATGCCGTTTTTACGGGTGATTTTTGTGGCAGCAGCATCGGTAACAATCTGCCCGCCATTGTCGCGTAGCATTTTTGCAAACC
Organism: Rhodobacterales bacterium; assembly: GCA_003228875.1. Taxonomy (GTDB): domain Bacteria; phylum Pseudomonadota; class Alphaproteobacteria; order Rhodobacterales; family Rhodobacteraceae; genus UBA3077. Next base: position 27,208 of record QIGK01000099.1, read on the forward strand.
CTTGCAACATCCGGTCAACGTCAATTTCCTGCGCATCCCATTCCATGGCTGCGCCCGCGATCTGGTCAAGCCGCAAAATAGGCACGATTTCAACGGCCTGTTGCGCGGTCAAGGTTTCAACGCCGATGCTGCCATCAAGATAGGCGCGCAGCACTGGCAACTCGGATTCATTGGCCACCATCAATTCACCGCGCGGCGATAACAGGCTGTGATCCGATAGGCCCTCGGGGTTTTCGAGAAACGGATAAGACGCCACGTTTAGGGCACGCAAAGTAGCATTGCCATAATTGCGAATAATCATCGCTGCTGAGCGACCGGTTGAATGAAACCCGATAGATTTTTCCGTCTCCAGCACGGTAACGGATGCATCCCCAGATAGCCGTGCACCGGCGCTGATGCCAGCAATGCCGCCGCCGATGATTAGGAAATCACTCGTCTCGCTCATGGTGATGTTTTTTGGGTTTTTTGCTGCCCCACATTGCGCGGCCATTGAAAAACGTCACAAAAGAAAAAACAGTGAAACCAGAACCCAGCAATACTGGTATCCATTGAATCCATTCTGTTGCAAACAAACCGCTACCTAAAAACACCATCCCCATAAACAAAAGAAATGCCGGCCCAATTAGAGTGCTTTTTCTGGCTGTACGGAATATCCGGGCATTTTTTGAAATGATCAAATTAATATTCTTTACACTTTCTTCATGTTTATTTTTGCACGCCAAGCCGTAGTCTAAGTCAGTAGCACAATCAGGGCAAAGCCCCTTGGAACAGGACTTGCAAATACCAATGGCGGGTTTGTCAGGGTGATTGAAGCAGTGCATGGCATCCTATTCTAAGTTTTTACGAATCATATTATTGGTCGGATCATAGGGGCTGTCTTCAGTAATAACAGCATCCCAAAGCCGGTTTTGCATTTTGACCCTAAGTTTCTGGCCAGCAACCGCCAAACCTGGGCTGACATAGCCCATACCGATAGATTTACCAAAATGCACGGAATATCCGCCCGAGGTCAGGCGGCCTACTTTTTTGTCCCCGTCAAACACACGGGTCAGCGTCATCCGGCCCATCAATCAACAGGGTTACGCATTTGCTTCGCATCCCTATCGCCTGCATTGCATCTTTGCCGTTGAAATCTTTTGACAGGTCAATAAAGCGGGGCAAGTCGGCCTCAAGCGGCGTGGCATCGCGGCCAAGTTCAGTGCCAAAAGCGCGGTAAGATTTTTCCTGTCGTAACCAGTTTTGAGCGCGCGCGCCGACCAGTTTCAGGCCGTGTTCTTCGTCAGCTTTCATAATTAGGTCAAACAGGTAGTTTTGCATCTCGATGGGATGGTGGAGTTCCCAGCCCAGTTCCCCCGTATAAGCAACACGGATGGCGTGGACGGGGCACATACCCAGCTCAATATTTTTGCTGGAAAGCCATGGGAAAATGATTTTTATCAGAACCTCACGGGATTTTGGGCCAGCGATGGCAAAAACGCCGTATTGGGTAGTGACGTTCTGGATTTCGATATAGCCAAACTCAGCAGTTTTATCTTGTGCGGCCTTACGCAGGAAATCACTGTCATAATCCGTGAGCGCACCCGATGACACAAGGTAATATTCATCCGCGGCCTCGCGCACAATTGTGTATTCGGTGCGCGTGGTTCCGGCATCCGTTAGCGCATAAGTCAGGTTAATGCGGCCAATGCGGGGCAGTTTATTGCAGGTGAACCAGTCCAGAAATGCGGTCGCGCCCGGGCCTTTGACGCGGTGTTTGGTGAATGCTGTGGCGTCAATCATGCCGACGCCCTCGCGAATGGCTTTGGCCTCGTCCACCGCGTATTGCCACCATGCGCCACGGCGAAAAGAACGGCTGTCATGGTCAAAGCTGTCGGAGGCATCAAGAGGGCCGAAATAATTCGGGCGCTCCATGCCGTTGACCACGCCGAACTGGGCGCCGAGGGCTTTCATGCGGTCATAACACGGCGCGGTGCGGAGGGGGCGACAAGCCGGACGTTCTTCATCAGGGTGGTGCAAAATATAGACGTGGTCGTAACATTCCTCGTTTTTGCGGCTGGCATATTCGGTTGTGATCCAGTCGCCGTAGCGCTTGGGATCAAGGCTTGCCATGTCTATTTCTGCCTCGCCCTCAACCATCATTTGCGCTAGATAACAACCCACGCCACCAGCTGCGGTGATGCCGAATGAAAACCCCTCAGCCAGCCACATATTGCGTAACCCGGGCGCGGGGCCAACCAGCGGGTTACCATCGGGTGTATAACAGATCGGGCCGTTGAAATCATCCTTTAGCCCGCTGTTTTCACAAGACGGAATGCGGTGGATCATAGCCATGTATTGGTCTTCAATGCGCTCCAGCGCCAGTGGAAACAGATCAGCGCGAAAGCTGTCAGGCACCCCGTGTTCAAACCGCGCGGGGGCGTGTTTTTCATAGACCCCGAGTATCCAGCCGCCGCGTTCCTCGCGCACATAGGATTGCGCATCAGCATCGCGAATGACGGGATGTTCGGGGTTGGTCAGCCGCCATTCTTGCAAGCTGCGGTCAATATCGGTGACGATAAACTGGTGTTCAACGGGAATGGCGGGCATTTTTATGCCCAGCATTTTGGCGGTGCGTTGCGCGTGGTTGCCGGTTGCCGTCACCACATGTTCAGCGTGGATTTCAAATGTCTCGCCCAAAGCCACCAGATTGCCGCCTTTTTCAACCATTACTGACCCACGCACGATCCAATGATCCCCCGCCCATTCATAGCTGTCCACCTGTCGTTTTCGGATGATTTCAACGCCGCGTTGCCGCGCGCCTTTGGCCATCGCCATGGTCACATCGGCGGGGTTGATATAGCCGTCAGTCGGGTGAAACAACGCGCCTTGCAGGTCGTCACAATTGATCAGCGGCCAGCGGGATTTGATTTGTGCAGGCGTCAGGAATTCATGTTCAATACCAACCGTATCCGCCGTTGATGAATACAGATAAAATTCATCCATGCGGTCTTGAGTCTGCGCCATACGCAAATTTCCCACCACCGAAAACCCCGCATTCAGGCCGGTTTCAGCCTCCAGCTCTTTATAAAACCGCACCGAATATTCGTGGATATGGGTGGTGGCATAGCCCATATTAAACAGAGGCAATAGCCCAGCCGCGTGCCATGTTGAACCGGATGTCAATTCATCCCGTTCCAGCAATACCACATCATCCCAACCGGCTTTGGCCAGATGATAGGCAATGCCCGCGCCTACCGCGCCACCACCAACGATACATGCTTTTACATGGGTCTTCATGGGCGGTGACCTCCGATGGTTATCATTTCAACGGTTTTACAGCGGGGCTGGCAATATCAAGATAACTTGTCCGACGTTCAATCGGACAATACCGACTACAAAGCGAAAGTTGTATGTTGACAAGTCCCAGAATGCGGAGAACAATGCGCGAACACATATGAACTGTCGGAGGCCTCGATGACTGAATTTTACACATATTTGCCCGGAATTATACTTTCTTACACCGTGTTTCTTTTGGCTATGGCAAGCCCGGGACCAAATATTCTTGCGGTCATCGGCACGTCCATGAGCGTTGGGCGAAGCTCCGGAATAGCACTGGCCTGTGGCGTTGCGTCGGGGTCTTTTACATGGGCTGTTTTGACGGTAATTGGTTTGGCCGCTTTGTTGACAACTTTTGCAGCCGCATTGACGGTGATCAAAATTTGTGGCGGCGCATATTTGCTTTGGCTGGCGTATAAGTCGTTCAAATCAGCAGCAGCCAAACACGACCTTGAGGCCAAGCAGCTTGCCGGCGGCAAGCGCAGTCATTTTGGATATGCCCAGCGCGGATATATCATCCAGATGACCAACCCGAAAGCTGCGCTGGCATGGATTGCGATTATTTCATTGGGGCTGCAACAAGGAGCGCCGCTTTGGGTTGGCGCGGCGATTGTTATCGGAACATTTATTATGTCGTTGGGCCTTCACATTCTTTATGCAGTGGCTTTTTCAACCAACACAATGGTGCGCATTTATGGGCGCGCACGGCGTGCGATTCAAACGACGCTTGGCGCATTCTTTGCTTTTGCCGGGATCAAGTTGTTGACGGATCGTTAAGCAACGCAATCCGCAAATATCCTTGTCAGCCCAACAAGCCTGCGCCATAGTCCTCCCAATCAAAAAAAACCGGAGGAAAAAATGAAAACTAATTTTATTTTGGCAGCTGTTGCCGCATCGTTAATGACTACAACCGCAATGGCGCAAGATCTGCCTGACCTTGGCGGGCAAACCGTTGTGGTTGTCACCGAAAACGCTTACCCGCCTTTGCAGTTTGTTGAGCCGTCAACCGGCAACGCCATCGGTTGGGAATATGACGCCATGGCCGAGATCGCCAGCCGTTTGAACATTACCGTGGAATATCAAAATATTAGCTGGGATGCGATGATTCCTGCGGTTTCCGGTGGTGAATATGACATGGGCATGACCGGCATCACCATCCGCGATGACCGTGCTGAAATTGTTGATTTTTCTGATGCTTATATGCGTTCAGAAATGTTCATGCTGGTGCGTGCGGACGAAGACCGTTTCACTGACGATGCAAGTTTTTCCGCCTTTGAAGAAGGTCTGGTTGGCGCTCAACCCGGCACCACGCCGTTTTATGTGGCGGTTTACAATATGCTCGATGCAGATGAGGCTAACCCGCGCATCAAGCTGTTTGAAACCTTTGGCGTAACGGTTCAGGCGTTGAAAGCCGGTGATGTTGATGTGGTTTTAACCGACGGCACTGCTGGCGCGGGTTATGTGCGCGCCAATCCTGATGTGTTCAAATTAATTGGTGACCCGATGGGCACCGAGGATTTTGGCTTTATCTTTCCAATGGGGTCTGAACTGGTTGGACCGATCAATGCTGCCATTGCCGATATGAAAGCTGACGGCACCATTGAGGCGCTGAACATCAAGTGGTTCCTTGAATATACCATTGGCGGTTAAGCCAACATAGGGCAGCGCGCGAACCTTTAGGTCTGTGCGCTGCCCGGGCTAGCTGGGCGGTTCCTTTTGCACACACCTGACAATTCCAAAGACTTCCCATACTGGCTGCTGGTTGCGGCTGGTATTGGCTTGTATCTAGCTTACCGCGTTTATACGGATGAATTATATACCCAGATAATAACCATTGTTTCAAAGGGCATTTGGGTCACAATATTTGTCACGGTTTTTGCGTTTTTTGCCGCGTCACTGATCGGGCTTGTTCTGGCGGTCGGGTCTTTGTCCCGCTATCTGGTATTTCGTCAGATTTCCAGATTTTATATCGAAATTGTGCGTGGCATTCCCATTCTGGTGATGCTGATCTATGTGTCTTTTGTTGGCGCGCCGATGCTGGTTGCTGCCATAAACTGGGCCATTGAACCGCTAGGCTTTGACCCCATGCGCACCCGTGATCTGTCGCTGTTCTGGCGGGCGGTGATTGCCCTGACCATTGGCTATTCGGCGTTTATCGCTGAGGTGTTTCGCGCTGGGATCCAGTCGGTTGACGTCGGCCAGATTGAGGCTGCCAAAGCCTTGGGCCTAAACGGTTGGCAGCGCTTCAAAAAAATCATTTTTCCGCAGGCGATCCGCACCATCCTACCGCCGCTTGGCAATGATTTTATTGCGCTGATCAAAGACAGCTCTCTGGTGTCGGTGCTGGGGGTCGCGGACATTGCCCAGCTTGGTAAAATCTATGCGGCCGGGTCTTATAAATATTTGGAAACCTATAATATTGTGGCTTATATTTACCTGATAATGACCTTGGGCCTGTCCTTATTGTTGCGCCGATTAGAAACCAAAATGCGGGCGGCGCCCAGAGGATAATTCGCTGGTGGCTTGGCTGTGATATGCTTAGGCTGCGGGGAAATTTGAAAGGCTCCGCACATGAATATCTTACTGTCCGACTGGAATACCCCGTTTGAAATGCCGCCGTTTGAGCAGATTAATGTGGCCGATTTTGCCCCTGCATTTGATGCAGCGCTGGCTGAGGCCCGCGCCAATAATGCTAAAATCACCACAGATGTATTTCCGGCAACATTTGAAAATACTATTGAGGCACTGGAGCGTGCCGATAAGCTGTTGGACCGCGTCGCGGGAGTGTTCTTTAATATTGCAGGCGCGGATAGCACCCCAGAATTAGAAGCCTTGCAACGGGATTTATCGCCAAAACTGGCTGCGTATTCGTCTGAATTGTTGATGAACGCAGACCTGTGGGCGCGGGTGGACGCGATCAGTGATCGTGGCTTAACCGATGAACAGAAACGGGTTCTGACCCTTTATCGCAAAATGTTTGTTCGCGCTGGCGCCAAGCTGAAAGACAATGCCAAAACCCGTTTGGCGGAAATTATGAGCGCGCTGGCCAGCCATGGCACGGAATTTACCCAAAACCTGCTGGCAGATGAACGGGCTTGGTTTATGGCGTTGGATGAAAACGGGCTGCAAGGCCTGCCCGACGATCTGGTGGCCTCTGCCAAGGCAGCAGCACAAGACCGCGATATGAGAGGCCATATCATCACTACTTCACGGTCCCTGATTGTGCCGTTTTTACAGTTTTCCCCGCGTCGAGAATTGCGGGAAATTGCCTATGAGGCTTGGGTAAAGCGCGGTGCAAACGGTGGTAAAACTGATAACCGCGACATTGCTACCAAAATGCTGGCATTGCGATATGAGCGGGCAAATCTGCTGGGATATACTGATTTTGCCAGTTTTAAGCTAGACGGAGAAATGGCCAAAAAGCCCGATAACGTGCGGGATTTGCTAAACAAAGTTTGGGCACCAGCCAAGATAGCAGCTGATAAAGAGGCTGAAGACCTAACAGTGCTTTTGCATCAAGACGGCATAAACGATGCCCTTGCTGCATGGGATTGGCGTTATTACGCCACCATTTTACAAAAACGCGAACATGATCTGGATGACGCAGAGGTCAAGCCATATTTGGAATTGGACCGGATGATTGACGCCGCTTTTGATGTGGCTGGGCAATTGTTTGGCTTGTCTTTTAAACCGCTGGATGTGCCGCTTTACCATGGTGATGCCCGCGCATGGGAAGTCAGCAAAGATGATGCCCATATCGGCGTGTTTATCGGTGACTATTTTGCCCGCCCCAGCAAGCGGTCGGGGGCGTGGTGTTCTCGGTTTCGCGGTCAATCGCGCCTTGACGGTGATGTGCGGCCCATCACCGTTAATGTGTGCAACTTTTCCAAACCACCAAAAGGCAAGCCCGCCTTGCTGGGTTTTGACGACATGCGCACCTTGTTCCATGAATTTGGTCACGCGCTGCATTCATTGATGTCTGATGTGACCTATGGCTTTATTGCAGGCACATCGGTGGCGCGTGACTTTGTTGAACTGCCCAGCCAGCTTTTTGAACATTGGGGCGCGCATCCGCAAGTGCTCCAAAAACATGCGATTCATGTAGAAACCGGTGAGGCCATCCCGCAAGACTTGCTTAACCGCCTAAAAGCCGCAGAAAATTTTGGTTCGGGTTTTGACACGGTTGAATTTATTAGCTCTGCCATGGTTGATCTTGATTTTCATTCCGGCCCCGCACCCAAAGATGCCATGCAAGCCCAGAAAGAATCCTTGGCGCGGCTTGAAATGCCCGATGCCATCCGAATGCGCCACGCCACGCCAAATTTTGCGCATGTGTTTGCCGGTGACGGATATTCTGCCGGCTATTATTCCTATATGTGGTCCGAAGTCATGGATGCTGATGCATTTGTAGCCTTTGAGGAAACCGGCGATATTTTTGACCGTGAGACAGCGGATCGGCTGGCCAGATTTATTTACTCTGCTGGCGGCTCCAAAGACCCCGAAGAACTGTATAAAGCCTTTCGCGGCGCATTGCCTGCGGCGGATGCTTTGCTAAAAGGTCGGGGCTTGGACCAAGGCAATTGACACTTTGCAGAATTTGTTAATGCCTGACTGATATTGGTTTTTCAGATATCCAAGACGGATTCGAACCAAAAGGTTTTATAGTGGCTAAATTTTCAGCAGCGCTTGAAAAATTTGATAAGAGTACCTCTGCCGAAGGGCTATTTTGGCGATATTGCAGATCTCGGCTGGGGTTTTTCTGGCCGCGTATTATTGTGCTTGCAATATCCGGTCTGTCCGCCGGATTTTTGTTATCACCGGTTTTTGGGTTCTGGCTGTTTGCTCTGACTGCCGTTGGTGAAATTCTGGACACCCTGGTTTTACGTCATATCATGACAAAACGGCTTCAAGTCCACCGGTTTCTAGCTTCGCGTAAAATCGCGGTTCTGACCGCAACAGTTCAAACCAGCACTATCGCCTTTGCAATTATCCTTATCTGGCTTATTGGCGGGCCGCCTGCGCATTTCTTTGCATTGGTGATGTTAACCAGTACCGCCATTGATGCGGGCATGGCGGTGTTTTATTCGCCCGTGATAACCCGAATTAAACAAGGCATTTTTGCCGCAGCAATGTTTATACTTTTTGCTGTCGATTTCAGCTTTGGCCTGACCAATACAGCCTTTCTGGCGGTCGATTTTGGCGCGGCGCTGGTATTGGCGTATGTGATTTCGCGGTTACTGTCTTTTTTGTATCGCTACCAATCAAATAACCGCACCAATATGCGAAAAAGCCTTGTTGCGGAACGCGATAGCAAAATTATCAACGCCGAATTGGAAGAACAACAGCGCGCGGAAAACAAGCTGGCGATGGTTGCCGAAAATATTAATGACGGGATTATTATTACAACCCCTGATGCAAAAATCACTTGGGTAAATGCCAAATTTACCAGCATTACTGGGTATGAATTTGATGAAGCCATCGGCCGACCAATTCGTGATTTACTGAATGGTCCCTGGACCTCAAAACAAGCCTTAGAAAAAATCGGGGCGATTGAACATGATCAACGCCATGTACGGGTTGAAATTGAAAACCGCACTAAATCCGGCGAGCGGATATGGATGGAATCCAGCATTACGCCTATTTTTGACAACACTGGAAAGTATATCCAGAATTTCAGTGTGACACGGGACATTTCCAAAGCCAAGAAAAATGAGCTGGATTTGGCAGATGCCAAAACCGAGGCTGAAAACGCGTTGCGGGTCAAATCAGAATTTTTGGCCGCCATGAGCCATGAAATACGAACGCCGATGAACGGTATTGTCGGCATGGCTGATCTTTTGACCAAAACGTCGCTAAGCAGCCAACAATCCCAATATGCCAAAATTATCACAGAATCAGGTGAGGCCTTGTTGTCGATCATTGATGATATATTGAATTTTTCGCGCCTCGAAGCGGGAAAAATGCAGCTTAAATCCTCAATGTTTGCACCGGAATTGCTGGTCCGATCTCTGGTTGATCTGCTGACGCTGGGTGCTGAACAAAAAGGCCTTAGCCTGATATTTGAACCTGCAACCTTGCCACAGCCAAACCTGATCGGTGATATGGGGCGCATTCGCCAGATTATTATCAATCTGGTTGGTAACGCCATAAAATTCACTGAAACCGGACAGGTTACCGTGGCAACCAAACACACCATCGTCAATGATCTCTGTCATTTTTCGGTGACGGTCAAGGATACGGGCATCGGCATTTCTAAGACCCAGTTAGGCCAGATTTTTGACGCATTTACTCAGATCGACGCCAAATCGACCCGCAAAGTAGACGGCACCGGATTAGGCTTAAGCATCAGCAAAGCATTGGCAAACCAAATGGAGGGCGATATTTCTGTCAGCTCCAAAGTTGGCGCAGGTTCGGTTTTTATATTTCATGCAACGTTGCCTTTGGCAGATTTGGTCCAAACAACCCTGCCTGTCAAACCCGCCCCGATTGCCAATCTGCGCAAGGGTCTGAAAATTCTGGTGGCCGAAGACAACAAAACCAACCAGTTTATTTTGCAAAAAATGTTGGAAGGTCAAAATGTTCATACTCGGTTTGCGGATAACGGCAAAAAAGCCTTTGAAATGTTTTTTGAAGAGCTGCCCGATGTGGTGATAATGGATATTTCCATGCCGGTGATGGATGGGCTGGAAGCCACCCGAAAAATTCGGGAGTCTGAGCAAAAAAACCAACGCATCCCGATACCGATTATTGCCCTGACCGCCAATGCCTTTGAATCCGACAGGCTGGATTGTATCGCGGCCGGTATGGACGGCTTTTTGACCAAACCGATATTGCAACATAAACTGGTTGATGAAATCTCGGCTAGGCTTGCCGCCCACAGCGCTATTCCCGAAGATCTTTGTGAATGATAACTTCAACATAAGGGATGTTTCGGGTGATCTCGGCTTTCAGGGTTTTGCCAATCATATGGGCTGATTCCAGCGTTTGATTGCCGTCCAGCTCAATATGGACCTGCACAAAAACCTTGGCACCCGACATGCGGGTCTTAAGGTCATGATAGCCATAAACGTTAGACTGGCTGTCCAGTATTTTGATGATTTTGGCGACCGTTTCGGGGTTGGCTTCGCGGTCCATCAAGGCATCAAAGGCCAACCGACCAATGCGATACGCCCCTGCAAACAGGATCATTGCAGCAGCCAGTGCCACAATTGAATCAATCTGCGGCACCGCAAAATAGGCTGAAGCGGCAAGCGCCATAATGGCGCCGATATTCGGGATCAAATCCGAAATGTAATGCAGGCTGTCGGCATGCACGACCTTAGATCCGGTTTGTTTATAAACGCGGCGTTGCCACAAAACCAATGCCAAAGTCAGCGCAACCGAAAACCCCATCACCATGATGCCTCGGGTTTCTGAGGTCAAAAGATGTGGTTCCGGCTGCAATAACCGGCTAATCGCCCCCCAAGTAATGGCCCCCGCAGACACGGTTAACAACGCCGCCTGCCCTAGGGCCGCAATATCTTCAGCTGAATTATGGCCAAAACTATGATCTGCATCCGCCGGACGCGCCGAATATATAATCGCCAAAAGACCGGAAATCGAGATGATCAGATCAAGTGCTGAATCTGTCAGGCTGGCAGCAACCGACAAAGAACCAGTTTCGGCAAATGCCCATAGTTTTAGCAAAACCAGCAGCACCGCCACAGTGACAGATGCCGATCCGGCTGAAAGGTTTAATTGATGCCCGGGAGCAGTGCTTTTTGGTTTCATCTGACTGGCCAAATCTTTTGGTAATTTAGGGCGTGTTTTAGGAAACTTTGTAAGATTTTCCGTTGGCTTGGTTTTTTTGTCAACAATTTGCTTCAGAAATCTATCTTAAACCGCTGTATCCCGCTGTTTTTGGGTATAAATTTCAGAAACCGAAATTATTTTCATCAGGCATTTATACATAATTTCCATTGTTTTGTGCAACAAAACGACCAGTCGCCAGCAGAAAAGCCAAAAAACTGTTATTTTAGGGATGGTTACCCAAGTAACGGGATTGTGTTTGAAACAGAATTGATAAAGGATGGTGGCGTATCTCGTTCTTATCCAGAGGAGTCTGGATAAATTAACCCGTGTGATTGTGATTGTGATTGTTGGCTTTGTCTTTGACACAAAAAAGCCGGTGATTTATGTTTTTGATTGACGGAGAAATGTTATGGATACAAAACCTGAAACGGGTGGTCCTTGTAGCTTGTTAAGAATGGCATCGGACATTGTTGCAGCCCATATCGGCAACAGATCGACCGAGCCCCAAGATATTACATCCTTGATCTCAACCGTGCATTCCAAGCTGATGGATCTGAACCGTGTGGGATTGGCAAGCAAAACCACAGCCCCGCCCGCGGTTCCGATTTCAGAATCCATCCATGCGGATTACCTTATCTGTCTGGAGGACGGGCGAAAGATGAAAATGCTCAAGCGGCATTTGAACACGGTTTTTGGTCTGTCACCGGATCAATATCGCAGCAAATGGGGCTTGCCACTCGATTATCCGATGGTGGCGCCAAATTATACGATAAAGCGTCAGGAATTGGCCAAAAAGATCGGTTTGGGAAAACGGCGGACAGCCTGATTTGATTGCTCTTGGCGGATTGGTCTTGTATTGGAACGCCAAGCAATCTGAAAATCGGGAATCGGCGCATGAAAGCCCATAAAAAACTGTATATCAAAACCTATGGCTGCCAGATGAATGTCTATGACAGTGAACGCATGGGCGACGCCATCACATCCACCGGTTATGATCTGGTTGATAAGCCCGATGATGCCGATATGATCTTGCTGAATACTTGTCATATCCGTGAAAAAGCCGCTGAGAAAATCTATTCCGAACTGGGCCGGTATCGTAAGTTTAAAGACGCCAAGCCTGACCTAAAAATCGGCGTGGCCGGCTGTGTAGCGCAGGCTGAGGGTGAGGAAATCATCCATCGCCAACCGATGGTTGACCTTGTGGTTGGCCCGCAAGCCTATCACCGATTGCCCGAAATGCTGGCCAAGGTTGATAAAGGCCAACGTGCCATTGATACGGATTTCCCGCTTGAGGATAAGTTTGACCACCTGCCGCGTGGCCCCAAAGCACGGCGTGCGCCCTCAGCGTTTTTAACCGTGCAGGAAGGTTGCGATAAATTCTGCGCCTTTTGCGTGGTGCCTTATACGCGCGGGTCTGAGGTCTCGCGGCCTGCTGAAAAACTGCTTATCGAGGCCCGTGATTTGGTCGAACGCGGCGTTGCTGAAATTAACCTTTTGGGCCAGAACGTGAATGCATATCTCGCGGATGATTGGACTTTGGCAAAGCTGATCCGCGAAATGGCCAAGATCGACGGGTTGGAGCGTATCCGGTTTACCACCTCGCATCCTGCCGATATGGATGATGATCTGATCAAAGCCCACGGCGATGTGGAAAAGCTGATGCCATATTTGCACCTGCCTGTGCAGTCGGGCAGCGATAAAATTCTAAAACGCATGAATCGCAAACATACTGCTGCGGATTACTTGAAAATCCTTGATAAAATCCGTGCGGTGCGGCCTGATATTGCCCTGTCAGGTGATTTTATCGTGGGTTTTCCTGAGGAAACCGAAGACGATTTTCAAGCCACCTTAGCGCTGTGCGAACAGGTGCGTTATGCCATGGCCTATTCGTTCAAATATTCACCCCGCCCCGGCACGCCTGCGGCCAATCGCGCGACGGTGGCAGATGATCTGGCCTCTGAACGCTTACAACGTTTGCAAAAACTTCTGACCACCCACCAGATGGATTTTCAGCAAAGCATGGTGGGAAAAACCCTGCCGGTCCTGCTGGAAAAGCCAGCCCGTGATCCGGGGCAATTGGTGGGCAAATCGCCCTATTTGCAGGCTGTGCATTGTCAAGCAGACAAGTCTTTGATTGGCAAAATCGTGCAAATCAAGGTCACACGATCCGAACGTAATTCACTTGTTGGCGATTTAATCACCTAAATCCTTGCCCCGCACCCGCACTTGATGCATGATTTCCCCAAAGCAACCGATTGGAAAAACCTGACTTGACGATACACAGCACGCTCAAGGATAAAACCGAAACTTCTGCGGAAACGAGTATCACCTTTGGCAATAACCGATTGCTGATTGACCTGTGTGGAGAGCTGGACAGCAACCTCACCAAAATTGAATCCGCAATTGATGTGCAGATTAATCATCGTGGCAACGTGCTGACGATAGTGGGTGAATTGGACAGCAGAAAACATGCCGAAGCCACCCTTCGCGCGCTGTATGGGCGGCTTGAGGATGGCCGCGAAATGGAACCGGCAGATGTTGACGCCGCCATTCGTATGCCCGCCGAGATTTTTGAAGAACCGCTGAGCAGTGATCAAATTGAGATGTTTTCGGGTGATCGTGTCGAAGTGCGCACCCGCAAGAAAGTGGTCGAACCGCGCACCAAAGCCCAGAATAATTATGTGCGATCATTGTTTGACCATGAACTGGTTTTTGGGCTGGGGCCAGCTGGCACCGGCAAAACCTATTTGGCGATGGCGGTTGCAGTGTCAAACCTGATCGAGGGCAAGGTTGATAAAATCATCCTGTCGCGCCCCGCGGTTGAAGCGGGGGAAAGGCTGGGGTTTTTACCGGGTGATCTTAAGGAAAAAGTTGATCCTTATATGCAGCCGCTTTATGACGCTTTGAACGATTTTTTGCCAGCCAAACAGGTGGAGAAAATGATTGAGGACAAGGTGATCGAAATTGCGCCATTGGCCTTTATGCGCGGCCGCACTCTGTCACGGGCTTTTGTGATACTGGACGAAGCCCAAAACGCAACAACCATGCAGATGAAAATGTTTTTAACCCGTCTGGGTGAGGGTTCCCGCATGGCGATTAATGGCGATACCACCCAGATTGACCTGCCGCGCGGTGTGACAAGCGGGCTAGTGCAAGCACTGGAAATTCTTGAAGGTGTTGACGGAATTGGCTTTACCAAATTCACCGCTGTGGATGTGATCCGCCATCCCATGGTGGCCAAAATTGTGCGCGCCTATGAGGCTGCGTCAACCCGATGAATCCGCTGACCGAAGTGGTTATTGAGGACCAACGCTGGCAAGCCTTGTCGCTGGAAACCCTTGCCGAAATTGCCTGCCATGCGGCGCTGGAAATCAGCGGGGTGAACCCAAAAGATTTTGAGGTTTCGATCATGGGCTGTGATGACACCCGCATCGCTGACCTAAACGCAGAATTTCGCGGCAAACCAACCCCGACAAATGTGCTTTCATGGCCAGCTTTTGATCTTAGCGCTGGCAAAGTTGGCGGTCTCCCCGCCAAACCAAAAGCCTGCCACCCAGCCGAAAGCATCGGCGATATTGCCATTGCTTTTGACACTTGCCAGCGCGAGGCCGCTGAGAAAAACATCAATGTTAACCACCATGTAACCCATTTAGTGTTGCATGGATGTCTCCATTTACTGGGATATGACCACGAAAATGACACTGATGCGACCCTTATGGAGGATTTAGAGGTCAAAGCCCTTGCAAAACTGGGTATTGCAGACCCATATTGACAATAACGCGGGCAAACCCGCATCAACACGGAAAAGGAGCCATGGGCGACACTATTGACGGAAGTTCTAACGCAGCGCAACGCGCGCTGTCCTTAGATAACAAACCACGGGAAACCGTATCTTTTTGGCGACGCCTATTTGGCGGTGTGTCATCCCCCGATATTTCCAAAATCGACGCTGTGGCTGAGGCTGGCACACAGGCAATACGCCTGAATTTGGCCAATCTGGCCAATCGCCGGATTGATGATATTTCTGTGCCCAAGACAGATATTATCGCCATCTCCGAAGACAGTTCACGCAAGGAAATTGTTGACGCTTTTCGCAGCTCAACCCTGACCCGCCTGCCGGTTTATCGCGATACGCTGGATGAACCTGTTGGGCTTGTCCACTTGAAAGATCTCGCCCTGAAACACGGGTTTGGCAATGGCGTCAAATTTAACCTTGCGGCGCTGCTGCGCCCGCTGATTTATGCGCCGCCTTCCATGCCCATCGGGGTGTTGTTGCAAAAAATGCAGGCCGAACGCATTCATATGGCATTGGTCATTGATGAATATGGCGGCGTTGACGGGCTGGTGACCATTGAGGATTTGCTGGAACAAATCGTTGGCGACATCATTGATGAACATGACGAGGAAGAACAGGACCTGTTTGTCGAAGAAAGCCCCGGGGTTTATCTGGCCCACGCGCGCGCTGAGCTGCAAGACATCGAGGCCGCCGCAGGGGTTGATTTGCTGCCTGACAATCTGGACGAGGAAATCGACACGCTTGGCGGCGTGGTGGTGATGCTGGCCGGCAGAGTTCCGGCACGCGGCGAGGTTGTCTGTGATGACAAAGGCAATGAATTTGAAATCATCGAAGCCGACCCGCGCCGCATTAAGCGCTTGCGGGTGACATTCGCGAAAAAAGCCGCCTAAGTGCTGGAATTTCGACCGAAACGATGGCGCCCACTGGTGGCGATGGCGGCAGGGCTGGCGCTGGCGCTGGGTCAAGCGCCGATCAACTTTCCTTATTTGGGTTTGCTGGCAATTCCGCTGTTGCTGTCGATGTTGCAAGGCACATCGGGTTTGCGCAGCGGTTTTGCCACGGGCTGGTTCGCTGGGCTTGGCTATTTTGGGCTAAGCGTCAGCTGGATTGTCGAACCGTTTTTGGTTGATATCGGCCGGTATGGCTGGATGGCACCGTTTGCCCTAATTCTAATGTCGGCAGGGTTGGCATTGTTCTGGGGATTGGCATTCATGAGCAGCCAAAGCTGGATGCGCGGCAAGCTAAGCGACGCGCTGGTGCTGGCTGGGTTTTGGGCTTTGGCTGAGGTATTACGCAGCATTGTTTTCACAGGTTTTCCGTGGGCGTTGCTGGCATATGGCTGGGTCGAAACGCCGGTGATTCAACTGGTTTCGGTGATCGGCCCACATGGGCTAGGGTTTCTGCTGGTGTTGGCATCGGGGCTTTTGCTTTGGCGCAAGGGCGTGATTATCGCAATGGTATTGGTAATTGTTACCGTTGGGTTTGGCGTTGTCCGGCTGGGCCAGCTCGTTGAAAACAGTGCTTTAACTGTGCGTCTGGTGCAACCCAATGCCGAACAACAGCTAAAATGGGATCCGGCTTTTATTCCGGTATTTTATCAACGGCTGCTTGATCTTTCCGCTGCTGGTCCTCAACCCGATGTGGTGATCTGGCCGGAAGTTGCCATCGCTTATTTACCTGACGAGGATCCGTTTGTGCGGGCAGATATTGCTGCTGCCGCAGGGGTGCCGGTTATTTTGGGGGCACGGCGACGCGATGCAACGGGGGTTTACAACTCTCTTTTTGTCATCGATCAAAACAGTGATATTTCCGGTCAATATGACAAACACCATCTTGTACCTTTTGGCGAATATATGCCGCTGCAAGGATTGGCAAACAAGCTGGGCTTAAGTGGTTTGGCCGATATAGTCGGCGGAGGCATGAGCAGCGGTGAAGGGCCGGTTATTGTGCAGGCTGGCACCGTGCCTGCATTCCTGCCGTTGATCTGTTATGAGGCTATTTTTTCAAGGGGGCTGTTTACCGAAAATCGCCCCGAATGGCTGGTGCAAATCACAAATGACGCTTGGTTTGGCAAAATCAGCGGGCCGTATCAGCATTTGGCGCAAGCACGGGTGCGCGCTGTGGAGCAAGGCCTGCCGCTGGCGCGCGCTGCCAACACAGGCATTTCAGCCATGGTGGATCCTTATGGCCGAATTATTGATTCCCTGCCGTTGGGCGATGCAGGATTTATTGACGCTGAATTGCCGCAAGCCTTGGCGCCAACCTTTTATGTTCGCTCTGGTTATTGGCTGGCGATAATTCTAATTGCCAGCCTGCTGGCTGCGCAATTGGCCGGTCTGAAATGGCGGCGCGAATAAGCTATGGAAAAGCAATATAAACTCGCTTATTGAGGCTAACAAACATTGCCCGCTATCAAGGACACAAATATGCCACGCCAAAACTTTTTGTTCACTTCTGAATCCGTTTCCGAGGGCCACCCCGATAAAATTTGTGACCGGATTTCCGATGCCATTCTGGACGCATTCCTAACCGAAGAACCCCACGCTCGGGTCGCTTGTGAAACCATGGCCACCAGCGGCATGGTTGTGGTGGGCGGCGAGGTTGGCTTATCGAATCAGGAACGCCTGAAAGATTACATGGGACGCATCAGCCAGATCGCGCGGGATTGCATCAAAGACATCGGCTATGAACAGGAACAGTTCCACTGGAACACCCTGCATGTGCTGAATTTCCTGCACGAACAATCCGCCCATATTGCCCAAGGTGTTGATCGGGACGGCGCTGGTGACCAAGGCATAATGTTTGGTTATGCGGTCAATGAAACGCCCGAATTGATGCCTGCCCCTATTCAATATTCCCACGCAATTCTGCGCCGCTTGGCCGAGGCCCGCAAAGCCGGCGATGCGCCCAGCTTGCGCCCCGATGCCAAATCGCAACTTTCGGTGCGCTACGAAGACGGCAAACCGGTTGAGGTGACCTCGATTGTGCTATCGACCCAGCATGAAAGCATTGACCAGACCTCCGACGATATTCGCGCCATTGTCGAGCCATATATCCGCGAGGTGCTGCCCAAAAGCTGGATCACGCCAAAAACCGAATGGCATGTAAACCCGACGGGCAGTTTTGTGATTGGCGGGCCAGATGGCGATGCAGGCCTGACAGGGCGCAAAATTATTGTGGATACTTACGGTGGCGCAGCCCCCCATGGCGGCGGTGCATTTTCGGGCAAAGATCCCACCAAGGTTGACCGCTCGGCCGCTTATGCGGCGCGTTATCTGGCGAAAAACATTGTGGCGGCGGGTTTGGCCGAACGCTGCACCTTGCAGATTTCCTATGCGATCGGCGTGGCCAAACCGCTGTCCATTTACGCAGACCTGCACGGCACAGGCCAAGTTTCCGAGGAAGAAGTTGAGCGCGCAATTGGCAAAGCCATGGACCTGACGCCGCGCGGTATTCGCGAACATCTGGACCTTAATAAACCGATTTATGAACGCACTGCGGCTTATGGCCATTTTGGCCGCGCGCCGGATAATGATGGTGGTTTCAGCTGGGAAAAAACCGATCTGGTTGATGCGTTGAAATCCGCAATTTAGGGGGCGATATGGCTGATCCGTATGGCAAAATTGACCAAGAAAAACTGGCCAAGCTGGCCGAAGTAGCGGTTCAGGTCGGGTTGAATTTGCAGCCCGGTCAGGACTTGGTAGTTACCGCGCCAACAACTGCCCTGCCATTGCTGCGCAAGGTGGTGGCGGCAGCCTATAAGGCGGGTGCCAACATTGTCACGCCCATCCTTTCCGATGATGAAATCACGCTGGCGCGGTATGAAAATGCCCGTGATGCCAGCTTTGATTCTGCGCCCAACTGGCTTTATAACGGTATGGCCGCGGCGTATGCAGGCAATGCCGCCCGCATGGCAATCTCGGCTGAAAATCCGGCACTATTATCGGGGCAAGACCCCGCCAAAGTTGCGCGGGCGGGCAAGGCTAATTCGCTGGCTTATAAACCTGCCCTTGATCACATCGTCAATTTCAACATCAACTGGAATATCACCGCATTTCCGGGGCTGGCATGGGCAAAACTAGTGTTTCCTGACCTGCCCGATGATGAAGCGGTTTTTCAACTGGCCGAGGCGATATTTGCTGCATCGCGCATTAACGAACCTGATCCTGTGGCGGCTTGGGCTGCACATAATGCCAGCCTTAAGGCTCGAACCGATTATCTGAACGACCAGCGTTTCTATGCCCTGCATTATACCGGCCCTGGTACCGATTTAACCATCGGGCTGGCGGATGGCCATGAATGGGCTGGCGGGGCTTCTGTTTCTAAAAACGGCATCACCTGCAATCCCAACATTCCCACCGAAGAAGTTTTCACCACCCCCCACGCCATGCGCGTAAATGGTTATGTGCGGGCGACAAAACCGCTGGCCCATCAAGGCGCGGTGATCGAGGATATCGCGGTTGAATTTGTCGATGGCCGGATTGTCAAAGCCAGCGCCAGCAAAGGCGAAGCGGCATTTATCAAGCTGCTCGATTCCGATAAAGGCGCGCGCCATATCGGCGAGGTAGCTTTGGTGCCCCATGGATCAGCAATTTCGCAAAGCGGGGTTTTGTTTTACAATACCTTGTTTGATGAAAACGCCGCCAGCCATATTGCGTTGGGCCAATGTTATACCGATTGTTTTGTCGGGGGCGCGGACTTGTCAAAAGAACAGATCACGGCCCAAGGCGGTAATAGCAGCATCATCCATGTGGATTGGATGATCGGTTCGGGCGAAATTGACATTGACGGGCTGGATAGCGACGGCAACCGCACGCCGCTAATTCGTAAAGGCGAATGGACGGATTGATCACGCATGAGGGAACATCTATTGCCTGATATTTCGCAAATTCCGGCGTGATTAACACCGGCAATATGATGCATGCGGCGGTTGCCAGACATATTCTGTTTGATTATGTTAACGTGTCGGTTCGCGTTTGGACAGATCAGGAAACATCTGGACTAGTTATCTAGGACAGCCCAAAAAAACTATCGAGGTAGAGCATGAAAAAAACACTCCTGACCCTGGCACTTATAGCCGGCACAGCGCTTGGTGGCATTTTGCCTTCCCCCGCCGAGGCTCGCAATATCCGCGAAGATGGCCCTGGCGGATATGATTTTGTGATTTTTAAGTCATTCCAAGTTCCTCACGAAGACTTTGATGGTGTCTTGCGTATCGTGGCCAATGAATTCCGGGGTTTCCTGGTGCGGATTGACGATTTGGAAACGTTTAACGATATGCGTTTTGACGGCCAGCGCAAAGCAATTGTGCATGTGGGTGAGGATCGCACGCTGATCGTCCTGATCGGCTTTACCATCCCTGAAAACATGCGTGAAGACCTCAGGGAGTTGTACCCCGACATCGAAGACGGCGATTTTGACGCCTATAATCAGGGCCTGTCATTTTCCGGCATCGAGCGTGAAAAAGATGGCGAAGAATACACCTCCGTCGGTCTCGCCCTGTTGGGAAACCCGGACGCTGGCGCCCCGGTTGAGGCAGCCGCAGCGGACCGCATCCGCATAAATATCAGTGACGGTCTCGACGTGGCCCTGCCCCCGGACATCAGCATGTTTGTGGCCATCGGCATGGACCGCACGGGACAAGGGCTGACGAGTTTTACCGGCAGCGTACCTTATAGCCACGAAGAGGCGATCAAATATATTGTCGACTCGTTCCGCGAAGGCGGCGTTGAACCTGTGGTCAACACCATAGG
>QIGK01000048.1 GCA_003228875.1 Rhodobacterales bacterium
CAAAGCCGCCGCTTAAGATAACCCAACTGATGAGGCAGATACTCTCTTATTCTAAAGCCTAATCTGTGCCAAATACTCTGACGACGAACATAAATCAATGGTAATCATATTTCTAATGCCCTTTGCGAACGCTCTGGTTTGAGGCAATGTGTCATCGAATTTCATAAAAAGCCAGTGGCTGCTAATATATTACCGCCCAAAATACGTGTTATTAACAAAAATTCAATTTTAAGATGATGTTCGCAGCACCCGTCTGAATTAATTTTGTTGGTTTAAACCAACAAAATGATTCTCAAATTTTATCGTTATTAAACTGATAATAAACAGTAATTATACTTGTTTATGGCGGAGCCGAAGGGATTCGAACCCTCGATACCGTTCCCGGTATACTCCCTTAGCAGGGGAGCGCCTTCGACCACTCGGCCACAGCTCCGCGGAAGGTTCAAGCGGTAATTCGCCAAAAATTGGCAAAAGATCATCGATGCCTAACGCTCGGTTAGTTTCAACTCGATCCGGCGGTTTTGGCTTAGTGCTTCTGGGCTGTCGCCAAGGTTTATGGGCTGGAATTCACCAAAACCTGTGGCCGCCAGCCGGTTGGGTGGAATGCCTTCATGGTCAATCAGGAACCGCACCACCGATAAGGCACGCGCCTGACTTAGCTCCCAGTTATCGGCATATCTTCCGCCCGAACCCAGTTGGCTTTTGTCTGTATGTCCGTCAACGCGCAAAATCCAGTCAATATTGTCAGGGATTTCATCCGAAATATCCAGCAATACCGAAGCAACACGGCCTATCTGTGCTTCGCCATCTGCGCCCAGTTCAGCCGAGCCGATGGCAAATAACACCTCGGAGCTGAACACAAAACGGTCACCAACAATTTGCACACCTTCACGGTCTCCCAGAACCTCGCGCATTCTTCCAAAAAATTCGGAACGGAATCCTCGCAGGTCAATGGCCTCGGCTTCGAGCAAGATGCGCTCGCGGCTTTCGGCATCTGCACGGGCAGCTTCGGCATCAGCGCGTAATGTTTCCGCGTCTGCGCGGCGACGTTCTTCGGCGGCTGCACGGGCAAGGGCCGTGTTCAGTTCGGACCCCAAGGATTCAATGCGAATTTGGGCTTCAATATCTTTGGCGGCAGAGGCGTCCAAAAGGCCTTGTAACTGGTTCAGCTCACTGCGCAATGCAGCAGTTTGCTGGTTGAGCAGGGCGATTTGGCGTTGGCTATTGGCTGAGGCGGCTTCTTCGATGCGCAGCAATCGCTGGGCTTCGGCCAAAGCAACTTGTTGTTGTTCGATGACCGTCAGGCTTGATCCCTCAGATACAGCCAGTTCCCGTTGTGCGGCGCGTGCGGCAGCAAGCTGGGTAAGGGTTTCCAGCGCTTTTTGGCGTTCTTCTTCCAATGCCAACGCCATTGCGGTGATTTCGGTGTCTGCCGCTTGCAGTCGAACCCGCAATGCCTCAGCAGCGGCGGCATCGGCAAGTTGGGATTTTTCGGCTTCGCTAAGCGCCGCGGCGCGTTCCGCAAGTGCCAGTTCGGCAGCAGTAATAATGACATCGCGGTCCAAAAGTAGTTCGGCCAGCCTCGCTTCGTTTTGGCGGGCCTGTTCCAAAGCTGATTCACTGGCGGAAATTTTGGCTTCAGCGGCGGCAATTTCGGCAGCGGCTTGTTCCAGCGTCACAGCGCGCTGCGCCAATGCCAACTGGCTGGCGGTAATCTGGACATCATTTTCGGTTAGTTGTCGTGCCACTTCAGCAGCGTCTTGCTGGGCTTGTAGCAATGCCTCGCGCTGCTCTGATAACGTGGTTTCGGCTGCGTTCAGCGCGGCTTGTGTTGCGGCCATTTCCTGCTCAGCGGCATCGAGTCTGGTTTGGGTAATGGCAAGCGCAGTGTTGGTATCAACCGAAGTTTCGCGGGCTGACGACAATTCTTGCAACACAGCAATCCGAGCCATCTGCGCGATGTTCAAGTCTTCTTGTAAAACCCGTGTTGCTTCTTGAATGGCGGCCAGTTCAGCGCGCGCGGCAGCGGCGTTTGCGGCCTCTGATACGCGCGCGCGTTCAGCCTCGTCAAGTTCAGAGGCCCTGATGGCCAAGGCCAGTTCAGCAGCGGTGACAGCGGTTTCGCGGTTTTCCAGCAATGCGGCCAATCGTTCGGCGTTTTTGCGAGCTTGTTCAAGTGAAAGGGTTTGTTGAGCCAAGGCGGTCTGGTTTTGAGCGATCTGGGCAGACGCATTGGTAAAGTCATCCCGCAGGGTTTCAAGCTGCGCCAATAAGGCAATTCGGCTGCGTTCAGCGGCAACCAACTGACCCTCGAGCATGGTTTTTTCTGTGGTCACGGTGGCAAGGCTGGATATCAGCCCTGCTAAGGATTCACGGTCTTGGGAAAGATCATTTTGTGCGGCATTAAGCGTGGTTTCCAGATTGCGGTTTTCACCGGATAAGACCGCGATTTGCTGCTGGGCTTCGCGGCGGGCGACCTGCGCCAGAAAAAGCGCTTGGGTGGCGCTGGCGATCTGGGATTGCATGTCGCTGATTTGCGTGGCCCGACGACCGCTTTCGGATTCAAGATCGGCGATCAATGCCTGAAGCGCTTCGGCCCTTGCAGCGGCCAGCCTTGCGGCTTCGGATTCGGCGTCAACCTCGCTACGGGCTTGTGCCAGGGCCAGTTGCGCTGCTTCCTTTGCATCAATTTCCAGCGCGGTTTCGGCCAGAATTGCGGCCTCTCGTTCGCGGTTTTGCGCGATTATGCTAACGATTTGTTCTTCAAAATTCGCGATCCTGGCAGCGGAGTCCGCCTGTTGCAAAAGCAGATCATCCCGTTGCTGGCTAAGGGATGCGATCAAAGCGCTTTGTTGTGTATCGCGGGTTGCTGCGCTTGATAGCGCACCGTCTAATTCGCCGATTTGAGTTGCCAATGTGCGACTGCGGTTTTGTTCCAGACCCAGCGCATCCGCCAACCCGGCAACTTGTTCGGCAAGGTCGGAAAGTTCCTGATCTTGTCCGGTTATGGTTTCAGACAACACAAACTGCACGATCATGAAAATTGAGATAACAAAGAACAGCACCAGCAAAAGTGCGGTCATCGCATCAACGAAACCGGGCCAGATATTGGCTTGTGTCTGTCCGTTTCCGCGCCGACCTAAGGCCATGATCTAGCCCTGCCGTTTGTTGGCAAGCGCCAGAATACTTTGGCTCAGGGTTGCAAGATCACCGCGCAATTCAGCAATAGAATCCTGCCTGCCTGCTGACATTTCCTCAAGAATTCGCAGCAATTGCACATCAATGTTGCGCAGTCGGGATCGAGCTTCGCTGTCCAACAATCCGGCGACCTCTTCGCGGCTTTGTAAAATCTGGGTCATAGCTTCTTGGTTTAGGGCGATACGTTCAAAAATCTCATCGTCAAAATTTCCAGCGCCGCCGCTTGAACGATTGGCAATGGAATGGGTCATGTCTGAAATAGACATTGACAGGGCCGCAAGGCTGGCATCGGT
Organism: Rhodobacterales bacterium; assembly: GCA_003228875.1. Lineage (GTDB taxonomy): Bacteria > Pseudomonadota > Alphaproteobacteria > Rhodobacterales > Rhodobacteraceae > UBA3077. The sequence continues at coordinate 3,492 of QIGK01000048.1, forward strand.
TTTCTGGCGCGATTCCTCACCGCGCAGGGTCACGTCTTTTAAGGTTTCAATTTGTTGCGCGGTTTGCTCCATAAAGCCATAAAGCGCCGAAGTATCGCTGCCGCCGCTTTCGTCATCATTGGAAACCAACCCAATTTTGGTGATCGAAGACAACCATTCTTCAAGTTCCATATAAAAACGATTCTGGCCGTGGCTGGCAAACAATTCCAACATGCCAACAACCAAAGAACCAGCAAGCCCCAGCAACGAAGAAGCAAAGGCGGTGCCCATGCCGCCTAACTGATTTTCCAAGCCGTTCATCAGGTTGGCAAACACTTCGGCTGCGGTTTGGTCTTCTTGGGGGGCAAGCGAGCGGATGGTGTCAACAACCGCCGGAACCGTTGTGGCCAAACCGTAAAACGTGCCCAGCAATCCAAGAAAAATCAAAAGATTGGAAATATAGCGCGTGATGTCGCGCAATTCATCCAGACGTGTGCCCACCGAATCAAGAATAGAGCGGGTGGAGGTTGCGGTTAAAGATTTACGGGCATTTTTGTCAGACAAAAGGGCTGAAAGCGAGGCAAGTAAACGCGGGGCATGCACAAATTCATGGCCCGGCCGGTCAATCGCAAAGCCTTTGATCCAGCTTACCGATGAAATCAGTGTATAGACTTGCCAAAAACAAGCCAGAACACCGGTGACAAAAACAGCAAGAATAACCCCGTTCAAATAGGGTGAAACGACAAAGATCTGAGCCATGGAAGGATAAGCAAAAAAGGCCCCAATCAGAACCAATGCCAATAGAATCAGCATGGTAATGGTTTGGCGCTTGGGCAAGCTGAATTCGGGCTCCTGCTTGGTATCAAGGATTAATTTCATGCGGATTTAATGCTCCCGATCGCGAACAACATAGATTTTGTGCCGATTAACCGAAAAATACGCACATAATGTGGCACATTTCGCTAAAACCTGATAAAAACACTTCAAGAATAGACAAACAATCCCTAAATAACGTGTAACGAAATAAAAGTTAAAACCCTGAGGGAGACCAATAATGTTACAGACCATCGGCGCGCCAGCAATAGCCATTCTCGTATTTGCAGTCATTTTAATCTGGATGACAGTGAAAACTGTGCCTCAGGGGGAAGAATGGACCATTGAACGGTTTGGGAGATACACACGCACCTTGCCGCCCGGCCTTGGGTTTCTGTTTCCGGTGATGGACAAAGTAGGTGCCAAAATCAACATGATGGAAACCGTGCTGGACATTCATTCGCAAGAAGTGATCACCAAAGACAACGCCATGGTGGTGGCTGATGCGATTGCATTTTATCAGGTGATTGATGCCGCGCAGGCAGCCTATGAGGTGCGCGATCTTGAACGTGCTATTCGCAACCTTTCCATGACCAATATTCGTGCAGTGATTGGCTCTATGGATCTGGATGCCAGCCTTTCCAACCGTGATCAAATTAACAACCGGTTGCTAACGGTGATCGACGAAGCATCACAGAATTGGGGTGTCAAAGTTACGCGAGTTGAGATCAAAGACTTGGCACCACCGGCTGATATCAACGAAGCCATGGCGCGACAAATGAAAGCCGAGCGGACCAAGCGCGCCGATATTTTGCAAGCCGAAGGGCACAAACAAGCTGCTATTCTAAAGGCTGAGGGTGAACGCGAAGCGCAAATCCGTGAAGCCGAAGGTGCCCGCGAAGCCGCGTTTCTGGATGCCGAAGCCCGCGAACGTCTGGCCGAAGCCGAAGCAAACGCAACCGCGATGGTATCGAAAGCCATCGCTGAGGGCGATATTCAGGCCATCAATTATTTTGTGGCCACCAAATATACCGAAGCCTTGCGCGATATTGCTGCTGCTCCTAATTCCAAGACCATTATGATTCCGCTGGAGGCAACAGGCATTATCGGGTCGATTGCTGGTGTGGCGGATATTGCCAAAGCTGTAGTTGATAAAAAGGGGTAAAATATGGACTTTTTCACATGGGTTGGTGATCTGTCCGGCTGGTATTGGCTGGCTTTGGGTATCCTTTTTGTTGCTCTGGAAATGCTGATACCTTCATTTGTTCTAGTGTGGCCGGGGTTGGCGGCGATTATTGTTGCCGCCTTGGTTGCGTTGCTGCCGGATATTTCCGGCGAATGGCTGGTCTCAATATTTGCGTCTCTTTCGATCGCGCTTATTTATATTGGCCGCAACGTGGCCCGCCGCTTACGCAAATCTGAGCCTGCGTCGACGTTGAATTCGCGTGCCGAAGGCATGATAGGCCGGCAAGCCAAAGTGGTCAGTTTTGAAAACGGTCAGGGAAAAATAACCATCAGCGGGGTGCAATGGCCCGCGGTTTGGCAAGCTGGCGAAAGCGCAACTGAGGGGAATATTGTGGTCATAACCGCAGCAAAGGGCGTTAACCTGACAGTCAAAAACCTGTGACCTTTGATAAGGTTCAGCGAAATCGGCTTGATTGAAACAGGCTTTCTGGCTTAAGGTTGCAAAATTGCAATCACCGGACTTGACCAAATGAAACTTCTAAAGCCTGCCCTTTTCGCAACTTTTCTTGCATTTCCCTTTCAGGCTTTTTCGCAAACTGCTTGCGAATCCTATACCGTCGCCAGTGGCGATACGCTTAGGTTGATCGCGGAGCGCGTCTATGGATCGCGGGATTCGTCATCAATTATTTTTGAAGCTAATCGTGGTGTAGTTGGTGGAAATCCGAACTCTATCGAAATTGGGATGCAGTTAAATATTCCTTGCGGGATGGCTGAACCATCTGTTGGCGCGGTCATTTCTGTGGTTACTGGCGCAACCACAGTTATTGTTGAAAGCACAGAGCTGCCAAACGCTGATTCGGATGCATCGAGTGCCAGTAGTTTATCCACCGAAACGCCCATCATTGAACCAGTGGTCGCCACGGCCCCGATAACCGAGGAAATGGCCGACGAAGCACCACAGGAGCCCACAGCCGCGGCGGTTATTGTTGTGCCGTCGCTCTCACCTGAAACTGCCGAAGCCGAACAAGTTACGGTCAGCATTCAGCTTCCGGAAGCGGCAATTTTTGTTTCAGCCGGAATTTTTCCACCGTTTACCGATGGTGGCGGGCAAGGCTTGATGACAAATATCGTTCGTGCCTCGTTTGTGGGTAACACCCTTCTTGAGACGATCGAAGTAAATCCGGTTTCATTGCCATTTGATCCGCTGAGGGCTTCCAATGATCCCGATGTTGTTTTGTCTTTTCCATGGATCGACCCAGGCTGTGACAATCAGGCGTTTCTTTCTAATCGCTCAAAAATGCTTTGTGACGGTTTCCAGTTTTCCGACGCGGCGTTTGAAATTGTTATGACCTTTTTTGTGGCAGATCAAGGCGGGTTGGCGCAGGCAACCGAACCGCAACAATTTGATGGCAAGAACATTTGTGTGCCTGAACAATACCCTGTCAGCCATCTAGCTGAGGCAGGGTTTCTTGGGCCAAACGTCACCATTGAACGCGCTAAGACTGTCGCAGAATGTATGAGCAAACTATTGTCGGGCCTGACGGATGTTGTGAACGCTGATTATCTCAGTGTCGAATCGACTTATGCAGTGTTAAACAGCCAGTCGATTATTGTTGAGAACCCCAGCTTTACGTGGGTAAGGTCAATTCACGCGATTGCGGCCAATGGGAATGCGGCAGGGCTACAAGCCTTGGCGACTTTTGATGACGGGCTTGACAGAATTATGGATTCTGGTGAATGGGCCACAGTTGTTCAGGAGTTTGTAAACTAGTTTAACCGCTGCAAGTCCGAAAAAAATGGTTGCTATCCCTTTTTGCTTGCCAATCATGACCGGCTTTTCATACCGCGTGCCTATTTGGCACCCTTAAGATAACCGTAGCGATTTTACCATTTCGACCAATTGATCAAGTTCGGGATCAGCAATACCGATCTGGCAAAGATGATCCGCTGTGTTAAAAAGATATTCCCAGTTCGGGCCTGTATTTCCGCTTGATCTAGCAATGATATCTGCTTGGTCTTCCAGACAAATATTACCGGTATATTGGCGATGATTCTGGTCAATAACATAACAAATCGCATCAACAGTTGTGCCGCTTTCCAATGTTACGGGTTGAATATTTTCAACGTAAGCTGATGTAACCAGCTCGCGCTCGCGTAAATAAGCCAAGGTTTCTTTGGCTGTTTCTGGGGAAACCTGAAAGGCGACACCATCACAAAAGCTGGATTTTTGCGGGTTTAGTGCCAGCACCAAACCGGGGTTATCGGGCGTGCCGCGATAGGTGATGGAATACATGCAAAACGCCCTGCGAAATCCGTTTAGTCTGGCGCGTTTGCGGCTGACAAATTCAAATCCCGGACGCCATAAAAGCGACCCATATCCAAAAACCCAAAACCCATTATCTGACATAGTGATTTACCCAAGCGGCTTGCTCATTTATAAGCGACTCAAACACCGATTGGGAGAGCAAAATGCGTTGGTTCGTTAGGCTTGTTTTTATTGCAGGAATTGGCTGGAGTGGCTATTGGTTTGTTGGCGCCAACGGGCAGGAAAAAATCTATGCTGAATGGATGGAAACCAACCGTGCCAATGGCTGGATCGCCGATAGCGCTACCATGAATGTTACCGGTTTTCCTAACCGGTTTGATACAATAATTGAGCAGCTTGATTTGCAAGGACCAGACGGTGACTGGGGCTGGCAAGCTGATGGTTTTCAGATCTATGCGCTTTCTTATCAGCCTAACCATATTATTCTGGCTTGGCCGGGCAAGCAGGTTTTTTCCAATGCTCAAGGCAGCGTTACATTGGAAGGCACTGAACTTCGCGGCAGTATAGAACTGGCCGGAAATACAGATTTGACCTTGGAACGGCTGCGTATCGAAGCCACAGACCTGAGCGCCATCAGCAGCCTAGGCTGGAGCAGCTTTGCTAAAAGCACTAATCTGGCTCTGTTTCAAGATACCGAAATCCCGACCCGTTATCGTTTGGGCGTGGATTTTACAGATGTGACTTTTCCCAGCGAATTCATGGCAGCACTGGTTCAACTTGGCCAAAACTCAGATGTAATATCAAAAATTCAGGCCTCGGCTTATATTTCGTTTACAGATGAAATTGACCGAAACACCATTATTACAGGCCTGCCGAATTGGGATTTAGTGGAACTGGAAATGTTCGAGGTTAACTGGGGCCGGGCAAATTTGACAGTAACTGGCGAATTAACTCCTGCGGCAAACGGATATATCGACGGGCGGATAGATTTTAGCGTCAATAACTGGAAAATGCTTTTTGAGGCCTTGCGCCAGACGTCGCCAATGAGCCCGACCGAGCTTGCCTTTATTGAAACCGCGCTGATTGGCCTTTCACAAGGCAGCCGCCTTGAATTTTCGCTTCGATTTGACAATGGCAAGTCGTATATCGGCCCGTTTGCTGTTGGGTCTGCCCCTGTGAACCCGATAAATTAAGACCAATTTTAACGGTGGTTGATCGTTACTTGCAATATGCGCCAGAGCGATAGCTGGCTGTGTCCAAGTGAAAATGATTATAGTGGAACCTGTCAGCAAGCGGGCCAAGCACAGTGCCAAACGGCCCGCAGGCGGTTTCGTGCAAGCGCGCCAATGCAGCACCATTTTTGCCTTTTCCCCAATCGCTCTCGACGTCTAAAATTTCACCATTGGCCAGTGTAAAAGCACCAATATCAATGGCATTGCCAAGCGCATGTTCCGACAGTCGCGCACCGCTTTGATTGTTGCGGCTACGGCAGGCATAAGAGGCAAAAACAGTCATACCGGTTATGCGGCTGCGAAGCTTTCTAACCGACGCCTGAGCATCGCCGTCTACCCATTCTGCCAACGTGTTGGCTGTGCGGCAGTTTAGGGTTGCTGGCTGGCTAAGGCGCACCCCTGAAACATATTCAATGCTAACGGCATTGGGTATGCCACAGGCACCCTGACCGTTAATGTTGCCAAGTTCCTCGCCCAGCAAATCGGGATTGCCACAAAGTTGCACAAGGTTTGCAGACGCTGATGTTGGCAGATATTCAGGAATAACGTTTGCGCCACCGCGCCCACATGCAGCAAGGGCCAGACACAGGCTAATGGCTAAGGGCGTTTTCATTTCTTTTCCGTTTCAGTGGCAGAGGCGGCGGCACGCCCGAAATCAACCGCGTCAGTGTCTTGGCCCGCGTCGATGATGCTGCGGCGCACGTCTCTGGTGCGGGTGAAATAGTCAAACAAGAAATCACCATCACCTGTCCTGATCGCTCGTTGTAGCGCGAATAGTTCTTCGGTAAATCGACCCAAGACCTCTAGGGTGGCGTCTTTGTTGTGCAAAAATACATCGCGCCACATGGTCGGGTCCGAGGCGGCAATGCGCGTAAAATCCCTGAAGCCGGCAGCGGAATAGTTAACCACTTCTTGTTCGGTAATCCGTGACATATCATCTGCCACTCCGACCATGGTATACGCAATCAAGTGCGGCGCGTGACTGATGACAACGGCCACAAGATCGTGGTGACTAGCATCCATGATTTCGACCATCGCGCCAAGGCTTTGCCAAAACTCACGAAGTTGCGCCAGCGCCTTGGCGTCCGTGCCTTTGGGCGGGGTCAGCAGGCACCAGCGATTATCAAACAGATGCGCAAAACCGGATTCAGGCCCTGATTTTTCGGTGCCTGCCATTGGATGGCCCGGAATAAAATGCACATTATCCGGTATATGAGGACCAACAATATCGATCACCGCTGATTTGACCGAACCCACATCGGTAACCGTTGCGCCCGCTTTTAGGTGTGGCGCGGTTTCTGCTGCAAGGTCGCCCATCGCGCCAATTGGTACTGCCAGAATAATCAGATCAGCGCCTTTTACCGCTTCAGCGGCGCTATCAAATACTTCATCGACCAGCCCGATTTCCAAGGCGGTCTGTCGGGTTTTGGGTGAACGCGCCGTGCCGGTTATGCGAACATCGCCACCATTGCGGCGAATGCCAAGACTGACCGAACCGGCAATAAGGCCCAGTCCGATCAAAGCCACATGTTTATAAACCGTCATGCGCGCGCGCCCTTCATAAATTCAGCAACCCGCCCAGCAACAGCCCGACAGCCAATTTCATCGCCAATGGTGATGCGCAGGCATTCAGCCAGACCATAGCTTGTCACAACCCGCACAATCAGGCCATTTTTTGCAAGATAGGCATCACATTCCAAGGCGGTTTTATCATCGCCAAAACGTGCCAGAATAAAATTTGTTTGGCTAGGGTCAGAAGGAACCCCAACCAAAGCCAGCTCTGCCGACAACCATTCGCGCCATTTGATGTTTTCCTGCTGGCATTTGGCAGTATACTGCTTGTCGTTAATTGCGGCTATGGCCGCTTTTAGGCCGGCCGCAGAAACATTGAACGGGCCGCGCACCCTGTTTAGGGCGCCGATCACATGATCAGGGCCGTAACCCCAACCCACACGCGCGCCGCCAAGCCCGTAGATTTTGGAAAAAGTGCGGGTCATAAAAACATTTTTACGGCCTTTAACCAGCCCCGCATGACCATCAAAACTGGGCACATATTCCGCATAAGCACCGTCTAGAACCAGCAACGCCTGTTTGGGCAGGTTTTCTGCCAGCCGTGCGATCTCGGCATCGGAAACCATGGTGCCGGTCGGGTTGTTCGGGTTGGCCAGAAAAACCAGTTTAGTAGCATCGGTGCAGGCAGCCAGCAATGCATCAATATCGGCGGTTCTGTTGGATTCGAGCGCGATAACGGGGGTTGCACCCGCTGCCATTGCCGAAATTCGATACATAGCAAACCCGTGTTCAGTGTATAACACCTCATCGCCTTGACCGGCATAAGTTTGGCAAAGAAAGGCGATAATTTCGTCAGAACCAGCCCCGCAAATGATATTTTTACTATTGAGACCATGCACCTCAGCGATGGCATTTCGCAAATCGGCATGGTCTGATGGTGGATAGATTTCCAGACAAGCGGCCATATCCATATATGCGGTTTTAGCCAGCGGGCTTGGCCCTAACGGGTTTTCGTTGGACGATAATTTTGTCACACGGTTGCCACCACCCGGGCCGGATTTACCGGCTGTATAAGGCGATATATCCAGAATTCCGGCTTGCGGAATGATGTCGGGATGGGTGCTCATTGACTTGACCTGCGCTTGTTTTGCCTGACCTTAACGCTGTTTATTCAGCTTGACCAGAAACAGCCAGAAAATTGCGCGAGATTTTTCCTAAACTGCCGCGTCGATTTTTTTCATCAATTCCGCTGCCGGTTTTTTAAACATTTTTGCGGCTTGTTGCACATAGTCACGCGCCTGTTCAAAATCGCCTTCTTCAATCAGACAACGCCCCAAATTTAATGCGGCGGGCGCGGGCAGAGGGCCAAAACCAGCGGCTTTAAGAAAGTATTCAATGGATTTTTTACGGGCGCCATCGGCCAAGGCAAAATCCGCCAGCCGCCGCCATTTATCAGCAGTGTTGTGCAGTTTTGCGGCACGTAACATATAGCGCTCTGCTTCAGAATAATTAGCACGATCAAATTTGACAATCGCACATTCTCTTAGCAAATTCGCGATCGACATCGACGCGCCGGGCAATTTTTTATGCTGGGCCAAATCAGCATCAATTAATTTTTCCGCTGCAATGCTTTGCAGGCGGGCAGACAGGATTTTGTAAATACCGCAACTGCGTTCGGCGTTGAACCTTTGTTTGATCGGGCTGATGGCATACATGCGAATTATTTCGGTATCAACTGCATATTTGCGCATAAAATCCAGATAGAGGCAGGCATAAATCAGCGGGCTTGTATTTTCAGGGAATGGCAGTGCTTTGTTCTGAATAGCACCGGTGAAATGGTCCAGATTGCCGCCAGCCATGGCAGAGAAATACTTTTGCAGGGCAATTCCGTCATCCGCGATTTTCTGACAAAACGCCAGTTGGTCAGAATTGATAGGAGCTTTGCCGGTTCGGGTCACGGTGGTTTTTTCCGGCTCTGTGGCTGCTGCTGCAAAATACCCGACCCGTGCAGAACTCGAAGCGACAATATTGGTAAAAAAAATCAGTCGGCCATCACGCCACGCTGGGAGAAAAACCTGTTCGTTGTTGTTTGTTAACATTTTTTACCGCCTTATTTGTCTTGGCTCTTTTAAATCAATGACTTATTATATCAAGTCTGATAACTGGAGGTAACGAATTCAAACTAGGTGAACAAAAATCTGTTGGCACCAATTATAATTGTGTTAATCTTGGCTTTTATTAATTTAATCGATTAAAAAAATTGGATGTCGCCTCGGGAAACCGATGTTTTATGCGGCAATAGAAAAACGCATGAAAAAAGTTGTCTTACATGTCGGGCCTTCAAAAACTGCGAGCACCACTGTGCAAAAGTTTCTTTCGGAATATTCTGGCAAGGCGCCGCTGGAGTATCCAAAATGGGGTTGGACACGGCCTGATGCGGGCCATCACAACCTTGCCTATCAATTACGAAACGACAAAAGATTTGATCCATCGCTTGGCGGGCTGGACCGCCTCGCGCAGGACCTAAAAGCAGGCAAGTCCCTGTTTTTTTCCTCAGAAGATTTTCCAATTTTTTCGCCTTTTATCAAGCGCTTAAAAGATGTTTGTGATAAGTATGATGCTGATCTTGAGCTCGTGTTTTTTGTGCGTGATCCGATTGCGCGACTAAATTCGATGTATACTCAACAAATAAAAACTTTTGTTGAAAACTGCACTTTTGCCGAATTTGTTGCCAAGGCAATACGCGAAGACAAATTATTGCTGCGTAAAAAAGTCAAATACCCGCTGGATGAACTGGGCATCAAAATCAGGTTTTTGCCGTTTATCGGGTCAATGCTGAACCAGATATTTGCTGAAATGTGCCAAAGTTACGGGTTTGAGGCATCAGCCGAAGATTTTTTGCACACCAATCCGGCACCTTCTCCCGAGGAAATTGCCCTGTATCGCCAAATTGGCCACCAGATGAAAAATTCCGAAATCAGCCATTGGGGCGCAAGCGCCAAATATTCAGCACAATATGGATATACGCGAAAATATTACGGGTTTGACAGCTGGATGATCGAAGACGTGCGAAAAGTTCTGCATGATCAATATGATAACCTAGAGGAACTGGGCGTGGAAAGTTATCGTGAAGAGCTGAAAGCCACATTCTTCAAAGCAAAACCCAAATGCGCCAATATCGAAGATCAAGATGTGTTTCAGGAATTCAAGCGCGACATCATCAAATTTATGAAGCTTTGACCAGCGCGGCTTTTACTGCAACAAACGCCTTGAAACTGCGTTCGCCTTTTAGAATCTTATTCTGAACGGTCAACAGATTTTTTGCCAGAGAACCGTCTTTGTAAAGTCGATCCAAACAGTCAACGTAACCCTGCACATCCTCAGGGTTGGAAACATATTCGGGCCAATCATCACCCAAAAATCCGGCGATTCCGCCAATATTCGGGGTGACAATCGGCAACCCTCGTGAGGCAATTTCTATCAAGATATTCGGCGTGCCGTCAAATTTTGAGGTGTAAAGAAACGCAAAACATTCCTTAAACGGCAAGGCATCAATATTAAAAAATTCGCCACCATCGCTGACATTTTCAGGCATTTTTTGCCAATCAATTTCAACATCTCCCAGCACCCGGCGGCCATACATGACAAAGTCAAAATCAGGAAGGCGCGCAGCAATTTCAGCGACAATTTGCGGATTTTTCTGGCTGTCAAACCGGCTGGCCCAAAGAACTTTTGGTCGCTTGGTTTTGATTTTCTTTACTGGCGCTACTTTGTCGATCGGGTATTTCAGTGCCGTGGTTTTACTATCAGGAAGCTGATACATTTGTTGCATTTCCTGCAAATACCAGTCGTTATCAAAAACAAATTTGTCAACAATATCATGGATTTCTGGAATATAGCGAAAGTATCCGTCAAAGTTGCCGGGCGCGTGGATATGCGGGCAAAAAGCAGATACATAAATGGTTTCGCACGCATCGCGAACCCGCGATTTTAATGTTTTATCTGACAGAGCGGAATAGCCGATAAAAGAATGGATCAAGTGCAGCGTTTGGGGCTGGATGACCTCAATGGCTGTGGTCAATACTTGGGTGCGATCTTCTTTGGTCAACTCATCATATTGGTTTCCGGTCGCCTGCGTATAGAATTCTGGTAGGTTCAAAATATTCATATCCTGCGCCAAAAACCGTTCAGTCACATTGGGTTTGTCACCAAGAATAATCAACGGTTTAAGGCCCAGTTCACGGGCGGCCAGATAATGCCAAAGCCCAACCAGTTCGGCACCACCCGATTCCAGCCAAGGCAAAACTATCACATAACCAAACCGGCCAGAAAAATCCTGTGCCAGTGCATCGCTTAGCGGCAAAAGCCCGATGGATTTTTGCGCACCCCATTGTATGTTTTCGCTGGATATTGCGGCAAGCGGCCCGCTTCCCGGCTGGTCTTTGGCATTTTCAACAAGTTGTTCCAAAGCTGTTTGAGACATTGCCGTGATTTTTTGAATATGGGCATCGCGCGAAATACACCCGCGCTGCATGGCGCTGTCGCCCTTAACCAAGGCCGCATAAACGCCGCTTTCAATCACGCCTTTGCGCCACCACCATTGATAGGAATCATGGGAGTTTTTGAAATACTGCCAGTCGGACCAATCTTTGGGTGCATCCGCCGCTTTGGTTACGCGGCGCCCTTCGGCTTGGCCATGGGTGCTGAAATGTAAAGCCAGATCGGCCTCGTCCCAGATGCCTTTTGCCCAAAGCTCGATCAAATCAAGATAGGCCTGCCAATAGCTAGAAATCTGTGCGCCGTTCATTGGGCTTCGCCAAAAGCAATTGTCAGAGTTTCAGCACATGTGCTGACCTTTTTGTCGGAATCTGCGCAATAATAATATAATGCTTTGGCCAGTTCTGCGACAGTCTTGGGCGGCGTTTCGCAGATCGGTTCTCGGCAAATAACCGCAATGGGCATGTTTTCACCAACAAAACATTGGTCATACCAAACCGAAAAGGTTTCTTGTGGTGCTGAAAACGAATTCCAGCGACTGGTGAGTTTTCCTGCTTGATCCAGCGACACGGAAATCTGCGGTGGGACAATCCAGATATGTTTGTTGTTGCGCAGAAATCTAAGGGCCTCAAGATACCAAGCCTTGGGCATCCACGTGCTGCTGGTTTTATACAAATAGGATTTCACATGATCATGTTTCAAGATTGTAAATTCAACCTCGCCGGTCTGTTCGGTTTGAAAACTAACTGACTTGCCAAAAGATTTTGGCGTCGGCTCTGCGGCTGTATTTTTTTCAGGGGCCACCAATAATTCCTGAAGATCAAAATTGTCCGCATGGGTTACGCTGCGAAAACGGTGACGGGTAACCGCGTCTAGGGACGCATTAAACTTGTTGGGAAACGGGTGGATAGAGTGGGAAAGTTTTTCAGTCAATTTTTGCGCTAAATCGGCCCGCGCAAAAGCTTGCATTTCTTGACCTTTATGGGCTTTTGCCAACCCGAGATTTCGCGCGACGTTATTTAGCGCGGGCGACATAATGTCCTGAGAATGGTCAAATAAAATGGCTGACAGGCTGCTAAAATTTTCGAGCAAGACGCGATGGAATTCATGGAAAAGTCTGGCAAAAATGTCTGATCCAAGATCAATCAGGATGCTGTTTTTGAACTGTATAATCGGACGCATTAACAGACGGTTGGTATAGTATTCTTGAGGCTTATAATAGTTTTTAAAATGGGCTGTGCAAATGATCTTTGCGCCAAAACGTCCCATTAAACTAATATCCGAGAACACATGTTCGCCCTCGTCAACAACTAATACCGGCTGATGGCTTTGATCATTATAGTCATGGGCAGCTTTAAGAAACAGTTCAACGGTTTTGTCAGCAGCGCAAAGATTGTCCATGGTGGCAAACAAAAATATTTTGGGCCGTTCATCAAGGTCGCGCATTAAAAACTGGGTGGCGCTGACAACATTGTAATGCAGGTTGGGCAAGTGACAGCGCAGCACACCGTGGGGCACTGCCTTGTAATCGCTTATCAGGGATTCGAATGCGCCTTGCAAGTTGACCTCATGCCAAAACCAGTCAGGCGGCAACCCGTCGCCAATAACCGGATCACCCTTGGCTGTCATGGAATCGGTAAAAGCGCGGATACGTTCGGGGCGCTCAGCCCGCTGGATTTCATGGCGCACAATATTTTCAGGGTCAAATAATGGAGACGCGTCGTGGATCATACCCGGCGTCAAGCCAAGGCTGGTTTCAGCTGATTTGGTGCGGTAAAAACAGATGGTTTCGGGCAGGTAACTGTGGCGAATATCTGCGTTGATAGTATGGCATGACCAAGTCCAGTCTTCGTTACCAATGCCGATGCGTTTATCATTATAGGGCATCGGAAATTCTTCAAAAATCTTGCGGTTCAACACCGATTTATTTGAAAAATACCATTCAGACGCAAGAAAAAGCGGATGAAACCGCGCGTCCCATGAATCGATCATTTGCCGAATGTCGATCTCCACACCAAAACGGGCAAACAGGCCGGTGTGATAGATGGTGCGTTCATTTATTTCGCCATCGGCCTGCATTTCAAAGAATTTTGTAAACCAGTTTGACGAAAACAGATCATCGCCATCATGTAAAAACACCCAGTCGTTTTTTGCCTGAGCAATGCCATATTCACGCGAAGCGCCAAGATCACCAAATTTAACCGGAATAATTCGGTCAATCACATCCAGATATTTTTGAGCAACCGTAACAGTCTGCGCGTCAGCTTTGTCAGCAATAATCAAAAGCTCAATTTCATATCCGGCGGCCACGGCTTTTTGCTTTGCAAGCCGCAGACTGTTTAGCGTCGGCGCCAGCAGCAGGCCCTCTTTATGGATATTTACAATGGCGGTGGCACAGGTCAAATCAGGTTCTCGTTGGTTGGCCACAAGGCTTATTTCAGGTATTTTAGAGCTTGGCGCAAATATTGCCAGCACAACAATGCTATTCGCGCGAAATTAATAAGATTTCTTCAATTTCCAATGTGGTGTCATGATCTGATGAAACAACCAAAACAAGGCCGGCATCATCGAATAATGGCCCCCAGCGCATTTGATAGGCTTGTCCGGCACGAATATTTCGGCATTGCTGGCCAGCTTTGTGTTGTTCAATTGCATCGGCGCTCAGGCTTGCATGCAGCGAAACTGTTGCTGTTCCGTCAGCGCCAGAGTTTTTGAATTTTATTGCCAGAATTTTGCCGGAATGGTTGGCATCGGCCGCAAATGAAAAAGCAAGTTCAGTATTTTTCGGCAGGGCAATTTTCGGATCAATTTGATTGGCAATATTTGCAGCCCTGCTGACCAGAAAATCATTGAACTCGGCAAATTTCAAATCAACACCAATGGTTCGAACGCCGTTTTTCCATGTTGGCGCTGGATCAAATCCCAGAAGCCTGCGATCTGGCAATGCGTCGATTAAGGGTTTAGTTTCAATTAGTTGTGGTAAAGGGTTATGAATAACCTTTAAGTCAGATTTGGCAATACGTGCTAACGTTCGCGGCAACAGGTTTTTGTCGTCAGTTTTGTCGATGATTGCCCGATCATCGGAATGCAGCATGACGCAAAGCGGTGATAAACGATAATCAGACATCAAAATGCTCGGCATTTTTCCAGGGTAAATATTTAGTCTGCCTGTGGGGGTTTTGCTGTTTGACGTATAAATCTGCCCGGGGCCTACAGATGCCAGACCTGACACAATAAATTCAGGTGTTGGCAAGGTATTTAGGGTCGTGATCACCACCGGCCCCTTGGCCAAGGCTATTTGGTCCCGCAGTTGCTGACCCTGACATTTTCCTGCGTTGAGTGGTATCAGGTTAATTTGGTTTTTGTTGGCAAATAAGCGAATGTTTTCTTCGCTGGCAAAAGCATGGCTGGTTTTGGTTTCTTTTTGGAAATCGGCAAATTTATCAAAATCTGACTGGTTTAACAGAGGTCCAACAATAATTTTAACTTTGCTATCCGATTTTATGGGCAAAGCGTGCTTAGCAGGTTTATGGAAATAATATGGGTCCGGCAAGCAATTCACGGTTGTTGTTGGTTGCCATTGGCGCGATTTTTCCATCACCGCTGCAAGATCTTGCGGATCTGGATCAAACATCAAACAATTTGTGCCGTCTTGCCACAGATCGGTTTGCGAAAATGCCTGGCAATCGTTTGCCAGCAAAATCGGGCGCCCGGATTTGGACACTTCGAACGCCAAAGCGCACAGGCTTTCAAAGACTGAGCAATGCACAACCCTGCCACCGGAAATTGCCTGTTGCCGCTGGTTTTCGGGAAGATTGGTTTCAATACGAATGCGCGCCCTGAACCCTGCGGGGATCATCAGCCTAAGATCGTCAATATAGCTTCGATCAAATCCATATGAAATCAGCCGGAAATTTCCTGAAAAATTGCTGTTTGAATTCAATAAGGTAATGGCGGCCTTGATAAATAATTCGGGTCGTTTAAAGGGCTGGAATCGCGAGGTAAAAATGAAATCGGCGTTTTTGTCGGTGCTGGTGATCTTTGTTTTGGCGTCGGGCCAGATTGCTGGCGGGAACGCAGTTTCAACTTTGTCTAACCAGTGATTGGGAAAATTGAAATGGGTTTGATTGATTTGTGCCAAGACAGGCAAATGAGCAATAATCCGATCAGCGTCACGCAGGCTTTGGCGTTCCATTTCCAAACGCGATGCAAGCCAATCGCTGCGGGCGTGGTAAAACGGTTCGTGATCTATAATCAGTGAAAGCGACGAATGAATGCGGCATGTGATGTCAGTTTCACCAAACGCAACGCCAGCTTTTTTAGCGCTTAGAATAACAGCGCCGGTGCCCAAATGGTCAGGGATTTCTATATGGTCAAACTTGGCGTTGATGGTTTTTTCAGCCTGCAAAACTGCATCCAGAAAACGAAATCCCTTAAGAAAAGGGTCTTTCAAATTTCGCGTTGCTTTGGCGGTTGCCAAAGATTCAATGCCGTGCCGATTGGCGATATTCTGATCAGTATCCAGATAATGAAAGGTAACAATCCCGGAAAATGCTTGCGACAACATTTTCTGATTTTTGCTGGTTTGCGCGGGCATAACCACATGCAACGCAACCTCGGGATCAAGGCTGTGGCTATGGAAGAAAATATTATGCATCAACCGGCCAATGCCGCCCTGATCTTTTGGGAAAAGTTCTTCAATAATAAAGCAGGTCTTGGTCACTGTGCGCTTACCCTATTTGCTTATAGTGTTGCTAATTCAAATCTGATGAATCCGCAAGATTGGCTGGCGCGAATATGATTTTGGATAAAAAATCCCTGATTGCAAATTCTGGTTTTTTTGGTGTGTCGGGCTAATTTTGCTTTACTTGTCTATGCGTTGACCATTATTCAAAAATAGTGATTATTGTTTTTTGGCCGAGTACCCCTTGCATTTATAGTTTCGGAGCACGTTATGGCCAATTTGGCAATAAAAATTATCGATAGCACAAATGGCGGTTATGCCGAAAATGTTGCGATCGAGACCCGGAAAATTGTTGATGGAAACTGGGAACTTGTTTCAAAAACCCGCACCAATCTCGACGGATTTGTGGTGCTGGCCGATGGTAGCAACCTGGAAAATGGCGGTTATTATGAAGTAACTGCTTTTTTGGGTGCTTATTTTAATGAATGCGGGTATTCTTTACCCCAAATGAAGTTTGTTGACATCTTGCCACTGCGTTTCGGGATGGAAGAGGCGGTTGAAGATAGCGAGATCGTTTTGTCTGTAACACCTTATGGTTACACTGTCGTTCACACTTAATTCATAACGCGCCTGTAAATGATATGTGATTAATAACGGGATTGATGATGGCTGAACTGGTTCTTTCTTTGGTTGATGTGGCACGTGGTCAGCCGATTGACAATGTCGAAATTGACGTGCAGAAAATGGTTGATGGTGCTTGGCAACCGATTGAGCAACTAGTTTCGGATACCAAAGGCAAGGTTACCATTGTCCGCAAAGACCAAACCGATGATCCGTCGGGTTATTATGAGGCTACGGCTTCATTAGGTTCCTATTTTTTGAAAAAGGGCTATGTACTGCCAACCTTGAAGTTTGTCGACTTGCTGCCGATCCGGTTTGGAATCTCAGATATTAGCCAAATTTCAAGGGTTGTGGTGTCAGTCACGCCGTTCGGATATAGCCTGACCATGGCGTAATTGCTGGACTTTCGGTGGTTGATGGGCTTATACCTCCGGTATGGTTGATAAAACTAGTCAGATATATAAATCCCACCGAAAAGCCCGTTTGGACATATGGTCTGTCGGCAGCATTTTTATTGCCACACTGATCCTTGCGCCGTTATTGGCAGTTTTGTGGATGGCGTTTTTTCCGACTGAAAATATCTGGAAACATTTGTTGGCCACAACATTGCCGCGTTACTTTTTTAACTCACTAATCTTGATGGTCATTGTTGGTATTGGTGCAGGGATTATCGGCACTGGCACTGCTTGGCTGGTTGTGATGAAGCGATTTCCGCTGCGACGCGTGCTGGAATGGGCGTTGTTGATGCCACTGGCGATACCAGCCTATATTGGCGCTTATGCTCTGGTTGATTTTCTGGAATATGCCGGACCAGTTCAAACATGGATGCGGGATTTTTTCGGTTGGGAAAACTCGCAAAACTATTGGTTTCCAGAAATCCGCTCTATCTGGTTTGCGGCGTTGGTATTAACCCTGTCGCTTTATCCATATGTTTACCTGATGTCCCGTGCCGCATTCCGAGAGCAATCCTCAAATATGATCGAAGTTTCGCGCGCGCTGGGCTGTGGCCCGTGGCAAAGCTTTTTTCGGGTGGCATTACCTTTGGCGCGCCCCGCTGTTGCCGCCAGTCTGGCCATTGTTATGATGGAAACATTAAATGATTTTGGCACTGTGGATTATTTTGCTGTGCAAACCCTAACAACCGGAATTTTTACGGTTTGGTTACAGGGATATAACGCTGGCGGTGCAGCGCAAATTGCCAGCATCATTCTGACGCTGGTTCTGGCGCTGGTGGTTTTCGAAAAACTGAATCGGAAAAAACGGCGCTATCATAACCTGTCATCACGTTTGACACCGATCATACCTGAACGGCTGACCGGTGTCTGGGCGATATTAGCCAGCATTGCATGCTTGTTGCCATTTCTGTTGGGCTTTGTCTTGCCGCTTGGGGTGATTGGCTCCAACGCCTTGGCCCATCTTGACACATGGGCTGACCCCAGCCTTTGGCGAGCCGCAGGCAATACGGTGTTTTTAGGGGCGAGCGCGGCGCTTTTGGTTGTGATTGGCGCTTTGTTTATGGTGTTTGGTGCGCGTCGATCAAAATTGCGATTGCCGCGTATCTTGATGCCGCTTACCGCCATTGGCTATGCAGCGCCGGGGGCGGTTTTGGCGATCGGCCTGTTGATCCCGCTGGCGGCCTTTGACAATGCCATGGCCGATTTTATCGAAGCCCGTTTTGGTGTTGATATCGGGTTGGTCCTGACCGGGTCTGCCGCTGCAATAATTTTTGCCTATATCGTGCGGTTTTTTGCCATTCCACAAGGTGGGATTGATGCTGCATTGGGGCGGGTTACACCCTCCATGGAAATGGCCTCGCGATCTTTGGGGCGCACTTCTTGGCAGACGCTTTGGTCGGTGCAGGTGCCTTTGATCCGAGGCTCAGTTCTGGTGGCGGGCTTGCTGGTATTTGTCGATGCCGTAAAGGAATTGCCTGCCACGCTAATTTTGCGCCCATTCAATTTTGATACGCTTGCCACAAGGGTGTATGGGCAAGCATCTCTGGAAAACCTTGCGCAAGCTGCGCCTGCGGCTTTGTTGGTCACTTTGACCGGCTTGTTGCCCGTTATCCTGCTGGCCCAAGCTGGCAACAGGGCTTTTCGCAAAAATTAGGATCAGAGCGCGGATTATCCCAAAAACCAGATCCACCCAGCGGCGGTAAAACCTGAAGCAATGGTGGCAAGCAACACGGTATTGGCGGCAACGTCCTCGCTGCGATTATAAAGGTTTGCAAATAAATAGGCATTGATTCCGGGCGCCATAGCCGCCGTAAGAACCAGATTTCGAACGCTTAAGAAAAGCAGGCAGGGCGTGGCAAATTTAAGCGCAAATGACATTAACCCGTCAACGCCATCACGCGACAACCAACCAATTTCAGCCACCGCCGAACCTGCAAGTATCAGCAGAAATACCGGCGCGATGGCGTTAAATATCGTGGCAATCAAGCATCAAGCTCCAATACCATACCATCATAGGCTGGGGTGACATTGTCAGGCGTTTCGGCTTTGACGCTCGCATAGTCCAGATCAATGTGCATGTTGGTCAAGACCGCTTGTTTAGGCTTGGCTTTGGCAATCCATTCCAAAGATTGTTCCAGATGCACATGGGTTGGGTGTGGATCACGGCGCAGGGCGTCCAGCACCCAGATATCAAGGTTTTCGACCGCCCGCCATGCGGCGTTGTCCATTGCCGAAACATCGGGCAAATAAGCCAGCCCAGCAATCCTGAAGCCAAGCGCGTCAATGCGGCCATGTTCGACCTCAAACGGTGTGATCAATATGCCGCCACCAGCGCCGTTGATTGTGATTGGGCCGTCGATGGGGTTCAAATCAAGAATTGGTGGATAGTTGCTTTGGCTTGGTTGCACAAAAACATAGCCAAAGCGTGATATCAGATCATTTGTGGTGTTGGCATCCGCATAAATCTGAAGGCGGGTTTTCATGTTATAAACAACCACCCGAAGGTCATCGACCCCGTGAACGTGGTCAGCATGGGGGTGGGTATAGATTACCGCATCCAGCGTTGAGACATTGGCGTCTAACAATTGTTCCCGAAGATCAGGGCCAGTATCAATCAATACTCGGGTTATGCCTGTATCCGTGATGCGTTCCACCAGCACTGAACATCTGCGACGACGGTTTTTGGGGTTTTTGGGGTCACAAGCGCCCCAGTCGCCACCAATACGCGGCACTCCGGCAGAAGACCCGCAGCCCAGTATCGTGAATCGCAGTTTTGCCTTCATGGGCCGGTCCATGTTGCGGCTTTTGTGAACAAGCGATCAAAATTCGCAGAGGTCTGTTTGGCAAACGCACTATAGTCCAACCCGAAAATTTCGGCTCCGAATCGAGCGGTAAATGCGGTAAAAGCCGGTTCGTTGGTTTTGCCGCGATGGGGCATTGGCGCCAGATAAGGCGCGTCGGTTTCGACCAGAACCCGGTCAACCGGCGTTGCGGCAAAAACATCCCGCAATTCCTGTGATTTCTTGAAAGTCGCGATGCCCGACATGGAAAGATAAAAGCCCAGATCAAGCGCGGCTTTGGCCAATTCAGGGCTGGATGAAAAGCAATGCATCACACATGTATACTCCCCATTTTGATATTCTTCGCGCAACAGGTTTGCCATATCGTCATCAGCCGCACGGCTGTGGATAATCAGCGGTAGGCCGGATTGCCGCGCGGCTTCGATATGAAACCGCAGTGAAGTTTTTTGCAGGTCGGCGCTTTCCTTGGTGTAATAATAATCCAGCCCAGTTTCGCCAATACCGATCATTTTGGGGTGCTGCGCAAGCGTCAATAATTCATCAACCGAGACCATGGGTTCGCTCATCACGTTCATCGGATGGGTGCCAGCAGCAAAAAATACCGGCGCATAGGTTTGCGCAATGGTTTGCACTGGCGCAATTTCGGTTGGCTTGGTGCAGATTGTTACCATGCGAGTGACACCAGCGGTCACCGCGCGGGTGATTACCTCGTCCAGATTATCGGCAAATTGCGGGAAATCAAGGTGGCAATGGCTGTCTACTATTTGCGGTTCTGGCATTTATCTTTCCGGAAAACTTAACGCAGGGCGCGGATCGCTGCGGATTCTATTTTCAAAAAGGTATCAAGGATCACTTGGGCGGGGTCAAGGTTTACCGCAACCGCATGGGCAATTCGACCGGATAAATGCTGTTGCAAATCAGCCCAAATGCGGGATTGGTGTTCGCTATGGCACAGTTTTTGAAACACCGCCGTTTCGCGGTCACTTGCCGCACCCATTGCGGCTTTGGCACCGTGGCGGGCCATTCGAACCAACGCAAGGTCGATCAGGGTGATAACGCTGGCATAAAAATCGCCATTCCCGCGCGCGGCACATTGATTGCCAAGCATGGTCAGGGCCGGACGGTGCAGGTTGGGGGCTTTGTCGAGAATAGCGATGATATTTTGATAGGTTTCAATGCCATTGCCTGAAATAAGCCGAATTGCATCACCCGGGGAACCTATTGAAAGCTCGGTCAGGGCTTGCGGGTTTTCTGCCTTAAATCCGGCCTGTTCAAGCACTTGTAACAGATCATCAATGCCCAGCGGCTCACATCGAAGCATTCGACAGCGTGAGCGGATGGTCGGTAATAATTTTGAAGGCTGATGGCTGACCAGCAAAATAATGGCTTTTGCTGGTGGCTCTTCCAGAATTTTTAGCAAAGCATTGGCGGCGGCGCTGTTTAGTTCCTCAGCAGAATCAACAATCGCCACCCGCCAGCCGCCATCGGTGGCTGACAGGGTGAAAAAGCTTTTCAGTTTGCGGACTTCGTCGACAGTGATCACTGATTTCAGCCGCTTTTTCTTTTCGTCCCAGCCACGGCGGCAAATAAAGACACCGGGTTCTGCCAGTGCAGTCATACGGCGGGTTACCGGATGATCATCTGGTGCTGTCAGGCTTTCAGGTTTTCCAAACATACCGTCGGGTTCAGTCGTCAACAAAAACCGCGCAATGCGCCAAGCAAGGGTTGCTTTGCCAACGCCACGCGGCCCTGCAATCAGCCAAGCATGGTGCAATCGGCCAGCGTTATAGGCGGTTAAAAAGTTTGCTTCAGCAATATTTTGGCCGATTAGAATTTTATTTTCTCGCGGATGTGGCGCACCCTCAACACAATCCGGCTCAGGTATTTCGTCTTGGGTCATGGTAAATGGCCAGAGACCGCGATAAGCACTTTTTCAGCGACCTGTTTGACTGTGCCCTCGCCATCAATGGCCACACAACGCTCAGGAAAATCCTGTAACAGTGCCTGATACCCAAGCCGCAATTTTTGCTGGAACTCAGCCCCCAATTCTTCGAACCGGTCCTCGCCCGATTGCCGCGCCAGCCCGCGCGACAGGCCGATTTTGGCATCAATATCAAAAACCAGCGTCAGATCGGGTTCATGGGAAATCATTAATTGGTGCAATTGATCAACGCTTTGGCGCAGATCAGCCCTAGCTGCGCCTTGATATACACGGGTTGAATCGGCAAATCTGTCCGAAATAACGATGGCACCGCGTGCCAGTGCTGGCAGAATTGTGCGTTCAAGATGATCGCGGCGTGCGGCGGTAAATAATAGAATTTCGGTGTCAGCTGACCAGCGCGCCGGGTCACCCTCTACCAGCAATTTTCTGATTTCTTCTGCACCGGGTGAACCGCCCGGTTCACGGGTCAAAACAACATCTAGCCCGCGTGTTTGCAGGGTTTTGGCCAAATGCCTCGCCTGCGTAGATTTGCCAGAGCCATCAGCCCCTTCAAATGTTAAGAAAAACCCGTTTCGTTTCACTGTGTTTCTTTGTTTAAAATTCGATCTTTAAGGATGTTAAAAGCCGCAGTAAATCGCGATGTAAATCCAGCGGCTGCAACATCTTCGGTGGCAGCCAATGGAAAGCGAAAAGCGCCCATATCGGGAATTTCGACCACCAGTTCTGCCAGCATTTCGCCAGCAACAATCGGCGCGGCGACCGGACCATCAAAAATGACACTGGCGGTAACGTCAGCAATATTTCGATAAGGCATCAGCATTGAAATATCTTCAAGCGGTGCCAACCCGACATTAGCCGTCTCGCCCAGCCAAACATCCGCAGCGGCAACCTGGGTGTTTTCAGTAAAAAGGGTCGCGACTTTGAATTCACGAAAAGCCCATGAAATCAGACGTTCGGCCTCAGATTCGCGCGCCGCCGCGCTATCCATGCCGGTGATCATGATAATGACCCGTCGCTCGCCACGGACTGCCGACGCAACAATGCCGTAGCCAGCTTCGTCGGTGTGGCCGGTTTTCAATCCGTCCGCGCCGATATCCAAATTTAGCAATGGGTTGCGGTTAAACCGATTGCTTGGCACCCGATTGTCAAAAGCAAATTCAGTCATGGCAAAATATTGATAATATTGCGGGAATTGTTTGATAAGACGCCGCGATAGCAGCACAAGGTCCCGCGCGCTCATGCGGTGCTCAGGATCAGGCCAACCAGTGGCATTGGTAAAAGTAGAATTTAACATCCCGAGTTCACGGGCGCGTTCGGTCATGCGCAGGGAAAATTCGGCCTCTGATCCGGCCAAACCTTCGGCCAACACCACACTTGCGTCATTGCCAGACAAAACGATCACGCCTTTTATCAGGTCTTCTACGGTCACCCGATCACGGGTATCCAGAAACATTGATGAACCGCAATTTGCGGGGCCGCCACAAAAATTGACCGCATAATCAGACACAGAAAATTTGTCGGATAACAATATTTGACCGGATTCCAATGCTTCAAAAACCATATTAAGTGTCATTAGTTTTGACATTGAGGCAGGTGGTAATGGCTCATCGACATTTTTGGCCAGCAATACGGTGCCAGTGTCATAATCAACAACCATTGCTGCGCGGGCAGTTGTTTCCAACGCATAAACCGGTGAAGCAATTGCCATAACCGCGGCCATAAAGAGGGGAAAATATTTCATACTTGTCTTTCTAGCCAAAGATAAACGCGTCGGTAAACCCAAGGTTTTTGATTATCCGCAATCTTTCGTCACGCTCTGATCCGGAACTGGCCGGGCCGGATATAACGCGGTATAATGTGCGTTCACCCGAAGCATTGGTTCGAATTTCAGCCTGCACACCTTCGTTTGCCAAAATTGTCACAAGGTCTTGGGCATTTTGTTCAGACGAAAATGTGCCAATCTGGATAAAGGGTTTCGCAGGTGCAGGGAGAGGGTCGACATGGGTTTCCGGCACAATGGGTGCGACCAGTGCGGCGCGCGGCGGCGGCGTAACAGTTTCGGCAAGCGGTGCTGCAACGGGGATGTCGCTCAGCACTTCCTCAACTATGGCGCCAAGCGCCACCGCTTCGGGATCGGCAACCGGTTCAGGTTCAAGTTCTGGCGGCGCAATTTCAATGGTTTCACGGCGCAATACCACAATCGAGATTTCAGTGGGATTGCCTGCTAAAACCCCGATCGCCGACGCCGCATCAGATGAAAGCTGAATCGCTGGTCCGGGGTTGTCTCGTTCACGTCGAAACAAAGCACCAATAACGGAATCGCCGGTTTCAACATTGGTAATCAAAACCCGCTCAGGGTCGCTATGATCCGGATAGGCAACCCATACACCGCCCAACGATGGCCGACCGTCCCACAAAGCATTTTCTGATACGGAAAATATATCCGGTCGTTCGACATCTTGTTCAACAGAGCTGCCAACCGAAACAGGAGGCCCGACAGATGCAACACCAACATTCAGGCTTTCTTGACAGGCTGCCAGTCCAAAACCCAAAATTCCGACTAACAAAAGCCTGACCGTCCTGCGACGATATGCTGAAATACGCATTATTATCTCCTGTTTCCAACGACGATCTGAAATAGCGTCGCGCCCTAATAAGGGCAAATTTGGGTATGCTCTGCCGAATTGCCGTCTTTTGACGATCATTTGGGGCAGCATAGCGAATTAAAACGAACAATGGAAGCACGGTAAAAAAGTAAAAACAGTATGTGGACGTTAGCGAATTCAGCCGTTAAAAGGCAGGCGTCGGAGGGGTGGCAGAGTGGTCGAATGCACCGGTTTTGAAAACCGACGTAGGTGAAAGTCTACCGTGGGTTCGGGTTCGAATCCCACCTCCTCCGCCATTTCACACTTTCCTATGTGAAGACCCTCTAACACCTTGAATGGTAAGGTAGTTTTTGGGGTTCGAAGTCCCTCATTTCGGCAGTATGCAATACGCTCCGAAAAGGCCAACCTCAGCACAGTTCTTTTAAGGGTCAACTGACCTGATTCCCATAGTTTCCAAGGGTTTGCGAGGAAATTTGTAGCGAGTTCGAACAAATCGTCGAAGCTATGCGCTGGCTTCACCCCATTTTGCTGTTTTTCGGCCAAAACCAGTTTATCCGTTTCCAGTTTCGACAAGCGTTTTTCGTATGCTGCAATGACACGCGGGTTTTCAGTTTCCACGATACGATCCAGCAGGCTTTCGATTTTCTTATCTACTTGCACCGCTTCACGCTTAAGGCCGTGCAGCATGCTCTCTGCCTGTGCCATGCGTTGCGCCCAGACATCTTTGAACATTGCCTTCACCAAAGCATACAAGCCCTCAGAGGGCTGTAGAGAGCGCACGACCTCGGCAAAGTCACCTTCCAGCACATCGCGGCGAATAGACTTTCGATAGCTGACACAGCCTTTGGTTGGGCAGAGATAATACGGATGTTTCTTTTTGGTCTTACTGGTGGACCAGCAAGCCGTCAGCGGTTTTTCGCAGTCATTACAAAGAACAAACCCACGCAAAGGAAAATCTGCGCTGATATCTTTGCGTGCGGAAACCCTTGCGCTTTCCTTCATGCGGCGTTGAACGGTTTGGAAGGTTTCCAGTGAGATTAACCCCTCATGGTGGCCTTTGCGCAAGGACACATCCCAATCAGGGGCTTCGACGTAACCCGCGTAATGCACGCGGCGCATCAGGCGAACAACTTCCTCATAGCGCACAAAGCCAGTACGGCGATCCTTGGGGAAATCGGGCTGGTTTTCAAGAAAGCGTTTCACCTCGCCTTGGGTCTCAAAACGACCAGAGGCAAAGCCTTCCAAGGCTTCCTGAATGATAGAGGCCATTGGCTCGTCACGCACCAGCAGCTTGCCGTGTTCTTTGGTTTTCTCATAACGAAAGCCCGGAGGCGCATGAAATACCCAATAGCCGTTCATTACACGGGCGCGCATACGGTTTTTGGTTTGCTCACCATTCTTTTGACGTTGGTGTTGCGATACCGATGCCAGAAGGTTTTCAATTAGGATTGAGTCGCTATCCTCACCGAAGGTGATGGACGGGCTTTCCAATGTGCCGCCGGTTTCTTTCAGAGCGCGGCGCAAGGTCCAATGACCTTCAATATCACGGGCAAAACGACTGATATCATCAATGATAACAACCACGCCTTCGATTTTGGCTTTTCGCACAAAATTCAGCATGGCATTAAAGGAAGGTCTTACGGAAGCACCGCCAGAAACAGCTTTTTCATAGAAGGTTTCGACAACATCGAAACCTTTGCGCGTGGCATATTCACGGCAGCGGGTTTCCTGAGATTCTAATCCGTGGCCTTCTTCGACCTGCATCTTGCTAGACACACGGCAATAAATCACGGCTTTTGATTGTGTTTGGCTTGTTGTCATTCTGGACTCCCTTCTTGCGATTGGCCGGATTGCCGATCAGCGGATGCGTTAAATGTCTTTTTGGAATTCTTCGGTGATGTTAGCACAGACGCCGATTGCTCAGTGATAAACTTGGCTATTTCCACCTGTTGCTCACAAATATTGCCAGCAGCTTGCTGGACCGGATGCACCCCGAAGCCAAGATCAATGGCACTGACAACCATAGCCCAGATGGTTTCCAGAAACTTGCGCTTTTCCGCATCTGAAAGGTCGCTTTCATCCAGATATTTGCCGTAAAGTTCCCAATCAATGGTCAGCGTTGGCGGAGTTTTCTTTGCCACACCTACTTCTGAATTCATCTTGCCTGTTTTATCCTCTGTCATTCCGTCTCCGTTTCTTGTCCTTCTCCATTTTACCGCTCACACATCGCGAACATAAGCAGAACAGGATAGACATTTATTCCTAGAAATGCAATAAATATTGTATTTCCATATGGTTAGGTGGTGACTACGCCCGCTTGCGAGACAACGCAGATTCACGTTTTACCTCACGCGACTGTTGCTCAGTCTCACGATCAGGAACAACGAACTTTTTCTCCAAAGCCTTGCCAAATTCATACAACTCGCGGCCTTCAATTTCACGATAGGCAGTTGTCATCAGCTCTTTGGCACCAGATTCAGTAATGTTGAGCTTTTCCGCCAATGCACCACCGACATAATCATAGGCGCGATAGAACGGCATGGTGTCACCATCGCGGATTAGCGGTTCAATCATTCGGGCGTATTCCAACGCATCACGCCCCGCCGTATCTGGCAGGTTTTCTTGTCGTTCTTTTAGGCCCAGTCGCATCTGATTCATGGTTTCGCCGTATTGAGCTTTGAATTGATCGCGAATGATCATCTCAGCCTTCATGGCATCGAATTTTTCGCCGCGCGCAAAGGCGTGGGAATAGTCGGTCAGCTTTTCACGGAACTTCCCGTTTTTGCGAATACCGCGATGCATAATCTCAGCCAAAGATTTGCTTTCATCGGACTGACTGTCGG
>QIGK01000088.1 GCA_003228875.1 Rhodobacterales bacterium
GTTCTAAAGTTGGCAAAGCGCTGGAAACCTCAGAAATAGTGGGTTCTTACCAAGCGTAACGTGGGATCAAAACACCGCTTACAATTTAGCCAACAGAATCAAGCTAAGATATTCATATCCGCCCACAAACATAAACGCCTTAAACCTAAAGACAGGTCCACCAAATTTAGGGCAGCGGTTGGCCAGATGCCACAACCGCTGTGATCAAGCAATTGACACAACTCTCAAATACTACATTCCATCCCTAAGCACTGTTGCCGAGGCGAAGCCGAGGCCATGCCCAATGGTTTTGCGTCGATCCGTAAGGATCGTGCCAAAACAGGCGGGAGCATTCCTTAACCATCAACAAACCCTCCCAAAGGCAGGCGGCGGCATTGCTAGCGCAATGCACCATCTCCCTTTGGGCCTGGCCTCGGCTTTGCCTCGGCAGGGGTCCGCTAAAAGAAACTTTGCGGGTCTATATCCAGCTGGATACGCATGTTATATGGCAGTTTCATTGGCGCAACCCATGCCCGTAATGCATCCTGAAGCCGCGCGGCCTTTGGGGCTTTGACCAGCAATCGCACCCGGTAACGCCCGCGAATACGGGCGACTGGCGCGGCGGCGGGGCCAAAAAGCTGGGCGTTAATAGCGTCCAGTGCCCCCCAGTTTCGCGCCAATTCGCGCGCGGCTGCAAACACTGCTGCCTCGTCAGGGCCAGACAGGATCACCCCCGCCATTCGCCCATAGGGCGGCGCGACGGCGCGACGTCGGGCTTCTGCCTCGGTCTGCCAGAATTCCTCTTCATCCCCGGACAGGATCGCCTGAATAACCGGATGGTCGGGCTGATGGGTTTGCAGCAATGCCCGCCCCGGTTTTTCGGCCCGACCGGCGCGCCCCGCGACCTGCCGGATCAGTTGAAAACTTTTTTCAGCGGCGCGCAGATCGCCGCCTTGCAGGCCCAGATCGGCGTCGATCACGCCCACCAATGTAAGGTGTGGAAAGTTATGGCCCTTGGCCACCAGTTGCGTGCCAATCACAATATCGGCCCCGCCAGCGGCGATATTGTCGATCATTTCTTTTAATCCCCGCGCTGAATCAGCCAGATCGGAGGACAGGATCGCCACCCGCGCATCGGGGAAAAGCGCGGTGACTTCCTCAGCCAAGCGTTCAACGCCGGGGCCAATCACCGCCAGTTTGCCAACCACTTCGCAGCTTGGACAGGCATCGGGCATCGGTTTGGTCGCCCCGCATTGATGGCACATCAGACGATTTTGAAACCGGTGTTCAACCATACGCGCATCACAATGATCACAGCCAATCTGTTCACCGCAGGCCCGACATAAGGTCAACGGCGCATAGCCGCGACGGTTGATGAACAACAGGGATTGTTCCTTTTTTTCAAGGGTTTTCTGCATTTCATGCAACAGGCTGGGTGATATCCAGCGGTTGGTTTGCAAAGGCTCACTGCGCATGTCAATTGCTGCCATATCGGGCAACTCGGCTGTGCCAAACCGTTCCAGCAGATCAATGCGAGCATATTTTCCGGCCTCTGCATTGGCCCAGCTTTCCAGGCTTGGCGTCGCTGAGGCCAGCACCACTGTCGCGCCGTTAATGGATGCGCGCAAAACGGCCATATCGCGGGCGTGGTAATGCACGCCGTCGGATTGTTTATATGACCCGTCATGCTCTTCATCAACGACAACCAACCCCAGATCGCGAAACGGTAGGAACAAGGCCGAACGCGCGCCCACCACCAGTTGCGCGTCGCCGGTTGCCACGGCCTTCCAGCAGCGGCGGCGCTCAGATTGGCTGGCACCCGAATGCCATTCAGCGGGGCGTTGGCCAAAACGGGTTTCTAGGCGGTCAAGGAAATCAACCGTCAGGGCGATTTCGGGCAGTAATACCAAGCCTTGGCGGTTTTGGGCCAGCACCTCGGCTACTGCTTCTAGATACACCTCGGTTTTGCCTGAACCGGTGACGCCTTTCAAAAGGGTGGTGGAATATTTGCCCGCCGCCACCGATTGGCGCAATTGTTTTGCGGCGGATTTTTGGGTTTCTGATAGGGTTTTGCCGGGGTATTTTGGGTCCAGTTTTGGATAAGGCAAGTCACGCGGTGCGTCTTGGCGCAGTAAAACCCCTTGTTTCTCAAGGCCACTCACCACACCAACCGATACGCCGGAAAATCTCGACAGTTCATTGAGGCCAAAACGCATATCGCCATGATCTTCCAGAAATCCGATTACTTTTTTGCGGGCATCGGTCAGACGTTCGGGGCGAAGTTCGCTTAACCGCAGCACTTTGCGAGCACTTGGCGGGTCCATCAGGCGCGGCGCGCGGGTGGCAAGGCGCAGCATCATCGCCAGCGGTGTTACCGTATAATCCGCCGCGCGGGTGATGAATTCCACCATTTCCTCACGCATTGGCGGCACGTCCAGCACAGCCGTAATGCTGCGCATTTTGGCAATGTCAAACCCGCCCTGCCCTTTGCCCCAGACCACCGCCAGTACCTGTCTTGGCCCCAAAGGTACCTTGACAAACGCACCCAGATCAACGCCCTGTTCGGGCGCGCGGTAATCCAGAAACCGGCCCATGGGTTCGGTTGTCAGAACCGCCACGGCGGTGCCTTGTGAAAAGAAGCTGTTAAGCGCCAACTTGGTATTCCCTCTTGGTTTTGTATGCGATACCATAGTCGCGCCCAGCAAGGGTAAATATCAAAAACGGGACCCGAGATGAAATTCTTTGTTGATACTGCCGATATAGACGCAATTGCCGAGTTGATTGAGACCGGAATGGTGGACGGGGTAACCACCAACCCCTCGCTTATTTTGAAATCGGGCCGCGATATTCTGGAGGTCACCCGTGAGATTTGCGCCATGGTAAAAGGCCCCGTCAGTGCTGAGGTGGTCGCCACCGAGGCCGACGAGATGATCGCCGAGGGCAGAAAGCTGGCTGAAATTGCTGAAAATATCGCAGTAAAAGTGCCGTTGACATGGGCCGGTTTAAAAACCTGTAAAACCCTGACCAATGAGGGCAAAATGGTGAATGTCACGCTGTGTTTCTCAGCCAATCAAGCCTTGCTGGCTGCCAAAGCCGGTGCATCGTTTATTTCGCCATTTGTTGGTCGGCTGGATGATATTAATGTTGATGGCATGGACCTGATCGGTGAAATCCGGACAATTTATGACAATTATAATTATCAAACCGAAATTCTGGTGGCGTCAATTCGCACGGTTAACCATGTCACCCAATCCGCCCTGATTGGTGCTGATGTGATCACCGCACCGCCCAATGTTTTGAAAAAGCTGGCCGATCACCCGCTGACCGAAAACGGACTTGCGGCGTTTATGGCCGACTGGGCCAAAACCGGCCAGAAAATCATATAGGGCCTTAACATGAGCATTGATGATCTGAAAAGCGCCATCCTTAACGATCCTGCCGCTGTGCTTGACGACACCGATGTTATGCGTGCATTGCTTCATGCCCATGACAATAGCAACGGTGACAAAGTTGTGGACTTGCGCGGTGTATTTGTAGAGCGGCTTGAAACCCGGCTTAACAAGCTGGAAGACACGCATCGCAATGTGATTGCTGCCGCTTATGACAATCTGTCGGGCACCAATCAGGTGCAGCGCGCGGTGTTGGCTGCGTTAAGCCCCAACACCTTTCCGGCTTTTCTTGATGCGGTTCAAACCGAAATTGCCCATATCCTGTCTGTTGATGTGGTGCGGCTTTGTATCGAAAGCAACTCGGCTGACAGCTCATTGCCCCACGCGGTGATAACACCGCTGGAACCGGGCGCTGTGCGCGCTTATCTGGTTGGCAATCAAGACATCGCGATGCGCAAAATTACCTTGCGACCCTGCCGGACCGATAAATCAACGATATTCACCGCTTCGGCCAACCGGATCGGTTCCGAAGCATTGTTGCGCCTTGATCTGGGCCAAAAACAATTGCCCGCGTTGCTGGCGCTCGGCTCCGAAGATGTGGACCGATTTGCCTATGACCAAGGGGTTGACTTGCTGAGTTTCTTTGCCAGCGCGTTTGAACGCATTTTACGCCGCTGGGTGGCGTAATTATCGGTTCTGCGCAAGCGGTTGATCTGATGAATACATGGTTGCTGCGGCTTGCCGGATTGCAGGGTGCCAGCGACAAAACAATTGACGCCTATCGGCGCGATGTCTCCGGGTTTTTGGGGTTCTTGGCGAGTTACAAAGACAAAGATATTGGCAAACGAACCCTTGGCAGTATTTCTGTGACCGATATGCGAGCTTGGATGGCTGCTGAGCGCCAGCGCGGGGTGGCAGCGCGCAGTTTGGCGCGCGAACTTTCAGCGGTCAAAAGTTTCTATCGCTGGCTGGCAGAGGTTGAGGGCATAGATGCAGCCGCTGTTTCGACAATGCGCGGACCACGGGCAAAAACCCGACTGCCAAGGCCGGTCAGCGCAGCGGCGGCCATAAAACTGATTGATCTGGTAGATGTGCAGCACAAAGAAACATGGGTTTTAGCCCGCGATACCGCAGTCGTGACTTTGCTATATGGTTGCGGGCTGCGCATTTCCGAGGCATTGGGGTTAAACCGTGCTGACGCGCCCTTGCCCGAAGTTCTGCGCATTACCGGCAAGGGTGGCAAAACTCGCTTGGTGCCGGTTTTGCCAGTGGCGCAGACAGCTGTCGCAGCCTATCTTAAGGTTTGCCCATATGATCTGCCATTGGACGGCCCCTTGTTTATAGGCCAACGCGGTAAACGGCTGGGGGCGAGAGCAGTGCAATTGCTGATGCAAAATCTGCGTAACCAGCTTGGCTTGCCATTAACCACAACCCCGCATGCTTTGCGCCATTCCTTTGCCACGCACCTGTTGGAAGCAGGTGGTGATTTGCGGACCATTCAGGAATTACTGGGCCATGCCTCGCTTTCAACAACGCAGGTTTATACGGGCGTTGATCAGGCGCGGTTGATGGAGGTTTATAACCAAAGCCACCCGAAGGCGCGGGAAAAGTAAGGGGCTGCCGCCCCTCTTGAGCGATGCTCAATTCACCCTGCGGATATTATTACTATTTGGAATGTGGACAGGTGTCGAGCGCTGACCAATTTTGACCTATTCGGACATTTATTTGAAAAATGCTAAATCTATAAGTTAATGCTGGTCAAACAATATTAACCCAAACGCAGGGCACCTTTGACCCTAAAGGATAGATATCAATTAATGTCTGCAATACGGACGAAGCGGACGTTGAGTTCTCGCGACCGATTAGCTATGCAATGATCATGAAAATTCTCGCTATTTCAGGAAGTGCTCGTGTTGCCTCAACCAACACAGCAATGCTACAAGCTGTCTCGCACATTGCTCGTCCGGACCATCTTGTCACTGTGTTTTCTGAGATATCCTGTCTCCCAGTTTTTTCACCAGATTTCGAGGGCGGTCCTTTACCGAGCACCGTTCGGCGATTCACAGATATGATTGAGGATAACGATGGCATTATTGTAGCAAGCCCAGAATATGTAAGGGCAATTCCCGGTGGTCTGAAGAATGCTATTGATTGGCTGGTGTCACGCGACGAAATGATCGCAAAACCAATAGCGTTGATGCACGCCTCCCATCGTGGTGAAGACATGCTTGCTCAACTCAGATTGGTTCTATCTACGGTCAGTCAGCGGTTTTCTGATGATTTGTTTATAAGGTTTGAGCTCATGAAGTTATCACCAGAGGAGATCGCGAAACTGTTCATAGTC
Organism: Rhodobacterales bacterium; assembly: GCA_003228875.1. Classification (GTDB taxonomy): domain Bacteria; phylum Pseudomonadota; class Alphaproteobacteria; order Rhodobacterales; family Rhodobacteraceae; genus UBA3077. The sequence goes on from QIGK01000088.1 coordinate 5,713, forward strand.
TCAAAAAATCAAGCGACAGTGAAAGATTTCTTGAGCCGATTTGAACAGTATTGCGAACAATAAGGGCTCAAAGCTGCCCTCGGATCAATTTCGTGATATAAAAACCAAATATCTCTGACGTTCTATTACATGCGAAAGCGCCGCATTTTATTCAAATGCGGTTAAAATTGTTGCCTTTTGGGGGTGCTGTATTTCGAAGGATACAGCGGTAGCGGATGGCGACTTTGCGTCGGTTGATGCCTACGTTCCGGTTTTAAGCGGCGCGGTTTTTCTGGTGCGCCGGCGGCAAGCCCTTTTTTTGGTGGGCCGCTACCGGTGTTGAAATCTAGCAAGCCCGACGCAAAGTCTCCGAAAGGTATCAGGCAGGGGCAATATACATCGCAGGCGTTAATACGGGCTGATAGCAGCGCGCGCTGCTTGGGCCAGTTCTAGGATCCCTAGATCAAAAACGGAAACCCGTTTTCGTGTTTTAGCAGCGCTATTTTGCCTTCGACACCACCCCAACCGGAAAATCCGCCGATGCTGTTTTTTGCCAGAACCCGATGGCACGGAATAATGATAGGAATGGGATTGGCCCCGCAAGCCTGACCAACGGGCTGGGCTGGGCAATCAAGGTTTTTGGCAATTTCGCCATAGGTGACGGTTTGGCCAAATGGAATGGCTAACATTTCTGCAAAGATTTTTTGCTGAAAAATGGAACCTTTTGGCGCCAAAGGCAGGTCAAATACTTGCAACCGGCCCTTGGCATAAGCATCTAGCTGGCGGATGGCTTCTGCAAGCAGTGGTGATATTTCGCCATTTGGTTTGGCGTTCCAGATCAGCCTTGTTATTGAACCATCAACCGCCTCGACACCCCATTTGCCAAAAGGGGTCTGCAAGGTTGCAACGCTGTTCATCGGCCCTCATACCGCCATGCCATCAGGCTGAACATTGCCGCGATTAACAAATAGACCCAACCGCTGGCCAAGGCGGTTAATCGCAGGTCTTTGACCTGAAAGGCATCACGACGCACCAGCCCAGCCCAGTTGCGCCCTGCCGAGGTTCTCCCTGCATTCATTTGTCGAAAATTAGGCACGCCGTCAGATAGCAAAAAGCTGCCGCCCTTTGTTACCTGCACTAAGGGTGCCAGAATTTCTGTTGTTGCGATCGGGTTTTCAAATTCAATTGGCGTTGCTGGTCCGGTGGCCACGACCGCCGTAATGCCGTTTTCAGCCAATCGGTAAACACCGCTTTCGGTGGCTTCAAAAGCACTGCGCCAGCGCCCCGGGCCAAGCTGTTCAAATTCAAGAACCTGAGTCTGACCCGAAGGCGAAATCACTTCAAGCGCGCCAACTTCTCCGTCCAGCATTTGCCGATCAACCGTGACCGACATGCCAAGCGCCGTGGCTTGCAACACGTTTTCTTCCAGTTCGGGTTCCTGCATCAGCCAATGCGCCAGCCGACGCAGCAATTCACGCTGCGGACCACCGCCTTCAAAACCCCGGCTCCAGAGCCATGCCTGATCTGAGGCCAGCAGCGCTATGCGGCCACGCCCAACACGGTCAAGCTGCAACAGCGGCAGGTTATTTGGCCCTTCCATCAAGGTGTAACCGGAAGTTGGCACCACCTCTATTATTCGAAACCAGCGGCCCCAATCGGGCGGTTCGTCCGGCAAACCGGTTTGCAGACCCTCTGTGACCGGATGACGTTGGCCCAGTTCCGAAACCAGCGGCGTAAAACCCTGCTCAATCACGCGGCCGGTTGGTGCAGCCGGTAAAATAGCACGTAACGGCGTGCGATACAGGCTTTCCACCGCAGCAAATGACGGCCCCGAGGCCACCAGAATGGCCCCCCCATCGCGCACATACCGCGCCACATTTTCCAGATAGGCCTCGGGCAGCACGCCCTGACGGCGAAACCTGTCAAAAATAATCAGGTCAAAATCATCGATTTTGTCCAAAAACAATTCCTGCGTTGGAAAGGCAATCAACGACAGTTCTTCATAAGGCACCCCGTCCTGTTTATTAGGGGGGCGCAGAATGGTGAAATGCACAAGATCAACCGATGAATCCGCTTTGAGCAAATTTCGCCAAGTGCGTTCCCCCGCATAGGGTTCGCCGGAAACCAGCAATACCCGCAATCGATCCCGCACCCCGTTCAAAGACAGGATGGCGCGGTTATTCTGGTTGGTTAACTCTCCGTCAATGGGTGGCGTGCGGATTTCCAACAGGTTAATGCCTCCACGTTCAACCGCCAAAGATAGCGGAATATCCTCGTTCAGGGGCAGATCGAATTGTTGTTCCGGCCCGCCGTCAACCGAAGCAATCACAACCGCAACACCGCTGCTTGCGGGGGCAGCGCCCAGATCCTCAATGCGCACGACAACCTGAACCGGCTCCCCAACGATGCCGTATGCGGGGGCGGTTTTAACAAGGATGCGCCGGTCCCATTCACGCGGGGCACCGGTTGTCAAAAGATGCACAGGGGCCGGAAAATCTGAGAGCATATCAACGTCGTTTATTTGACCGTCACTGATCAAAATAGCCGCCGCGATACGGTCAGGGGAATGCGCGCCTGCGGCCTCAGACAAGGCCGATAACAGCAATGTTCCATCGCGGCCCGCATCACCAACGGTAATAATCTCAACCTGCAATGAGCCGTCAAACGCGGCCAGCGACTTTTTGACCTCGGCCAGTGCTTGCGCAGTTTGGCGGTTACGATCAGCCAAGGTTTGCGAGCTGCTTTCATCAACCACCACAAGCGCTATGTCTTGTTGATAAAGCCGGTCTTCCTGTTTCCAGAGCGGATTCAGTATTGCCAGCCCCAGCACAGCCAAAGCAATGCCGCGTAAAAACCAGCCCGGCAACCCGCGCCAGATCGAGAAAGCCAATGTCAAAAATGTTGCCCCACCGAGCAGGGCCACAAACATCCACGGCAAAAGCGGGTCAAACACCAGCGCAGTATTCATTGCCCCAGCCTTTCCAGCAATGCCGGCACATGCACCTGATCGGATTTATAGTTGCCGGTCATCACATACATAATCAAATTCACCCCGAAGCGCAGCGCCAATTCACGCTGCCGATCCCCTGATTGACCTTGCCCAACCGGAAACATCGGTCGGCCATTTGCCGAAATTGCCCATGCCGAGGCCCAGTCATTGCCGCCAATGATCACCGGCGTTACCCCGTCATTCAGGTTCCGAAACGGCGCGCCCTCAACCGTTGTTAGCTGGGTCGGGGCCTCAACCCAGACTGCGCCCTCGCGCCAGCGACCGGGGAACACCTCAAGCAGGTAAAAGCTGCGGGTTAAGACATGATCGGATTCAATGGGCGCAAGCGGCGGGATTTCCAGTTGCTGAGCCAATCGTTGCAACACCAAGCCGTTGGCTGAACCACCACCAAACCCCTGCCCAAGGTAAGCGTCGCGGGTATCAAACATAATCATACCGCCATTACGCAAAAACATATTCACGCGCGTCACAGCAGCATCAGATAATGAGACTTGGAGCGGTGATATTGGCCAATACAGGAAGGGAATAAGCGAAATATCATCCATTTCTATGTCAATCGCCAAAGGTTCAACCGGTTCAATCGCGGTGCGATCAAACAGGGTTTTTGACAGGCCCGAAAGACCGGCCTGACTGATGTTGTCAATGCGCTGATCGCCGGTGACGACATAAGCAAGCACCGTGTTATTTGCTGCAATAAATGCGTTATCCTGTGCTTGTGCTTGTGCGACACCCAAAGCCATAAAAGCCAGCAACACACTGGCAGCCCGAGGCCCTATCAAACGGCCCGAAACCAGCAATGTTGCCATAATATCAATGGTCAGCAGAATCAAAGCCAAAGCCAGCAAAACGGGTTTCAACACTGTTTCACCCGCGTTGGAAAAGCCGCCAATGCTGACGCCAGCGGGCACCCCGCTTAACGGTTCCAGCGTATAATCGGCGGGCAGCAGGTTGATCGCAACCTCGCGTTCATTGTTGCGGTAAATTCCGGGTGGCGAGGCTGCGCTGCGTGGGAAAACCCCCAGGTCTTCGCCAGACACAGCCGCAAGATTATCGGATGTTTCAACCACACCAAAACCGTTTAACACCGAGACCGGCGTCCAGACCTGCCCGACAAGGTCTTCGACCACGGCCGCACCACCGCCCGAACTGACAGACAGTCGCGTCAGCATATCAACAAACAATCCAGAAAGCGGCAGGTTGGACCATTCGGCGTTGGCTGTCACATGAAACAAGATAATGCGGCCCTGCCCCAAATTGACCCCTGTCACCAGCGGCGTGCCGTCCTCCAGTGCTGCCAGCACTCTGCCCGGTAAATCCGGGTCTGGCTGGGCCAGCACCTGAGCCCGAATTTCGACCTCATTAGGTGCTGTCAGCCCCGCAAATGGCCCGTCCTCGGGAAACGGGCGCAAGCGTTTTGGCGATTCCCATGTCATGGCGCCGCCAAGGCTGCGGCCTCCGGCGCGCAAGCGGACCGGCAAAAGCGGGTCTTGTTCTGAAATACCTTGAGATTTGCTAGCCAGCCGAGGTCCGGCAAACCGCAATAATGTGCCGCCCTGATTAACCCAATCAAGTACCCGGTCGGTTTCTGATTGGCCCAGTTCGCCGATATCGGCAAATACCAGCACATCGGGGGCTGCTTGTAACAGATCATCCAGACCAGCCTCGATCAATTCAGCCGAAGGGCCAAGCGCTTTGCGCAAGTAAAAAAGAGGCGCAACCAATTGCGGGCCTTCCTGCACTTGTTGGGGCGCATAAAGCGCAACTTTGCGGCGTTGTAAGCCGCCATCAGCCAGCACCACGCCACCGGCGGATTGCACACCGGCCAACGCAATTCTGCGAACACGGTTGCGCAATTCAAGCGGCATATCAAACAAAGCATCAACGCGGGTTTCACCGGCTTTGAATTCAACTTCGGTCTGCCATAAAACCTGCACCGTTCCGTTTGGGGTCGGGCCAATTGCGTGCAGGCGCAAATTGCGCGCATCTGCATCACGATTGCGCAGAACCGGCACTTCCAACCCTTCAGAGGTCAGGTAAGCAGGCAAAAGCGCAAACTGATCTTGATCCGAGGTTAAAATTGTAACTTTGCCAAATTCTTGTAATGCGGCCGCCAGCCCTGCGTCAGGCGACAGACCATCGCTTAGCCATATGGTTTCAAAACTGTCCTGAGGGTTATTGGCCAGCCAAGCCACAAACCCTGCCCTGTCTGCCATCCAAGGGTTGGGTTCAAACCCCGCCACCAGCGGTACCCAGTCTTGCGGCGCAGAAAAGCCCAGATCACCTTCAACCGGTAAATCCTCGCTTAACAATCGCACCGAAACCGCCCGCCCATCGCGGGTTGCACCGGTAAGAATGCCGTTTAACCGGTCTTGGCGGCGCGACCAGTCGTCTGCGCTGGCCCAGCTCGCATCCAGTAAAACCAGTAAACGACCAGTTCCTCCGGTATCGGAACGCGGGTTCAAAACTGGCTCAGAAAAGGCAAAAATAGCCGCCGCCAGCGCCACTAGGCGCAACAGCAATAACCACCAAGGCGTATGTTGCGGGGTTGATTCAGGATCTTTTAAGCCAAGCAGCAACCGCACCCCCGGAAAGCGTCTGCGCGAGGGCGCAGGTGGCACAGCGCGCAGCAACCACCATAAAACCGGCAGGCTTAATAACCCCAAAAGCACTAATGGAAACAAAAAGCCGATCATGATTGGGCTCCGATAATACCGTAAAGCCACAATAACGCTGATTGCGCGCTTTTATCGGTCCGATGACGCAAATAATGCCAGCCAACCCGTGCTGCCCATTGTTCTAGCCGTGCGGCTCGGGTCTCCAGTTTTTCGCGATAAGCTTGGCGCAATGCCTTGGCGCGCAGGGTTTCAAAATCAACCACACCCGCCATGCTTTCAAAAATTATACGGCCGTCAAATGGAAAGCTTTCCTCAGATGGGTCCAGAATATGCACAAGACAGCCAGCGCCGCCCGCATCTGCATGGGCGTTTAGCATAGGAAATATTGCCGAATCTGGCCCCATAAAATCAGACATAAATACCCGATGTCCGGCGGGTTTTGCATTTGGCTTTGGCAAGGTGCCATAATCATCCGGCACGTCAGTTTCCGCCAATGCAACCGCCATTTGTTGCAATTTTGCTTCGCCTAGCCCCGGTTTCTCAGCCACGGTTTCCAATAGTGAAATCCGTTCGCCTGCCCGCGCCAAAAGGCTGGCCAATGCCAGTGTCAAAACCTGCGCCCGTTCCGCTTTTGTGACTGTTGCGCCTTTGCCCTGATAGACCATTGATTGGGAACCGTCGCACCAAAACGCAACGGTTTGTGCTGCTTCCCATTCGCGTTCGCGGATGAATAATGCGTCGCCTTGTGCGGACCTACGCCAGTCAATATTGCTAGCGCTGTCGCCGGGCATGGCGTGGCGATATTGCCAAAAGCTTTCGCCCATTCCTGCACGTTTTCGACCATGCACCCCCATGGCAACCGTCACCGCAAGCCGTTCGGCATGGGCCAGAACCGGCGGCAGCGCGCCTGAAAGCGCCTGAGCCTGATTGCGAAGATATTGGCCTTGGCTCACGCGGCGGCCTGCGAACCGATGCTGCGCTCAACCAGATCAGCGATCACGTCTTCCAGCCGGATGTTTTCTGCCCGCGCCGCAAAACCCAGCGCCATGCGATGGATTAGTATCGGGTGCGCCAATGCAGCGACATCCTGCTTTGAAGGGGCCAAGCGCCCCGCAAGCAACGCCCGCGCGCGCACCGCCAGCATCAAGGCCTGCGCCGCCCGCGGGCCTGGTCCCCAGACCACGGTTTTGTTGACAAGATCGCTTGCAGCGTCTTCGCTCGGTCGTGCCGAGCGCACCAAATTCAGGATTATTTCGACAATGGCCTCGCCGACCGGCATTTTGCGGATAAGCTGTTGCGCAGCGATCAGGCTGGCAGCATCAAACACCGCTGACAGTTCGGTTTCATCGGTTCCCGTGGTGGCCAGAATAATGGCACGCTCATCATCACGATCGGGGTAATCAACATTGATTTGCATCAAGAAACGGTCAAGCTGGGCTTCTGGCAACGGGTATGTGCCTTCTTGTTCAATCGGGTTTTGGGTGGCCAGCACATGAAACGGCGCTGGCAAATCCATGCGTTGCCCCGCCACCGTGACGTGATGTTCCTGCATCGCCTGCAACAGGGCCGATTGGGTTCGGGGGCTGGCGCGGTTGATTTCATCTGCCATCAATAACTGGCAAAACACCGGACCTTTGATAAAGCGAAAAGCGCGGCTACCGTCATCTGCGGTCTCCAGCACCTCAGAACCAAGAATATCGGCTGGCATCAAATCTGGGGTGAACTGCACCCGGTTGCTTTGCAACCCCAACACGGTGCCAAGGCTTTCGACCAATAAGGTTTTTGCCAAACCCGGCACGCCAACAAGCAATCCATGGCCGCCACAAAGCACGGTCATGATGGTTTGGTCGACAACTTCTTCCTGCCCGATAACTTTTCGGGCAATCATTGCCTTGGCCTGTGCTAATTGTGATTTCACCGTATTGATCTGGTCAAGTGCCGCAGCAGCGTCATCCGTCATTTTTCAAAAACCTTTCAAATTTATTTGAACTGGTGGCCATTCTATCGGCTTTACTGGATTCGTCCACCGATGCTATGGTCTATATTAGCGAGTTTCAGCGCAAACAGGCAGCCCTTGATGACCAAATCCGATCAGAATTCCGTGACCCCAACCGCCGAAGGCATTGCTGCAATCGCCAGCAAAGCCCTTAAGTCACGCGGACCAGCGCCCGTGCATCTTTGGAACCCGCCTTTTTGTGGTGATCTGGACATGCGAATCGCAAGCGACGGTACGTGGTTTTATCTCGGGACACCCATAGGCCGAAAACCGCTGGTAAAGCTTTTTTCGTCTATTCTGCGTAAAGACGGTAAAAAATATTTTCTTGTCACCCCGGTGGAAAAAGTTGGCATCACCGTTGATGACGCACCTTTTGTTGCCATTGATTTTACGGTATCTGGCCAAGGCAAAAATCAGATTTTGACCTTTACCACCCATGTAGACGACACAGTTATTGCCAGCACTGAAAACCCGCTTCGGGTCGAAATTGACCCCGTAACAAAGGCACCATCGCCCTATATACTTGTGCGAAATAATCTTGAGGCAAAGATCGATCGAAAAAGTTTTTATCGGTTGGTGGATATTTGCACAGATCACGAAGTTGACGGAACTGACTGGTTCGGGCTTTGGTCTTCTAGCCATTTTTTCCCGATAATACCAAGCTCCGAACTTGGGCAAACGACATCCTGATTTCCGTTTAAGACAGTTAAAGCATTGAATTCCAAAAGTTTACGGTTTGGTAATACTTGGCGATTTATTGCTGGGCCTTATTAACGCCACCAGAATAAATGTTGCCAAGTTGATGATGCGTTATATAGTCAAATATAATAGTTTGCGAATGGAACTCAATATCACAACCTTTAGCCAAAAGCCTCTTGGCGCTTCCATAGTTCTGCCAAAAAACCTTCAATACGCTGTGCTTCGCCAGTTGGAATCGATCTATGCCGAAACCATCCAAGCAAACCGATTTTCTGTTCTAAATGCTTACAAGGCCAGTTGGCTTTATATATTATATTTGGTTTTATCGGTGGAATATATATTTATTGTTTCTGGCGTTTTTATTGTTTTGGCAGGATACGGAGCGCTAGGTATAACGCTGGCAAATTACGGGGTTGCCTCAAGTTTGTTTTGGGCTTCCATGGCACCGGTCTCGTTGGCTTTTTCGATCATTATCGCTGTAAATTTGCTGCCGCTGCATTTTCTCAAAGGCTGGAATATTTGGGTTCTAACGGGCATCTCCATTCTGGTGTTTTCGGTTTTCATCAGCATAATAGGTCAATCCATCTGGGTTTCTTACGCAGGCCAGCTTAAATTTGGCTTTCTCAGGAATTTAGGATTTGTGTTTGGCATCTACTTTGTGACGCGCATGTTTTTGTTGCTGATAAACGATTCCAAACTCAGCTTTCTTGAATACAAAAGCCGCTGGCAAGCCCACGATCTTGAACTTTCGATTCCGGTGCAAATCAGGGGGAAGCTGATTTCGCTTTCGGCGCAGGATCAATTGGTCAAAATCACAACGGATCGCGGCCAGCATCTTATCCGCGAAAGCTTTACCAAAGCGATCAGGCGTATCCAGAAAACCGAAGGGATACAGGTGCATCGTTCCCATTGGGTGGCAAAACTCGCCATGCGTAAAATTGATCAGCAATCTGGTCGCAACGCCGTTCTGTTGGCAAATGGCCAGCGAATTCCAGTCTCGGAATCAAAAGTCGTGGTAATCAGGGATTTATTAAATAAAATTTAGATATGCAGATATTTTTACAAGAGAAATTTAAATGCAAAAAAATCCATTCAAGAAATACGCTCAAAAATGCGTATTCTGGCTAAAATCCGCCCGTTTCAAAATCGAACAAAGACAGTTGGCTATCCAGCGGATCATTGAAGGTTATTTCGAAAAGTCCCTAACTAACGGAGGGTTTTCGTTTTCCGATGCGCTGATTGTAGCGATGTATTCTTTTACTTTTAACATCATGACCATCGAAACAATATTCACCGGCACTATAATATTCGTAGCTTTTATTTCATCTGGTGCAGCCGGGTTTTTCGCAGGTGAGCATTTTTTGCTTGTGTTTTTATTCTGGAATTTAATCCTGCTGCTTTGTTTTGTAATCGTTTATATAACCACCTCATTTTTCCTGCTTTTCCACCTGATGCGTGGGCAACGGTTATTTGCCATGCTTTTGTTTTCAATTTTAACCGCGTCGCTGGTAATAAGTTATCTTATTCCTCTGATTTCCGGTGTATTTTTTGAAAACTTAGGAGTTAGATTTAGCCAAATGGCATTGCCGACTATGTTGATATTCCTGATTACGCAAATCTTTCTTTTTGTGCAGCATAAAAACAAATTGTGTTATTTGACTTATTGCAAGCGGATGAAAAATGCGGTTTTAAGTTCAAACCTCGGTCAAGATATCGACGGGCAAATATTGGTTTTATCCGCCCAGGACCATTACGTTGAATACACCACCACAACAGGCAAAAAGCTGGTGCGAATGCGGATGCGCGAAGCCATTGCAAGAATGCGGGGCCAGCAGGGTTTAAGCGTGCATCGGTCTCATTGGGTGGCAATCGATGCCATAAAATCACTCCATAAAAAGAATGGCAAAAGATTTTTGCTGCTGACCAATGGTGACAAAATTCCGGTTTCAGCGTCAAAACTGGCCGCAGTAAAAAAAGCCATTAAATCTTATGAAAACATGTCCCTGAATTCACGGATCACCTGAAAATAGGTGTCGCGCTTAAAAGGCACAATTTTTTCCAGTAAATCCTCTGCGGGCATCCAGCACCAATGGCTGAATTCCGGATTTTTAGTCTGGATATTGATCTCGTCATCCTCACCGGTGAAACGCATCAAAAACCATCGTTGTTTCTGGCCACGATACCGGCCATTCCAAAGTTTTTGCACCAGATGATGGGGCAAATCATAAGGAATCCAGTCTTTGCTTTGTGCCAAAATTTTAATGGATCCGGGTTTGATGCCGGTCTCTTCTTCCAGCTCACGCAACGCCGCGTCGCGCGGTTCTTCGCCCTTTTCCACCCCGCCTTGGGGCATTTGCCATGCATTGCCGGGGTTATCCAGCCGTTGTCCGGCAAATATTCGACCTGCATTATTCAGCACCATCAGGCCAACGCAAGGCCGATAGGGCAGCGCAAGGATATCATTTGTGTTCACGGGGTTCTCCTGCGGGGTGATGGCCAGTTTGACACCGGCCATCACCCAAATTGATTAACGCCCCGATAAGACCGTCAAGCCAATGATCAAGTCAAGCGCATAAGCCAGTTGATAATCATCAGCACGCAGCTTGGTCAGTTCTTCAAATGCCAGCCTTTCGGCCTCCAGCATTGAGCGTTGATCGTCGGTCAGGCTGTCATTAGACAGCGACCCGCGCAGGTCTGCCTCAGAGCGGCGGGCCTGGATTTGCTCCTCAACTTCTTCTTCGGATTGTTGGGGGCGTTGTTCAACGATAATATCCGGTGCCACACCCAACAGCTGAATCGAGCGCCCAGATGGGGTGTAATAACGCGAGGTTGTCAGGCGCATGGCGCCGTTGCCGCGCATTGGCATAATGGTCTGAACAGACCCTTTGCCAAAGCTTTTGGTCCCGACAATGATGCCACGCTCATGGTCTTGCAAAGCGCCAGCAACAATTTCCGAGGCTGAGGCAGAGCCGCCATTGATCAATACAACAATTGGCAATCCTTCGGTGATATCGCCTGCCGAGGCGTTGACACGATTGCTGTTGCGCGCATCACGGCCTCGGGTTGACACAATTTCACCCTCGTTCAGGAACAGGTCCGATACACTGATGGCTTCGCTTAGCAAGCCGCCGGGGTTGTTACGCAGATCAAGCACAAAACCGTCGATATTCTCAATGCCACCGGCGATTTCAATTTGTTCAGCAATACCATCCACCAAGTTCGTGGTCGTTTGTTCGTTAAATGTGGTGACCCGCATCACAATGGTTTTATCTTCAATGCGCACACTGGCTGCGGTCAGTTTGATGATGGCCCGCATGATAACAACTTCAAACGGTTCATCAGACAATTCGCGCACAATGGTCAGGGTAATTTCAGAACCAACCGGCCCGCGCATCAAGTCAACTGCTTCATTCAAGGTTAAGCCAAGCGTCGGTTCGCCATCAATTTGGGTAATAAAGTCGCCCGCTTGTATCCCTACTTCATCAGCAGGGGTGCCATCCATGGGTGAAACCACCAGAACCCAACCATCTTCTTGCGTTACCTCAATGCCAAGCCCGCCAAATTCACCACGGGTGTCAAACCGCATTTCTTCAAAATCTTCGGGTGGCAAATAACTGGAATGTGGGTCAAGCGAGGTCAACATGCCGTTGATTGCCGCCCTGATCAGTTCTTCGTCATCGACTTCTTCGACATATGCCGCACGGATGCGTTCAAAAATATCGCCAAACAGATCAAGCTGTTCATACGTTGTTGTTGCGCTGCTTTCGGTTTCTTGCGCCACCAGCGGTGCTGCAAATTGTGAAACAGTAATTACACCCGCAACTGCGCCACCAACGGCGGCCATCCAATACTTATTCATAAATCCGGTTCCTTATTCGGCGATGCCAGTAAACCACAAAAGCGGGTCTTCCGGCGCTCCATTCACTCTAATCTCTATATACAGGGTTTCAAACGAATTCACAGTTGCAGCAGATGACATTTCGATCAAAAATTCATCAGCAGCGGGAACCTGCCCTTTTAACAAGCCAATTGCATCGCCCGCAGCAAGCACTTCGCCCTCAACCACATAAATTTGTCCGAATCCAGCCAGAACCTGCAAATATCCGGCGGCAGGTTCAAGAATAACCATATTTCCATAATTCAGGAAATCTCCGGCAAAGCGCACATTGGCCGCACTAGGGGCAGAAATCAGCGACAAAGCCGGTGCCTGAATGGAAATGCCTGGCTGAATTTGCCCGCCGCTATTGCGTTGCCCGAACCGTGAGATCAGCAATCCTGTGACTGGCGCTGGCAAGCTGCCCTTTAGGCTGGCAAATCCAGCCGGAGCCTGCGCCGCATTGTTAATCGGCAACTTGCCAATTTCGCCCGCCAGAAAATTCAAATCATCAGCGGCCTGAAGCAACCGGTCCAATTGCCCCGCATCCGACAACAAATCGGCAGGAGCTTGTCGGCGCTCTGCCTCTGCGGCGTTCAGCTCCACGCGGGCCAATTGCAAATCGCTAAGCGCGGCGCGCAAATTAGATTCCGCTGCCCGATGCGAAAGATTAAAGGCCGCCAGCGCTGCCATATCGCGCTGCAAATCGGCAACTTGGTTTTCGATTTCAGGGGCGATTGCTGCGATGATCATCGCGGCGCGTGCCGCCGCTGCCGCGCCTTCGGGATGCACCATAGCCAAAGGCGAGCTGGTATTTTCAATAGATTGCAACGCAGATAACAGCCCACCCAGATCAGCGGCTTTGCGGGCAAAGTTTTCGCGCACCACATTTTCCTGAGCAGAAGAACTGCGCAATGCGACCCGTAGGGCGGTTAACCCATCTTCCAGACTGCGAATTGCCCGCGCCAAAGATTGGGCGCGGTTGGTTGCGTTACGGGCCTCGATCAGCAATCCGGTGGCGGTTTCGATTTCAGCCGCTGCGGCCCGAACAATCATCGCCGGATCATTTTCTGCCCGTGCCACCGGTGCAAAAACCAGCATAATAATCATAGCAAGCCAGCGCATTATATGCCCATCAATGACAGGCCTGTCATTGCTTTTGGCTGGGGTAAATTCATCAATTCAAGCAAAGTCGGGGCCAGATCAGCCAACCGCCCGCCATGACGGATTTTTGCGCCAAGCGGCCCACCAAACAAAACCACAGGCACCGGATTAAGGGTATGGGCCGTGTGCGGGCCGCCGGTAACTGGGTCTATCATTACTTCGCAATTGCCGTGATCCGCCGTCAGGATCATCGCGCCACCCACGGCATCCAGCGCATCCAGCACCTGCGCAATGCCTATGTCCACCGCCTCGCAAGCCTTGATTGCGGCTTGTAAGTCGCCGGTATGGCCAACCATATCGGGGTTGGCGTAATTAACAATGATCAGGTCATATTGTTGTGAGTTGATCGCCTGTATAAAATGTTCTGTCACTTCACCGGCCGACATTTCCGGTTGCATATCATAGGTTTTTACCTTGGGGCTAGGGGCCACATAACACGTCTCGCCTTGCTCCGGTTTTTCCTCACCGCCATTCATAAAAAACGTGACATGCGGATATTTTTCGGTTTCGGCCAGTCGAAACTGGGTTTTGCCATGGGTCGCAACCCAATGACCCAACGTGTTTTCAATGGGTTCCGATGGATACATCACATCCATATATTTGTTGTGTTTATCAGAATATTCCACCAACCCGCACAGCGCAGCAAATTTGGGTTGAACCGCTGCAAACCCGTCAAAACCGGGTGCTGCCAGCGCGGCCAAAACCTCACGCGCGCGATCAGCACGAAAATTCATGAACAACAGGCCGTCACCGTCATTGATGCCTGAATAATTGCCAACCACCGCAGGGCTGACAAATTCGTCTGTTTCGCCAGCGGCATAGGCGGTTTCAATCCCATCCACCGCTGTATCAGCCGCTTTGCCTTTGGCACTGACCAGCAGATCAAAGGCGCGCTGCACCCGCTCCCAGCGGTTATCTCGGTCCATGGCAAAAAACCGTCCGCAGATCGTGGCGATTTTTGCGCCTGACGGCAGGGCGGCTTCCAGTGTCTCAATTTGCTCAAGTGCAGATTTTGGGGCAACATCACGCCCATCTAAAAACGCATGGATCACCACCGAAATCCCCGCAGCAGCAATCACCTGAGCAGCCCGCGCGATATGATCTTGATGCGCATGCACCCCGCCGGGTGAGGCCAACCCCGCCAGATGCGCCACGCCGCCGCTGGTTTTCAAATCAGCAATAAATTTCTGCAAAGCATCATTTCGATCAAACGACCTATCCACTAAAGCGTTGTTTATTTTGGGCAAAGCCATCCAGACCACCCGGCCTGAACCGATATTGGTATGGCCAACCTCAGAATTGCCCATCTGCCCTTCCGGCAAACCAACATCCGGGCCGTGCGCAGCCAGCGTCGCATTGGGATAATCCGCCATCAGCCGGTCAAAGGCAGGCGTATGCGCCAAAGCCACAGCATTATTCGCAACCTCGGGGATCAACCCCCAACCATCAAGAATACACAAAACAACAGGCTTTGGCGCGGTCATAACATTCCCTTAATTCGGCACCAAAAAGATATAACAACCCAACCCCACCACGACAAGCATATGCCTTGTTCTTTGTTGCAAAAATACTCGCAGGGTGAATGGCCAAAGGCCAGAGGGGGCGCCCAAGAATTCTCTATTCGCTAGAAGAAACTTGAGACGCCGTTTTACTGTATATTACCATACTAAACTAATCTGACACAGTATATTGCGCCCATAGATTGGGATACGGATTTGGGAAATACATGCGATTGCGGGTATTTCTATTTCGCTCAAAACGAACGTTTGTGATATCACCCACCTTAATTTCCGGTGTCATGCAATGAACCGAAGTATACATATCTAAGCAAATAGCTCCAGTAGAAACAAACATCCAATTCCCGAACATAGGCCGACCTTGATAGGAGCCTTCAAATGAAAAATCGTCATTTAGTGTCAACGTGTAATGACTCGAGATTAGCCTTTTTCCAGCTAAGGCAGTAATTATTTCGGCCTCACTAGATAAAGCTCGATAACCTACAGTCGAGGCTGCAAGTGGCTGAAAGGTAGCGGCTTGTGTCGCCAGTGAAAGCGCCAGCAAGGCAGCCAATTTTTTACTTTTGAAGTTCATGGTTTTTTCCCTTTGTTGTCTATGTCAAATCTAGTCCAATTTAACATTTCAAAATTACCCACGTCGCCAGACTAATCTAAAGCTGGTTACCAAATTGTTGAGATCAATTAGTGTTTTGGGGATAAATTACATTAACTTTGACGCGTCGGCTCACAGCAGTTCGGCTTCATATGCAACCTTTCTCCACTGAACCACGGGGAATCCCCCCATTTCACATGGGGTCCGCTCATAGAATTCATAATGGGGAAAATTTCTAGATTACTCAGAAAATCATAAATCGACTGACTGGTTAAACTTTTATTCATATTCACACGGTTACATGTTTATATAACTAATAAACTGAGGAAAAAGTTATGAATCGAATAAGTTATGATAAATCAATCAATTTGCTTGAAGAAGCCATCGTGCATTTTCTAACCATAGGCCAATACGGAATTGTAGCAGAGCTGTGTGAAAATCTGCTTGAATGTGACGACATCTTCCACAAGAGTAATAATATACGTTACGCTCAAACACCGCAGTCTTCGGCAACTTTGACCGAAAACCAACAGTTGGTCCCAAATTGATTATTTAGGACTAAGCTTTTAAACATCTTTTTGGGTGAAAATTTTTGACTCCTTTACACGAAGTACTAGAGCTTTCCGAAACCATAAGGCAAATCGAAGCTGCCGAAAACAATTTCAAAAAGCGCCTTCAGTTTGAAGTTCTGGAAATCCTATGCGACTTGAAGCTCAAAAAAGCTGAAGCAATAGTGCGTCTCATCAAGCAATAAATCTTTGATTTCCCGCTTCCATGAACTTATGAAAGTCTCTTTTCATGTCGTGAATAATTATGCGTTTTGTAAGTTTACGGGAATTGTTCGATGTCATCGGCGTGCTCGACCGAGAGCTATTGACGCTTGTAGAGTAAATATACCCTTCGTGTCTTTTCCGTAAGCCGGAAGAAATCCAACAGTTAAGTCAGTTCCAGTGCTCATACGCATGGTGAGAGTTGGTCCAAAGGCTAAAACCATATCACCAGCACTAACCCAACCCGCAGCTTCAACCTCTTCGATCAAATTTGGATATTCAAACATTCCGACAAACCCACCTACTCGGAATTCCACATTGTCTATGCTTAGCAAGCGCCAATTCGCAAATGTTAGCCCATAAAGTGTGCGATTATTATAGCTGTTTAGATATCCGCCGACTTGAAATCCATATTGAAAGGCACGCTCATCTCTGAATGTTACCGATATATTTATGCCGGGATTAAGCTCATTGAATTCCGCAGTAGATGCAACATGTAAAGACGCCAAATTAAAGCCTAGTCGCCACTGAGGTTCTGCCGCTACATTGGTAGTTAAAAGAGTAAAAAGGGTTGCTATAATAGCTAATCGACTGACCATAATTATTCCACCTTCAAATATTGATGTTTATATTAGAGATGCCATTTGTCTGAATGATCGGTACAATGGCTCAGCTTAGAAAATCAAACATTCTGCATGATTAAATTCACCAGCTTGGATTTGTATAAAGGAAAAACGTTAGCAGGAAGATAATACCATCTGGTTCCGGCAACTAGGTTTAGAACCTAAGCTAACCCCGATGATAAGGCGCGCCCGACAAGATCGACGCCGCCCGATACAACAGGTTTTGGTGCGGTCATATTTCGGGAATCCAAAGTTAGAGAGCAGTCTAGGACTACTTAATCTCAATGTGGCAGCGCCGCAACCAAAAGCGCAGTTACAAAAACGTGACCAGCAGCCAGCCAAGTAACGGCGACAATATTAGCAAACGCCCAACACCCATTTTGAAATGCAACAGCATGATCGCACAAAACCCAAAAAGAACCCCAACCCGCCAGTCAAATGACGTAAATTCCGGTTGCCATAAAGTCACCCACCCGTAAATCTTAAGCGAAACTGATGCAAAAACGACGTGGAGTGCAAACCAGATGGAAAGATTCAAAATCACACCAACAACCGCTGCGGTAATTGCTTTGAGCGCCCCCGCAAGACGCGGCTGTGCGGACATCCAGTCAATGTAGGGCGCGCCGATGAAAATCCAGATAAAACACGGCACAAAAGTTGACCAAAGCGCAACACCCGCTCCGGCAACACCCAGTAAAAACCCGCCTTCACCATATGCCGCAATAAACCCTACAAATTCGGTAACCAGAATAAGCGGCCCCGGTGTAGTCTCAGCCAAGCCAAGCCCGTCCATCATTTCAGCGGCGCTCAACCAACCGAAACTGGTTACAACGTCCTGTGCCATATACGCCAAAACCGCGTAAGCGCCGCCAAATGTCGCCACCGCCAGTTTTGAAAAAAACCAACCGATATCGGCAAGGATTGAGGAATTTGACAATAACAATATTGGCAAAAACCAGACTACTAAACCAACAAAAAGCACCAAGGCACCAGACCAAATTGATGTTTCGACTTTTACAGCGGGTGGTTTTTCGTGTTTCGCGCCTGCGAAAAACCCAATGATTGCCGCCCCTAGAATTATCAGCGGAAACGGCACGGAAAAGAAAAAGATGCCAATAAAGGACAAGCCTGCGATCAGCCAATATAACAAAGATTTCAAGCTGCGTTTTGAGACGCGCAGCAATGCTTGGATCACAATAACCAACACCGCCGCCTTGACGCCCAGAAAAAGCGTTGTCAGCAAAGGAAGATCGCCAAATTCAGCAAACAAGGCCGCCAGAACAAGAATGACAATTGCGCCCGGCAGCACAAAAAGCATCCCAGCGATCAGCCCGCCCACCATCCCGCGAAGCCGCCATCCAGAATAGGTCGCGAGTTGCATCGCTTCAGGCCCGGGCAGCAACATGCAAAAACTAAGTGCATTCAGGAATTGCGTGTCATCAAGCCATTTTTGTTCATCAACCAGAACCCGATGCATCAAGACAATCTGCGCAGCGGGCCCGCCAAAAGACAGCAAACCGATTTTCAGGAAAACCCGAAATAGGGCAGCTATTGAGATGCTCATGCCGTGGCAGGCCAGTCATGTCCCTCATCCACCGCGTCCCGCGCCCAGCGGTAAAAACTGTCATAAAGCAACATTCCAGCTTCGAGCTGGGCAGTATCATCGCGGTAAATTCGCGACAACCCAAGCGATGCCGCCAGCAATCCGGCACATTCCGGCGCAAGATCATGTTTGTCCGTGTCAGCACCCCGCACGATTCTTGCCAATCTGTCCAACGCTTCGGATTTCAGGCCAAATTCGCTTAGCAGCTTGTCAAACGTGCAGTTTTCACCCTCATGGCTCCAAAACCCTCCATGGGTATCAAAAGCGGTTGCATCAAATTTCTCTGCAACATTTTGCACTTGTGAGGCGGCGACAAACAGGAATTGTGCATTCGGGTCAATAAATCTTCGGATCAACCAAGGGCTGGCGATGCGGTCAATTTTAGGCCTTTGCCGCGTCACCCAAACCGATTGTGCGTCAGCATTGAGTTTGGGAATTTTAAGCGCGTCAACCATCGGCATATCCGCATCGCGCCATGCAAACTGTCCGCCTTCTAATGTTTCGGCGTCAAAGCCGTCAGCCCGCAATATCGCCGCCGCGCCCTGCGATATTTTATGGCCCTTTTTGCAATAAATTACAATTTTGGCTGAGTTTTTGCTGTTCAGGCTGTTGATATCGGAAAACCGGTGACGCACAGCCCCGGGAATAAGCCGTGGATCATCGTCAAAGTCTTCATCGATTCGAACATCAACAAGCAATGGGCAAGCCGCAGTGCCGATCAGGCGCGCGAGTTGAGAAACTGAAATTTCGGTTGGTGACGCCATAAAGCATCCTCCCTCAAAAATGGTTGGCAGGATGCGGAATTTAGCTGGCGCCTCATGAGGCAACCGCATGCCCCCTGCGCTAAACATAGCATTTCAAAAGCAAAAATGTCAACGATCAGACCCGATGATACGGCGCGCCCGCCAAAATCGACACCGCGCGATAAAGCTGTTCACTTAACATCACCCGCGCCAGCATATGCGGCCAGACCATTTTTCCAAGGGACAGCAACATGTCCGCCTCAGCCCGCAAATCCGCTGTTATCCCGTCAGCACCGCCAATGACAAAAGCCACATGCCCGCGCCCCTGATCCCGCCAGCCAGCCAGCTTTTGCGAAAATTCAGGCGAGGTTATCCCCTTGCCGCGTTCATCCAGCAGCACCAGAACCGCATCTTTGGGGATGGCGTTACGCAGCAAAACCGCCTCGCCTTTCATGCCGGAGTTTTTCTTGTCTTCAACCTCGATCGCCGTCACCGGCCCAAAGCCAAGCCCCCGGCCCGCGCGTTCAAACCTTGTCAGGTAATCCTCCAGCAATTGCCGTTCAGGGCCATTACGCATCCGCCCGACCACAATCAGGCTAAGCTTCATTTTTCAGCTTTTTCAGGCAATGCAGACCAGAGTTTTTCAAGGTCATAATATTCGCGCACCTCGGGGCGAAACAAATGCACAACCACATCGCCGCAATCCAGCAACACCCAGTCCCCCAAGGCTTTGCCCTCGGAACGGGTTAACCGACCCGTGGTTTTTTTGATGCGGTCAGCCAGTTTTTCAGCCAAAGCCCCAACATGGCGAGAGCTGCGCCCAGAAGCCACAACCATATGATCCGCCATCTCCGATTTTCCGGCCAGCGGGATATCAACGATGTCTTCAGCCGCGTCTTCAGCCAACGAAGCCAAAACCAATGCCAGCAACGCGTCGCTGCCCATATCCGTATTCAGGCTGTTTTCAGCCGCTTCAACAGTTTCCGAAACCACGAAAACCTCCAAATCAATGCTGCGTCAACGCCCTGACGCGGGGAATGGCAAAACTAACATGATTCTGATGCCATCTCAAGAAGTGGCGCAGATATGCGGTTAACAGGCAAAGATCAAGGGAGGGTTTTAAGCCGCGCCACCAAAAGCCCGAAAAACCGGTCATCATCAAGGTCTTTAATCCACAGCGCGTTTGGCGCACGATCGGTCACAGCCCACCAATCCACTACGGTCATGCCCATGGTTAATTCCGAACCGGTTTCAACCTCGACATTGACCTTGCGGCCCTTATAAATATCGGGTTCAAGCAGGTATGCAATCACGTTCGGGTCATGCAGCGGCCCACCATCGGTGCCGTATTTTTCTTCATCAAACCGTTCAAAGAATGCCATCATTTCTGCGGTGGCTTTACCCGCTGCATTGCCAATACCGCGAAACGCTGCGATCCGCTTGGCGGTTGTCAGGGCTTTGTGGGTCACATCAAGCGGCATGATCACCAGCGGAATGCCCGCTGTAAACACCGTTTTGGCAGCGTGCGGGTCTACATAAATATTAAATTCAGCCGCCGGGGTGGTGTTCCCGCCTTCAAAAAAGCCACCCCCCATCAGGATAATTTCCTGAATTCGCGAGGCAATATCAGGGGCTTGCACCAATGCCAGCGCTATATTTGTCAAGGGGCCAAGCACGCATAATGTCACGCTTCCCTTGTCATGATCGCGCAATGTATCAATGATAAACCGAACCGCGTGACCATCCTGCAAAGGCATCTTTGGTTCAGGCCATTTCGGCCCGTTCAGACCGGTTTTGCCGTGCACATATTCTGCTGTCACCAGTTCGCGCACCAGCGGCCGTTCCGCGCCTGCAAACACTTTAATGTCTGGCCGCCCTGCCAATTCGCAAATAATGCGCGCGTTTTTCTGGGTCAGCGCCAGCGGCACGTTGCCGGCAACAGCCGTAATGCCCAATACCTCAAGTTCAGACGAGGCCAAGGCCAGCAGAATTGCTACGGCATCGTCTTGTCCCGGATCGGTATCAATGATTATTTTGCGCATATTTTCACCTGTCTTTTGCTTGAGCGCGAAAGGGGATCACATCCGAACCAGTTTTTCGTAATCCTCAGCGATTTCCCGCGCCAGATCGCCAACTTCAAACATATAATCGCCGATCTGCCCAACGGGTGTGACTTCGGCAGCGGTGCCGGTCAGCCAGCATTGCTCAAAGCTTACCAGTTCATCCGCCATAATATGGCGTTCTACCACCTCGATACCTTTGTCTTTCAACATGCCAATCACGGTCTGGCGGGTAATGCCGTTTAGAAAAGCATCGGGCAGCGGGGTGTGGACCACGCCGTCACGCACAAAGAAAATATTGGCCCCGGTGGCCTCGGCCACAAAACCGCGATAATCATACATTAGGGCATCCGAACAGCCCTTGGCCTCAGCCGCATGTTTGGACATTGTGCAAATCATATAGAGGCCGGACGCCTTGGCAAAACAAGGGATGGTCAATGGATCAGGGCGGCGCCATTTGGAAATATCCAGCTTAGCACCCTTAAATTTGGCATCGCCGTAATACGCGCCCCATTCCCAAACCGCCACAGCCATCCGGACTTTGTTTGCCGCTGCCGCGACCCCCATATCGGTACCGGCACCGCGCCACGCAACGACGCGCACATAAGCGTCAGTCAGGTTGTTAGCCTTGAGCGCTGCATATTTAGCAGTCTCGATTTCTGCCACCGAATAAGGGATCGGCATATCCAGATAGTCACCAGATTTTAGCAAGCGTGCGGAATGCAATTCAGATTTAAAAATCTTGCCGTTGTAACAGCGCTCCCCCTCAAAAACCGAGCTGGCATAATGCAAGCCGTGGGTCAGAAT
>QIGK01000139.1 GCA_003228875.1 Rhodobacterales bacterium
AAAGCCGCCGCTTAAGATAACCCAACTGATGAGGCAGATACTCTCTTATTCTAAAGCCTAATCTGTGCCAAATACTCTGACGACGAACAATTTCATATTTTACTCCAGCAATTTTGGAAAAAACTGCCCGATTGGCTGCCCCGGACTCAGTTATAAATGTATCAGGTTATCAGCGATACGGGATATTCAATTACTTTCACTGGGTATATTTTGACAAACCGCAAGGCCAAAACCCTGATTTGTTTGAAGGCAAAGACCGACTTTGGATCGAAACAACATGGCGGGCAGCGCGCGAGGCAGCCTGCACGAGCGACGCCCTGTTTATGACCGTTAAAAAGACCTGCTGATTGAGAACCTAGCATTGCTTTGCTAGCAGATGGTCTTTCATTCAATTTTTACAACCATACGCCAGCGTATTGATAAACGCCGTGCAGGCTGCAAAACATACGCCAGCGTATGGATGGGCGCAAGAAGTGAACTTCGGGTCCATTTTGGCAGCGTATATTACCGGGGGTTTGGCAATGATTGCATGGTTGATTTTTGGTGTGTTACAGGTGATCGCGGCCATTCATGTCTTATGGGCGTTCGGGGTATACTGGCCTGCGAACAGTGCCAAACAGCTTGCGGCGATGGTGGCCGGTGTCCAAAAACCAAAAGCCATGCCGCCAGCCGCATTGACAATTTTTATTGCCGGCTGCTTTTCGGTAATGGGAACCGTGGCATTATGGGAGGCAGGACGCATTGATATTTTGTGGCTCGCTGGGGTTCAGGGCAAAATCGCACCTGTTCTGGCTGTCATATTTATCGGGCGCGGGGTGTTGACCTATTTACCGTTTGGCCCGCTGACCAAAGCATGTGAACCCTTTCGAACCTTTGACCGCAAGGCATTTGCACCGCTATGCATCTGTCTCGGCGTTAGCTTTTTGTCAATCGTGATCAACGCATAATGCTTCAAAACCAATTCGGAGACGCGATCAAGCATCGTCCAAATGCCAATTTTGGCCATCGGTAAGTTCTGCCTGAAAAAGCTGTATAATGTGCAGCGTTCGGGTCGATGATTGCAAATCCGTTTGCCTGAGCGACAAATTCCAAAAGTGCGGTTTGTGTGCGTCGCAGTTCTAACAACCAATTTGAATGCTTGAAGGCTGTGACCAAGAAAATTTCGACATTGCTTGGCCAGTCAGAAATTGTTGCGCCGTCTGACATGCTGATTTGGGATGGGGCGCTGGCACCGGGATACGGTCAGGTTGGCTAAAAACCCGCGATGCAATAACCCTTATGGCGCGCACCGAAGGCTTGCCAGCGCTTTATGCTTATCAAAAAGAAATTGAGGCAATTTAGGTTGCCAACAGATCACGACGGAAAAACAACACTTGGTCGGTCAGTTCCGGCGAAATGCCTGCGGTGCTGTTTATATCGGATATGGCAACCCGTCTGAACCCCAATTTATCAATGAATGAGGGCATTTCTCTGTTCGCAGCAACTGTATCAGCGCTCAGCGCAAATGGCCTTTATGCAGCCAAAAACCAGCCAAGTTTTGACCTAGGCAAATATTGCAGTTGCAACTGCTTCTCAGTTGCGCTATTGACCTCGCGAACTTCAGGGGCATCAGATGAAACGCTTTTTCGACAAAATCACCAATCGGCGCGATCTTTTGAAGGGTGGTGCAGCATTGGCAAGCGGCACGGCTTTGGCAGGGCTCGGGGCCTCGCAAACGGCAGTTGCATCAACGCCATACACGGATACTATTGACCCAGCTAACCCGCACCCCTCTATGCAGAGTATGGGTTCTTTGGGTGATATGGTGACCGTTGGCGATGTTGGCATGGACATAAACGGTTTTGATGTATCAGAGCTTTTGACAGATTGGGAAACTGGAAGCGTTGAAATAGACGATGACGGTCAGGTTACGCGCACATTCCATGTCGATGCAGAAGATCGTAACATTGAAATAGCCCCCGGCGTGATTTTCCCCGCATGGACCTATAACGGGCGGGTCCCCGGCCCTACGTTGCGGGCGACCGAAGGTGACCGGCTAAGAATTGTGTTTCGCAATTTTGGTTCGCATCCCCATTCTATGCATTTTCACGGCATTCATGGCGCAAGCATGGACGGTATCAATGGCTCTGGTTTGATTGGTCCGGGTGAAGAGTTTATCTATGAATTCGACGCAAAACCTTTTGGTTGCCACCTTTATCACTGTCACGCATTTCCGCTGCGCGCCCACATGCACAAAGGCATGTATGGTGCCTTTATTGTTGATCCTGCGCCTGAAAAACATCCTGAAAATAACGCTGTCGCGCTTTCCCGAAAGCTCGGCACCCCCGAAAATCAGGAATGGCAAGAGTTTATCATGGTGATGAATGCTTTTGACACCAATTTTGACGGCGCCAATGAATTTTATGCGATAAACACAGTCGCCCATCACTATATGAAACATCCCATTAAGGTTGATCGAGCCCGACCAATTCGGGTCTACCTTGTTAATGCCACAGAATTTGATCCGATCAACTCGTTCCATTTACACGCAAATTTCTTCAATTATTATGATCATGGCACCACCCTGACGCCAACCTCGCAAATTGTAGACACAATTATGCAATGTCAGGCGCAGCGCGGCATACTGGAGTTTTCCTTCAAAGATCACGAGGTCGGACAATATATGTTCCACGCGCATCAATCGGAATTTGCAGAACTCGGCTGGATGTCGGTTTTTGATGTTCAGGATAGCGAAGGATGAGCAAGATGAACGATAAACCTAACAGTTCCCGCTTAGCACTTTTGGCATTGGCTATAATGCCACTCATTCTTTTGGCGCTGACTGGCGCATGGATCATTTCAAGCGATCCGCTACGCGTCTTTGATTCAGGCGCGCCTCCGGTGGAAAAGCTCATTTTTGAGCGTCTGTTTCTTGACGAAAATGGCATTAACATGAAGGTCCGCGCTGAGGGTTCAGAGCCGATGACAATTGCGCAAATTCAAGTCGATGATGCTTATTGGCGGTTCACGCAAACACCTTCTGGCAGCTTGCCCAGATTGGCCACAGCAAATATTGTGATACCTTTTCCATGGGTCGTCGGTGATGCGCACACGGTTGTTGTCGTGACCAATACCGGCGTGACATTTGAACGCACAATCGAAGTGGCCGTGCAAACCCAGTCGGGGAGCGTCGGAAACCTGCGCGCACAGGCAACCGTGGGGAGCTTTGTGGGAATTCTGCCAGTGATGATCGGCATGTTGTTTTTCCCGTTGCTCATGCGGTTAAGCGCCAACAGCATGAAATTTGTGCTCTCGCTGACCTTGGGCATGCTGGCCTTTTTATTGATGGATGTGCTTGAAGATGCTTTTGAATTGGCGCGGGCTACGGCACCCGCTTTTCAAGGATCGGCAATGGTGGTGCTGGTCGCCGCGATTGTCTGTTTGGGTTTGGTCGCCTTTGGCCGACGAAACGGGGCCCCGACCGGATTGGCATTGGCAACGTTCATTGCATTTGGGATCGGGGTTCACAACTTTGGCGAGGGGCTTGCGATTGGCGCAGCAATTGCCACAGGTGCCACCGGTTTAGGTGCATTTCTGATACTTGGCTTTGCTATTCACAACGTCACCGAAGGCGTCGCAATCATTGCCCCCGTCATTCGAAAAAAACCGAATATCCCGATATTTATTGCGCTTGCCTTGCTCGCCGGTGCCCCTGCAATTCCGGGTATTTGGCTGGGCAGCTATGCTATTGAGCCCCATTGGGCAGCCTTAGCGTTGTCAATTGGTGCGGGCGCAATTCTTCAGGTGCTGTGGGAAGTTGGTGCGCTGACCCTGCGCGGCGCGGGGGGCTTTCAGAAAAATCTGGATTG
Organism: Rhodobacterales bacterium; assembly: GCA_003228875.1. Classification (GTDB taxonomy): domain Bacteria; phylum Pseudomonadota; class Alphaproteobacteria; order Rhodobacterales; family Rhodobacteraceae; genus UBA3077. The sequence goes on from QIGK01000139.1 coordinate 3,849, forward strand.
GGTTTTCCTTGGCGGATTTACATTTGGTGTCGTCTTCATGTTCTTGACGGGAATTCTTATTAAATTTTAACAAAAGAATGCTGTGATGCCCGAAAGCTTGGCTAAAGGGCATTTCAACAATTGTTAATGCGAATTTCTGTCAACTTATCTTGAGATTAGCCAGAGTATTGATGTGTCCGACACCAAAACTGAAAAGGTGGCAGCTTTTACTGGTATTTGAACCTATCAGCAATTGCAGACCGGCTGGTTGTAAGAAAGCGCAAAGGGACATCTTCTGTTGGTTTAATAATTGACAAGGAATTAATCTGGCGTAACACTGCACCTGAATCACCGGCGCATATTCTGTGGGTCGCTTTATTATTGTTTAAGAATTTTAAGTATTTTGTTGGCTCGACATTAAATTTGGCTTTGAGAACATGTTGAATAACATTCCTTATCGGTAAAAGAACCGGTTTTGCGGGAAACACGATACGCAACTGTAAACTCAAAAAGGTGTGCCCATGCCCATGTCACCAGACGAAATTGCCGAAATGAAATCACTGATCGTTGCGGCGCGACAAAAGCCCGTGAATTTTGGCATTTGTATCGGTAAAAAACCGGATTCGATGGTATTTTATCTCCACAGGAAAAAGTCTCCGGCTATGCTAGGCAAAACCGCCAGGAAAGCAGGAGACACCGCCAAAATGGCTTTTGGCACCGTTACCGTGAGCGGCAAAAACCTTATGCTAAACGCCGAAAGCGAGATTCCGAGCGGGTTGGCAAAAAAGGGTAAAATATTTTTAAAGACCCAAGGTATGGCTATGAAAATAGTTGTATTAGACCCGTCAGGTAACGTGGTCGATTCCGGCGAGGACGAAACCGAGCAGGAACCTGAAGGTAGCAAAAGCGCGGCACCTGCGCCGGAAGCTGCACCAGAAGAACCAAAAGAAGACACGCCAAACCCTGAAGCAGTGGCGTGGAAAAATGTGTTTGATGAATTAGATGCCGTGGTAACAAAATACTCACGAAGCGATGCGCCAAAAGCCAGCCAAGTCGGCAAAGCCTGGACCGCTGCAATTGACGCCGCAAGTAAAGGTAATTTTGCTGCAGCCATTGGTGTTGCAAAAAAGATTAAACCGTTATTGGCCGCGCCCAGCAGTGGAACAGGTTCCAGTGAGCCAGATGCTGGCCCTTCCAAAGAATCGCTGAAATGGACGGCGGAGCTGCCTCAGATGTCGAAAAAATATGCGCAGGTTATGGAGGGCAATCCGGCCAACCGCTCGCAGCTTACGGCGGCTTGGGCGATGGCTGTTGAAAAGGCTGACGCGAATGATCACGGCACCGCGCTTAAAATTTTGAATAAACTGAAAGACGCGTTTGAAAAACTGATCGGTCTTGGTGAGGATGCGCCGTCGGACACCGATGTGATCCCCGATAATGTTGTCCCATTTCAGCGCGCGAGTGTGCTTTGGCGCCAAACCCGAGAAAAAATGTTTGCTGCCATGACGAAACTGGAAGACGCCATAGTTGCGGAATGCAAAGATGATGAAGAACTGGCGCCGCTGGCTGACGAAGCCCGCGACCTGACCAAACGATTGGCGGTTTTTGATACGGCGCTGATTGACCAGCTCGATAAAATCACCACAACCGGCATTGGGCCTGAGCGCGAAACCTTAAAAAAGCAGGCGACCAGCCAGATACGAACCTATGCCGCAGCGCTGAACGAACCATTTTTCAAAGATGTCGATAGCAAGAACGGCTTTCTGAATGTCTCGGTTGCCGCGACGGCCCGCGAAGCTCTTGTTGCCATTACCAAAACGCTCCAATAATTTGGATTAAAAGGATTTAATAATGCCATTTGCGTCACTTTCCCCAGCAAAACAGAACTTTCTGTCCAGTTATTTCAAACCGAAATCTTTTTTCAAAAAGGGCACGTCGGACAAAAAGAAAGACGTAATGGCCGATGAACTGATTGCTTTTAATAAGACGCGCGATGTTGCAGCGTTAAAAATTGGGCAACTGGGGCCAAGCGGCGTGGACATTCGCGCACTTATCGCTGAATTGAAAGCAGCTGAAGCTATTGCAGCGGATCCAAAATCGTTGCGGGCGGACGAAGCCAAGGCGCTAATCGATGGATTAATGCCTAAAATTCAGAAAGTCAGTGATGATTTTTGCAAAGCCCAGAAAAAGAAAGCCAAAGACGCCATTGATCTAGTCAAAACCTATTTGGGCATGGCACTGGAAATTCCAAAACTCGAAACCAAATATTCGACGCTGGAAACCGATTGCGGCAAAGACCCGGTCGATTACGGGAAGGTATTAACCGCGTCGGCAGTCATTGTCGCCAAGCAAGGCGCGCTTAAAACGCGCTCTGACGCTTATAAAGTCGAACATGACCAAGTTAAACTTAATATCAAAAATTGGTGTGAAGATAGATTACCGTCGATTTCAGACGACTTTGTCAAAGCTGGACGGGCCAAAGTTGATGCCAGCCTTATAGTTGCCCATCAGAAATTGGCAGAATTTTCGGTAAAATTGGCCGGAAGAATGGCAAATAATATTTATTGGGAAATCATTCCGCTGCAAAAGATCTTGAAAGCACGAGACGATTACCGAGGTGTGAAAACAGCTGCCAATGTCGAAATTGGCAAAATTTTAAGCAAACGCAATCCCGGGGTTGAAGATGCTTGCAAAGTTATTGAGGCTGATCTGGTAAAGGCAAAGGTTTTTGAAGACAGTCGCGCCTTTTATGACGCCACGTTGATCATGAATACCATGGCCAAGCGCGTTGCAGACCTGTTGCCCATTGCAGAAGCATACCAAACCTATGACGCTGCCGCCAAAACAGCGATGACAGCCATCGAGACGTTAACAAAACATCCGCAGTTTTCCTATGTCCAACCCGATTACCTTGATATTAAGGCCCATTACGAAGCTGCTGAAGCGTTAGCTGCGGAAACCAAATATGCAAAAGCAACAGTGCGTATGGAGATGTTGCCCGACCGGATAAAACCAATTCTTGAGAAAGCTGATAAAGCGGCACGGTTTGATGAGTTATCGGAAAAAGCTGAAACTGGCGATCCCAAGGCATTGCTTGTCGAAGCCAAAAAGCTTTTGGCAGAACTTAAGGCACATCCCGGCGCTGCGATTGCGCCTGAAGTTTTGAAAAGCGGTGAAGACAAAATTAATGTGCTGGACGGCCTGCCAAGTATCGATTTTGACCTTGTGGCGCGGGCGAGCATCACCGTTATAATCAATTTACTTGTGGACACTCGAAAGTTGCTTGGCGTTGTGAATATGTATCACGGACGCGCTGACCGGCTTGGTGAACAAGTTAAGGCTCTGCGGGCAACCAGCCCACACGCGATCTATATCAAAGATCGGCTCGACAAAATCGATGTGTTGGTAAAGGCCGCCAAAGCCAGCGCCATTAAAGGCGAAGACGGGCTGGATGCGATACTGACAGATGGTGAAGCGCAATTTGCAGAGGCAAACCGCCTTGCCAGCGCTGAGGAGGTTTACCGGCTAAACCGGGCTGACATTGAAGATAAAGTCAAAGAAGCCAAAAAAGTCGGTGCCGATTATCCCGATAAGGCTAAAACCCTTATTAAAATCGAAGAACACCTAAAAGCGGCAAACGAACATTCAAAAGCTTTTGACCATCTTAAGGCTGGTGGTATGTTAAAAGCCGTTGAGTCATTGCTGCTGGTGATCACCATCGGCATCAAAGCCAAAGCAGGCACACCGCCCTCAAAAGACAATATCAACAAGCTGATGGAGCAACCCGGCGGTCAGAAAGTATTGGACGATATGGTGGCGGCTTTGCCCGCTGACGCCCAGCAAGATGTGTTGGTGACCATTTTAGAAGCCCGCTTTAATATGGACGTGAAAATGTTTGTTGATGAAACGGACCGCGAGGCAGGTGATGAAATTGACGATGTTTTCATGGACGCCGCTGCGCCCAACTTGATGGCATATTACGAAATGCTCAAATCTGTGCCTGACACGCATACCAAGCTAAACCCAAGCATGGCACGTTTCGATCAGGTTGAAGACGAATCCGGCTCGTATTACGAAAGTTCGGGTGGTGCAGTTGTTATGGCCTGTTATGCAGAAATGAACTTGGCTGGCAATCCGCTGGGCGAACCGGACCAGTTGGAAACCATAGATCCGGATAGCGAAACGCGAACCGACACCCCAATGCCAACCTATGGCACATGGACAACATTACACGAAGTCGGCCACGCTGTTGATGATCGCAAAGGGTTTATGGATAAAAATGGCAGTGGCGATGCCTATGGCGGCTGGGCAGAATACGGCGGTAATATTACACCGATTGCCAAAATCGTTTCTGATCACTTTGAGTATGAGAACAGCTATGTTGAACGAAAAATGGCTGGCGGAACCCCTGCCAATGCCGAAATTCCGGCGACACTAACCAAAGCTAAAGAAGGCAAGGCCGGTGCAATTTGGGAAAAACGACGCACCGATTTTGAAGCATGGCTTGCAGGGGTTGGCACCGCCTCCAAGGTATGGGGCAGCGCCTCTAATTCAAAGAAATGGGCCATTGATGGCATTGTTTATCACGAGGCTTATACCAATAGCTGGGTTTCCTATAATCTGTCTGCACGCACCAAAGGGGTTTCGGGCTATCAGTTCCGCGCACCGGGCGAGTGGTTTTCTGAATTATACGCCGCTTATCACACGCAAAAACTCAAACCAAGCCATCCGGCCACTTCATGGCTGTCAACGCTATAAAGCGCCCAAAAGGATAAACCGATGTCAATTTTTTCTCCGACAAGTTTTCAATGCCCAAATTGCGGAACAGAAAACGAGTTTGACCATTTCGCCAGCATAAATGCTGATCGTCGACCCGATCTGCGTGATGACATTATCTCGGGCGACTTTATGCGGGTGAAATGTTCAAATTGCGCCAAAGACTTCCGTCCTGAACCCGAATTGAATTACCTCGATTTTGGCAATGGCAATGGCTTATGGCTTTTGGCGCGACCCATTTCGGCTGTTGCCCATTGGTCCGACGAAGAAATTGCAGCCCAGACACTGTTTGACAACGCCTACGGGGCCGGCGCGCCTAAGGCTGCTCAGGAAATTGGCAAAGAGCTAACGGCGCGGGTTACTTTTGGCTGGGCAGCCATTCGCGAAAAAATTGTCATTGCCCAAGAAGAACTTGACGATGCGGCGCTGGAAAAAGTCAAAATTACGATTTTGCGAAATAAACCCGGAAATCCGGTCGAACCCGGCGTGGAATTACGGCTGCTTGCGGTTCGCAGCACAGTTTTTCATATGGGCTGGATTCGGGCAACCACTAACGAAGCGCTCGAAGTTTTTGAAATGCAACGGGCGCTTTACGAGCAAATTGCCGTTGACGATGCTTGGGAAAAAATCGGCAAGGAACTGTCAGCCGGATGTTTTGTCGATATGCAGCGTTTGTTTATCGTTCCCGAGCCAATTGGACCTATCGCGCTTTAGTGCCGCTCCAGGTGCTCATTTAGGCGGCTTTTCGTTCAAAGGCCAAGGAACTTTTCCAACCTAATGCCGAGTGTCTGCGGCAGGGGCTGTAGAAGCCATTGATGTATTCCGCTGCACGGGGCCAGCCCCTTGGCGCAGTTTGCTTGCAAACCATGAGAGGGGGAGTGATGGACGCAGCCTTTGGCTGGCCTGCGTAGAGCAATGGCCATGTTCAGTGCCCGGATGGTCCCTCTCGGTGATGCAAGTGCATCACCTGTCGGGCAACGGGATCACGTTTCATTCGGTTTGACACGGCCCACCTGTCACCCGGCAATGGTTTGCCCTTGCAAACCATGAGAGGGCAATGACGCGTCTCGAATGCAGATCCAGAACCACGGCCAGATAAAGCCAACCTTCACGGGTCCAGATATAACGGATGTCCACCACCTGTCAGTTGACAGGCGATGCCCTTGCATCGCCGAGAGGCCATTTCTGATTGGGCTGATCCGCTTGAAGGTCACGGTTCAGCAGGTTGGGTGCGATGTTGAACTTGTGGTTGTTATCCGTTGTTACCTTGTGTTTGCGTCCCTCTCGGGCATGCTACGCATACTCCTCTCGCAGAAGGCGGACTTCTTTACGCAGCCGTTCGTTTTCCCGCAAAAGTTCCCGGTCTTCTTTGGAAACGACATCCGTATCGCGACAGGTCCACATCGGGCGGAATTGTAAAATCAGATTTGGGCGCGATTAGCCCAGTGGATGCAGCTGCAAAGGTATTCACCAAATAAAAGATTTTGCAGTTCGCGCACAAAAAAACTGGCACGTCCTTAGAACGCTCCGTTTATCACCATTCTCAACTGGATCGTCTCAAATCCTGAATTTTCTTTTGGGGTTAACAAAAGAGACGGGTATCGCGCCGATATTCATATTTTCGCCTGTTCCGCCGTGGCCGATTGGCTGCGCGCGGTAGCGTTCCATGTGAAATGATGCGGTTAGGCATCGGATATTCAATTGTGTTGGCGCGATAACCCGCATACCTTTCGGTATACCTCGCGAGACCGGAATGTTGTAACCCAAAAACATTAACATAAAAAAACCGGACCGTGCGGTGGAGGGGCGAAACTTGGATATTAAAATCTTTTTGGCGGTGTTATTTGCAGCCGTTTTGCATGCCAGTTGGAATGCGGTAATCCGCTCAAACGGCGACCGGTTTCAGGGGATGTTGTTGCTGACCGTCAGCCAAGGTTTGATGGGGTTGGTCATGGCGGTTTTTGTGCCATTGCCAAGCGGCCAAATCTGGCTTTGGGTGGTGGCATCCGGGGCCTTGCACTCCTTTTACAAAATGTTTCTGGTCGCTGCGTATCAGCAAGGTGATCTGAGCCGCGTTTACCCGATTGCGCGGGGCACAGCGCCGTTGTTTGTGGTGGTTGTCGGGTTTTTCTGGCTGCCGGATTCTGTGCAATTCAAAGAATATATGGGCATTGGTTTGATTGGTATTGGCGTAATGCTGATGGCGCAGGGGGTGTTTTCCAGTGGTGAATCGCGGCGGCTAATTCCTTTTGCGCTTGGCTCTGCGCTGTGCACGGCGGCCTATTCGATTGTTGACGGATTGGGCGCGCGAATTGCGATGGATGCCACGATGTTTACCGCATGGATGTTTGTGTTTGACGGGTTGATTTTCTCAACCATCACGCTGGCCACACGTGGGCGCAAAGTTTTTATAGCGCCGCACAAGGTCTGGGTTTTGGGTGTGGTTGCGGGGGCTTTGTCTTTGGTGACCTATTGGATTGTGGTTTGGGCCATGACTGTTGCGCCCATTGCGCTGGTGGCTGCGGTGCGCGAAACATCGGTGTTGTTTGCGGTGCTGATCGGTGTGTTTGTTTTGCGTGAGAAAATCAGCCTTGGCAAAGCAGTGGCGGCGGCGGTTATTCTTATGGGTATAATCATTATTCGGCTTTAGAATGTTAAGAGTATGGGCTTGGCCTGAAAGCTATTGGTTTTTTGGAAAAACCTGCTGCAATATACCTGCAACCATCAGATAAAGGCTGGTCAGCAGTAAGCCTAAATGTGCCAGCGGGGTGGGCTCAAAATCTGTCCAGCCAATCCACAACGCGATGCCTGTCCAAATTGCCATCACCGTCAGGGACAAAGGTCGCCAGCGCAAAGTGCGGACCGGATGCACAAATTTAAGGTTAAAAAACTGGGCCAAAGCCAGAACCGCAATGACCGTCAGGCTGATCCAAGCGGGGGGCCACAGCGCGAACAACACCAGTATGACCATGTTCCAACAGCCCGGAAAGCCGGAAAAAGACGCGTCGGCTGTTTTCATGCGGGTATCGGCAAAATAAACCACGCCGGTGATGATTATTATTATGGCAGCGATCCAGCCTTCCCATTCCGGTAACAGGCTGGATTTGGTCAGCGCATAAGCAGGGATAAAAACGTAAGTCAGGTAATCAATGATCAGGTCAAGCAAAGCGCCATCCCAGTTGGCGGCATATTTTTTAACATTAAAATGCCGTGCCAGCGGGCCGTCTATGCCATCAACGATCAAGGCGCCGAGCAGCCATAAAAACATCACGGACCAGTTTTTATCACCGGCGGCCAGCATAGCAAACAGCGCAAAAACCGCACCGGTTGCGGTAAACAAATGAACACTGAAAGCAAGGATGCTGTTTTTCATCCGCGGTGTGTAGTCGGTTTAGGCCAAAGTTGAAAGCCGTTTCATCCGCAAAGGGCTTTGGTGTAAGGCGAAAGGAAACCTGCCATGCAGTTATGAAACGCTTTGCTTGGGTGGCCTACCGCCAGTTCTTTCGCTAAGCAAATGCGCGGCCTTAATCACGATCGGCGCGGTTTCAAAGATCATTTGGTTGGTGAATCTTGCGATTGGGCCGGAAACCGACAGGCCGGCAATGGCGTTGCCACGATCATCATAAATGGCAGCAGCGATGCAGCGCATGCCCAGATAGCGTTCCTCGTTATCTAGCGCCCAGCCCGATTGGCTGATTTTATCCAGATCCTTTAACAATTCTGCCGGTGTGGTCAGGGTTAAAGGCGTAAAGGCTGGTTGGCCGGTTTTTGTAACAATGGCCAAACAGGTCTCGCGCTGCATTTCCGCCAGCATGGCTTTGCCAATGCCCGAGGCATGCATGGGGCTGCCGGTGCCTTGGCGAAACATGGCGCGGATCGGATTTGGCGATTCAACCTGCGACACAAAAATGACATGCCCCGCTTCGGCAATGGCCAGATTTGATGTCTCGCCGGTTTGTTCCATCAAATCGCGCAAAACTGCGTGCGAGGCTTCGATCAGGTTGGAGCGGGTCAAAAAGGTGCTGCCAACCCGAAACGCGCCCACACCAACCGCCCAAGTCTGGGTGGATTTATCAAGATCAGCAAAGCTGTGGTTTTGCAGGGTTGCCAGTATTCGGTGAATGGTCGAGGCGGGCATGTCTACTTGCAAGGCAAGCTGGCTTAAGGTGGCACTGCCCAATTTGGCCAGTGCTTCCAGAATAACCAGCCCACGATCAAGCGCTAAAACCGTGTTGCCCGCCGGTTTTGGGCTGGTGTTGCGGGGGCGCCCGCGCTTTCGCTTTTCAGGAAATTGTTCTTGCATGATTTCTCTGTAAATCTGTGGGTTGGTGAATTTCAAGAGTATTTAATTTTTACCCTATTTTATAACTGCGAAAATGAAAAATGAATTTAGCCGATTTTTCAGGCTGTTAGATGATTTTATGCATTTTTAGAAAATATTTTCAGAAAAATTGCAAAATTAGCGATAGGCCTTAAATTGGGGGTGTCACAGTTTCTCAGGAAAGCTTCCATGCATAGTCAAAACCCGATCTTCATTCCCGGCCCGACCAATATGCCTGAAAACCTGCGTCGTGCAGTGGATATGCCAACGCTTGATCATCGCTCCAGCGAGTTTGTCAATATTCTGCATCCGGCCCTGAGCGGGGTTAAGCAGGTTTTGAAAACCACTGCTGGCGAAGTGTTTTTGTTTCCATCCACTGGTTCGGGAGGCTGGGAAACCGCCCTTAGCAATACGCTTAGCAAAGGCGACAAGGTTCTGGCGGCGCGTAACGGGATGTTTAGCCAAAAATGGATCGACATGTGCGAACGCCACGGGCTGGAAGTTGTGGTTGTTGAGGTCAACTGGGGCGGCGGCATTCCCGCTGACAGGTTTGAGGAAATCCTGACTGCTGACACTGCCCATGAAATCAAGGCTGTTTTGGCTACCCATAACGAAACTGCAACCGGGGTGATTTCTGACATTGCCGCCGTGCGGGCTGCCATGAACGCAGCGGGTCATCCGGCTTTGCTGTTTGTTGACGGGGTTAGCTCGATTGGGTCTATGGATTTTCGCATGGATGAATGGGGGGTTGATGTGGCCGTTACCGGTTCGCAAAAAGGCTTTATGCTGCCTGCGGGTTTGGCGATTACTGCCTTTAGCCCCAAAGCTTTGGCGGCGGTTGAAACCGCGACTTTGCCGCGCTGGTATTTTGATATTCGCGATATGCAGAGCGGCTATAAAATCAACGGTTATCCTTATACGCCGCAGGTTGGCATGATTAACGGCCTTAAAACCGCTTCTGAAATGTTATTGCGTGAAGGGCTGGAAAATGTTTTTGCCCGCCATGAACGCATTGCAACAGGCGTGCGCAAGGCAATTGCGGCGTGGAACATGCCGCTTTGTGCTGAATCGCCGGAATTATATTCAAACTCGGTCAGTGCGATTATGACGCCGGACGGATTTGACGCCAACAAGATAGTCACACTGGCATCGGAAAAATACCAGACCGCCTTTGGTGCGGGGCTGGGCGCAGTGGCGGGCAAGCTGTTCAGGATCGGGCATTTGGGCAGCTTGACCGATGTAATGACGCTTTCGGGGCTTGCGACTGCTGAAATGTGTATGAAAGACTTGGGTCTGGAAATAACCTTGGGCGCTGGCGTTGCCGCGGCTCAGGAACATTACCGGACCACGGCTTAGGGATTTAAAATGTATATACCAAGCTTTGAAGACATGTTGGCGGCGCGGGAAAGAGTTAAGCCTTATGTGCATCGCACCCCGGTTTTAACCTCGGAGTTCATCAATGAACTAACCGGCGCGGACCTGTTTTTCAAATGCGAGAATTTTCAAAAGGCTGGCGTTTTTAAGGTGCGTGGTGCCTGTAATGCGGTTTTTGGCCTGTCGGATGATATGCTTGAAAAAGGCGTTGCCACCCATAGCTCGGGCAACCATGCGCTATCGCTTTCTTATGCCGCCGGAAGGCGGGGCATCCCGTGTTATGTGGTGATGCCCCGCACCGCGCCGCAAGCCAAAAAAGACGCAGTGCGCGGGTATGGCGGTATAATTACCGAATGCGAACCCTCCACCAGTTCGCGCGAGGCAGTATTTGCCAAAGTGCAGGCTGAAACTGGGGCTGAATTTGTTCATCCTTATAATGATCCGCGCGTGATTGCCGGCCAAGGCACCTGTAGTGCTGAGCTGATTGAGCAGGTTGAAAACCTTGATATAGTTATCGCACCAATTGGCGGTGGTGGCATGATTTCGGGCACTTGCCTGACGCTTTCCAATCTTGCGCCGGAAATAAAAATCATCGCCGCTGAACCGGAACAAGCTGACGATGCGGCACGCAGTTTCAAGGCAGGGTATATCATTGCCGATGATGCGCCGGTCACGGTGGCGGATGGATTAAAAGTGCCACTAAAAGACCTGACATGGCATTTTGTCAGCAAACACGTTACCGATATTCTGACCGCCTCAGAATCAGAGATCATTGATGCGATGAAACTAATCTGGAAGCGTATGAAAATTGTAATGGAACCCAGCAGCGCGGTGCCGCTGGCGATTATTTTGAAAAACAGAGATATTTTTGCGGGGAAACGCGTGGGAATAATAATTACCGGCGGCAATGTTGACCTCGACAGCCTGCCTTGGAACGGAGACATAAAATGAACAAAGCTGTGAACTTTGAAGAATTCGACGTTGGCTATGATATTCCGGCAAAGCCCGGCATGGACGAGGCAGACATCCAGACCCCGTGTTTGATCCTCGATCTGGATGCGCTGGATCGCAATGTCAAAAAAATGGGCGATCTGTGCAAAGAGATGGGCGTGCGCCATCGTGCCCATGGCAAGATGCATAAATCGGTTGATGTGCTGAAATTGCAGGAAAAACTTGGCGGCGCGATTGGCGTTTGTTGCCAAAAGGTTTCCGAAGCCGAAGTATTTGTGCGCGGTGGTATCAAGGATGTGATGGTTTCCAACCAAGTCCGTGACCCTGCCAAAATCGACCGCCTTGCCGCCATGCCAAAACTGGGCGCGCGTATTCTGGTTTGTGTGGACGATCCTGAAAATGTTGCTGATCTGGCAGCGGCTGCGGCCAAACACGGCACAGAGCTGGAATGCCTTGTGGAAATCGACGTGGGCGCAGGGCGTTGCGGGGTTACCACCAGCCAAGAAGTTGTAAACATTGCCAAGTTGATCGATGCAGCCGATGGTTTGAAATTTGCTGGCATTCAGGCCTATCAGGGTGCCATGCAGCACATGGACCTGTATGCGGATCGTAAAGCCAAGGTTGATATTGCCATTGATATGGTGCGCGATGCGGTTGCTGCACTGACGGCCAATGGCCTGTCCTGTGATATTGTTGGCGGGGCTGGCACTGGATCCTATTACTTTGAGGGCAACTCCGGCGTTTTTAACGAAATGCAATGCGGGTCTTATGCGTTTATGGATGCGGATTATGGCCGCATTCTGGATAAAGAAGGCAAGCGGATTGATGATGGTGAGTGGGAAAACTCCCTGTTCCTGCTCACCAGCGTTATGAGCCATTCAAAAGCCGACAAAGCCATTGTTGATGCGGGGCTAAAAGCCCAATCGGTCGATAGCGGTTTGCCAACGGTTTTTGGGCGTGATGATGCGGTTGAATATGTTAAATGTTCCGATGAACACGGCGTGGTTGCCGACCCGGACGGGGTTTTGAAAATCAATGATAAATTGCGTCTGGTGCCGGGGCACTGTGACCCGACCTGCAACGTGCATGACTGGTATGTGGGCGTGCGAAACGGCAAGGTTGAATCAGTTTGGCCGGTATCTGCACGCGGGCGGGCTTATTGATGTTTATTGTTCCTGAATCCGAAATTGCCGGTCTGATTGATCGTGATGCATCCTTTACAGCGGTTGAATCGGTTTTTGCGGCTATGTCGAGCAAGGATGCCTATAACTTTCCGGTCATTCGGGAGGCTATCGGCCATGCGGATGCGCTATACGGGTTCAAGTCGGGGTTTGATCGCAAATCGCTGGCGCTGGGCCTTAAATCCGGTGGCTATTGGCCAGGGAACGAGGCCAACGGCCTGACCAACCACCAATCTACCGTCATTTTGTTTGATGCGGATACCGGCAAAGTCAAAGCACTTGTGGGCGGCAATCTTTTAACAGCATTACGCACAGCGGCGGCTTCTTCGGTGTCGATTAAACATTTGGCACCGAAAAACGCCAAGGTTCTGGGTATGATCGGGGCAGGGCATCAATCTGCCTTTCAGATGCGTGCGGCTGTTGAGCAACGGAATTTTGAAAAGGTGATCGGCTGGAATTTCCATCCTGAAATGCTAAGCCGCCTTGCCGATACTGCTTCGGAACTTGGCTTGCCATTTGAAGAAGCAACGCTGGAACAGATTGGTTCGGATGCGGATGTGATTATCTCAATCACTGCCAGCCATGACCCGATTTTGATGGATGCCCATGTTTCGGGCGGCACCCATATTGCCTGTATGGGCACGGATACCAAGGGAAAACAGGAGGTCGATGCGGCACTGGTTGCCCGCGCCACTGTGTTTACCGATGAGATTGCCCAAGCGATCAGCATTGGTGAATGCCAGCACGCGATTGCCAATGGCACGTTGCTTGAGGCAGATATTATTGAATTGGGCAGCGTGATAAACGGCGACCATGTCGGGCGCAGTTCAGGCGGTGAAATCACCTTGTTTGATGGCACGGGTGTTGGCCTGCAAGATTTGGCGGTGGCTTCGGCTGCGGTTGATCTGGCGGTTGAAAAAGGCGTGGCGATCGAAGTTGATTTTTAAGACTTCCGCATAAATTTGCGCTTTTGTCCCAAGCGTTCGCGCGCGTCGCGTTCTTGGCCCGCACGAATTGACGATTCCACGTAATCCAGATGATACCGCGCTGCCTCTGCTGCGCCTTCAGCGTCGCTGTCAAAAATACACTGCGCAATATTGCAATGTTGGCCATGAAGTTTCTGGCCAACACCGTCCATGGTTCTTAGAAACAACCGATTGCTGAAAACGCCGCGCTTGGTCAGTTGGTAAATAGAGGCCATCATGTGGATCAACGTGGAATTATTGCTGGCGGCAACAATGGCAGAATGGAACTGAACGTCTGCCAGATGTTCTGCTTTGAAATCTTTGGCGATGCGCGAACGCTCCATTTCTGCAAGAATTTCGGTTAGGATTTCTTTATCAGCTTTGGTGGCGCGCTTTGCGGCCAACCCCGCTGCAAAGGCTTCTTGCTCCCGCCGGTATTCCAGAAAATCAAATAATGCCGAAGGGTGCCGCCCGTAAAGTTCCTGAAACGCGGGCGTCATGGCAGAGCCGATAAGCGGCGCAATTTCTGATCGTTCGCCTTGTTTCACAACCAGCAAGTCATCTTTTTCCAACTGCTTTAAGGCTTCGCGGAGCTTGGGTCTTGAAACATTTAACTGCTCAGACAAAGCCCGTTCAGATGGAAGTTTTGTGCCTTCACGCAGAATGCCGCTGACGATCATGGCCTCGATTTGATGGATCACAGACTCAGCAACTGAACCTGTTGCAATTGGTTCAAAAACTTTACCAGCTTTGTCCATAAACGAATTTCTCCAACGATTTTAGCGCGTACTTTTATCGCAACTTATAATATTCCAGCAAAAACACAAGCTTGGCTTAAGGTCAATATATCGGGCGATTCGGATCAAGTAAATTTTCAAACTGGTCAATATTTAGGCTGTTAGGTGTCATAATACCGGCTTTTCCTTGCCCATCGCGAATATTCGCTTCCGATTCCAAAAATGGCAGTCAAATCTGCCAGTTGCGGTGTTTTGATGAGGCACCAGCCAATTATTCGTTGACTTTAAAAACTGGTTAATTTAATTTACCATGGCTAGGAACTTAAAAGGCGCTTGCTTCAATTTCGCGCCAATGGCGATGTTGATTTGCTCAAAGTCGCCACGCATTTTACAGGCAGTTAATGCCAAAACTCCGGCCTTGTGCTGGTTAACGTTCTGGGAGGAACACATGAAACATACCTTACTTGCATCGGTTGCAAGCTTTGCCCTAGTCGGCGGCGCTGCAACGGCACAAACCCAGCTGGAAATGACTTCAGCTTTTGGTCAAAACTTGCCAATTCTCGGCACCGCAGCAACCGATTTTGTTTCCAAAATCAACGGCATTTCTTCGGATGTTGAATTTGAACATTTTGATCCGGGCAAACTGGTGCCAGCATTAGAAGCGCTTGACGCTGTTTCAAACGGTTCGGTTGACGCATCTTTTGCGACATCCGGTTACTGGCAGGGCAAAATCAACGCGGCATCTTTGTTTGCTGCGGTGCCATTTGGCCCCGAAGCTGGCGAATTCCTTGGCTGGATCCTGTATGATGACGGTGCTGAGCTTTGGCAGCGCATGTATGACGAAAACGGCTATAACGTCAAAGTTGTCCCGTGTGGTGTGATTGCGCCGGAAACTTCGGGCTGGTTCAAAAACGAGATTAATACCGTTGAAGACCTTCAAGGCCTGAACATGCGTTTCTTTGGCTTGGGTGCTTTGGCTATGGAAAAATTGGGTGTATCCACATCGCTGCTTGGCGCTTCGGACATTTTCCCCGCACTTGAGCGCGGCGCGATTGACGCGACTGAATTTTCCATGCCGCTGATTGATGCGCGTCTTGGCTTCTATAAAATTGCCAAATACAACTATTTCCCCGGTTGGCATCAGCCTTCAACTTTGTTTGAACTGCTGATCAATGGCGATGTCTGGGAAGACCTGACAGAAACCGCGCAAAACCAGATTGAAGTTGCGTGTTTGGCCAACATCACCACCAACCTTGCCGAAGGCGAAGCGCTAAACTATGCGGCGATGGTTTCCAATACTGAGGAAAATGGCGTGATCATCAAGCAGTGGAATCCTGAGATGCTTGGGGCTTTTGAAGGCGCTTGGACCGAAGTTGTCGCAGAACTGGCGGACGGCGATCCGTTCTTCCAAGAAGTCTGGGCTGATCTTCAGGAATATCGTGCAGGTTACAAAATCTGGTCAACCAACATCTACTTGCCGCGTAACTAAAATACTGCAACAAAACTGATAAGTGGCGGCCTGTAACCGGTCGCCACTTTATTTTTGCGAAGCTCGGGGGGATGAGATGGAAGAAACCAATTCAGACGTGATTGATCAAGTGGTCGCGATTTCAGACCCAAGTGATCGCAACAGGGAAAACCATCTTTTGGGAGACCGCATCGTCGTTGCGGTTGGCAATGTTTTTGCTTGGCTGTTTCCGGTCTTGATGGTTGCCATTGTATCCCAAATTTTTCTGCGCAAAGCAGGCATGAACCAAGCGTGGCTGGATGATGCGCAATGGTGGATTTACGGCAGCGCCCTGCTGACCGGATTTGGCTATGCCATTACCACTGATAGCCATGTGCGGGTTGATATTTTACACGAACGTTATTCCGTCAAAAAGAAAGCAAGGATTGAGATTTTTGGTCTTGGTTGGCTGTTACTGCCGTTTCTAATCATCATGATCGATATTTTAACCCATTATGCTTATGCGTCTTTTGTGGCCCGTGAAGGGTCTGACAGTGCCAATGGGCTGCACCGGCTTTATCTGTTGAAAATCCTGATGCCGATACTGTTTGGTGTGGCCATTCTGGCAGCACTGACGGCCCTGAAGCGTAATGTTATGGTGCTGACAACGCCTCGATACTGGAATATGATTCTAGCGTCTTTCCCGGCGGCATGGTTTGCTGCGGAACGCTTGGTGCATTACCTGATGTGGTGGTTTGTGCGCCTGACAAATTCTGAAATACAACCTCGCCGGATCAGCAGAGAACCGATGTTTGATTACACGATTTGGGTTGGTCTCGGATTAGTAATCCTCATTTTTGCCATCAGCTTGATTATGGCGCGACGCAATTCGGCAAAGGCTAATTAACATGGAATTATTATCTTTTATCGGTCAATTAATGAACCTGAACCAGTGGTTGGTTCTGCTGATGTTTGTTGTGTTTATCGTGATGCTTTTCCGTGGTATTCCAGTGGTTTATGCGCTTGTCGGTGTCAGCCTGATGTTTATTATCATCGCCATGGTCATTCTGGACCCGAACAAAAACCTGATCAACGAATATATCGAGTTTGACCGAACCGGCATTACCTATCAAAAACTTGCGGTGAATTCCGGGCGGTTCTTTGGTGGCATTATCAAGAACCCGGTTCTGGTGGCTTTGCCGATGTTTATCTTTATGGGCCTGATGCTGGACCAATCCGGCGTTGCCCAAAAAATGATGAAATCCATGCAGGTTTTGTTTGGTGCGCTAAAAGGTGGGCTGGCCCTGTCGGTGATGTTGATCGGCATCGTTCTGGCGGCCTCAACCGGCGTGGTTGGTGCCTCGGTTGTTTTGCTGGGTGTCATGGGCATTCCGGCGATGATGAATCAGGGCTACGCCAAGCCGATTGCGACGGGCACCATTGCCGCGTCGGGCACATTGGGCATTCTTATTCCGCCATCGATCATGCTGGTGATCATGTCTGACCAACTGGCGATCAGCCTTGGGGATCTGTTTATGGGGGCTTTGTTTCCGGGGCTTTTGCTGGGCGGATTGTATATTCTGTATATCGTAATTTACGGGCTCATCTCGCCCAAATCCATGCCGATCCCTGATGATCATGCGCCGGTTAACCTGAAAGTTGTTCTGGATGTCGCCAAGTCGGTTGTGCCGCCTATGGGGCTTATTTTGCTGGTGCTTGGCTCGATCTTTTTTGGCCTTGCCACCCCAACCGAGGCCTCGGGGCTGGGCGCGATGGGCGCTACAGTGCTGGCATTGGCGGCACGTAACCTGAACTTAAAGGTGTTCAAAGACGTGATGCGCCAGACGCTGAATACTTCGGGTTATATCATCGGTATTTTTATCGCAGCCAATTTCTTTGCGCTGATCCTGCGCCGTTATGGGGGTGACGAGATCATTGAAAACATGGTGCTAGGATCGTTTGATAACCCCTATATGGTGATTGCCTTTATTCTATTCATCATATTCTTGCTGGGTTTCCTGCTGGACTGGATTGAGATCACCCTGATCATCATGCCGCTGATGTTGCCGGTGGTGATCGGCTTGAACATTCCGGTTGAGGGGTTTGGCGTGGTCGATAACCCCTCGGTGGTCTGGTTTGCGATATTGGTGGCGGTGACCTTGCAAACGTCATTCCTGACCCCGCCGGTTGGCTTTGCACTGTTTTATCTGAAAGGAGTCTGCCCAAAGGATATTTCGCTGATGCATATCTATAAGGGTGTTATCCCGTTTGTGTTGCTTCAGGTGCTTGGGCTTTCGATCGTGTTTTTCTGGCCCAGTCTGGTCACATGGCTGCCCGCTGTTGCCTATGGCAATTAGGCATCCGCCAATAAAAGGGAAATTCAAATGCAAATGCCTGTCGCCAATGCGGAAATTATCGCCCGTAAAGCTGAGATCGTGGCGCGATTGCGTAGCGTGTTGCCCATTGACGCGGTGATTGATGATCCGGTCGCAACCAAGGTGTATGAGTGTGACGCGCTTTCTGCCTATCGTTGCCCGCCGTTGGCGGTGGTGTTGCCTGCCAGCACCATCCAAACAGCTGCGGTGCTAAAGGCCTGCCATGAAATGGGGGTGCCGGTGGTCCCACGCGGGTCTGGCACATCCTTGGCAGGGGGCGCGATGCCCACCGCTGACAGTGTTGTGCTGGGGGTGGCACGGCTGGATCAGGTATTGGAAACCGATTATGAAAACCGGTTTATCCGCGTGCAATCGGGGCGCACCAATCTAAGCGTTACTGGCGCGGTTGAAACCAACGGTTTTTTCTATGCGCCAGACCCGAGCAGCCAGCTGGCTTGTGCGATAGCCGGTAATATCGCCATGAATTCCGGCGGCGCGCATTGTTTGAAATATGGCGTGACCACCAATAATCTGCTGGGTGTGACCATGGTAACCATGGCAGGGGAAATCATTGAACTGGGCGGCGCATATCTGGGTTCGGCAGGGTATGATCTGCTGGGCCTTATCTGTGGTTCCGAGGGGCAACTTGGGGTCGTAACCGAAGCCACCCTGCGCATTCTGGCCAAGCCTGAGGGCGCGCGCCCGGTGTTGATCGGGTTTGATAGCAACGAGGTGGCAGGGGCTTGTGTTTCCGATATTATTCGCGCCGGTGTTTTGCCTGTGGCCATAGAATTTATGGACCGGCCGGTTATTCGCGCTGTCGAAAATTTTGTTAACGCTGGCTATCCCGATGTGAAGGCGTTGTTAATAATTGAGGTTGAAGGATCAGAAACCGAGATCGACGAACAGCTTGGCAAAATTGTCAAAATAGCCAAGCGCCATAATCCGGTGGAGCTGCGCGAAAGCGGTTCTGAGGCGGAATCAGCCAACATCTGGAAAGGCCGCAAAGCCGCCTTTGGCGCGATGGGGCAGATCAATGATTATATGTGCCTTGATGGCACCATTCCGGTTAGCCAGCTGCCAGTAGTGTTGCGGCGCATTACCGAGCTGTCTGATGAATATGGCCTTGATGTGGGTAATGTTTTCCATGCCGGTGATGGCAATATGCACCCGCTTATTCTGTATGATGCCAACAAATCAGGTGATCTGGAAAAATGCGAAGCCATGGGCGCGGAAATTTTGAAATTATGTGTTGAGGTCGGTGGCTGTTTAACTGGCGAACACGGGGTGGGCATTGAAAAGCGCGACCTGATGTATGAGCAATTCAACAGGGATGATCTGGAAATCCAGATGATGGTCAAGGATGTGTTTGACCCCAAATGGCTGTTGAACTCCGCCAAGGTTTTTCCGTTAACCGCCAGCGAGGCGCGGCGCGGATGAAACCCTTAAGCGAACAAGAATTATCCGAAATAGTGGTAAATGCCAAAACGCCACTAAACATTGTTGGCGGCGGCACATGGCAGGCGCGTAATAACGCGGAGCAGCTTTACACAAGTGGCTTGTCTGGGGTTTCATTGTATGAACCCGAGGCCCTGACCTTGGTTGCCAAAGCGGGCACGCCGTTGGTGGAAATTGAGGATTTGCTGGCCAAAAATGGTCAATGCCTGCCCTTTGAACCCAATAATCTGGCGGCATTACAAGGTGTAAAAGCTATACCAACCATTGGCGGGGTTGTGGCCACCAATGCCTCTGGCCCGCGCCGAATTTCGGCAGGGGCCTGCCGTGACAGCCTGATTGGCGTGCGGTTTGTGGATGGCAATGGTGTTGTCATCAAAAACGGGGGTCGAGTGATGAAAAACGTTACCGGCTATGATCTGGTGAAATTGATGTCGGGCAGTTTTGGCACTTTGGGGGTTTTAACCGAGGTAAGTTTCAAGCTGCTGCCCGCAGCGCAAGCCAGCGCCACGGTGCTGGTTTTTGAGGATGAAAAAACCTGTGCGGCGACCATGGCAGCGGCGCTTGGGTCTCCTTTTGATGTCAGCGGCGCGGCGCATATTGATGGCATTACGGCGGTTCGGGTTGCTGGATTGGCAGGGTCCGTTGAATACCGCGCGGCGGCTTTGGCTTCGCTTTTGGATGGTAAAATTGGCAAATTTAATTGGCAGGCATTGCGCGATGTGCAGGCTTTTGCTGACCAAAAAGGCGATGTCTGGCGGTTTTCGGTTAAGCCATCGGAAGGGCCGGAACTGGCGGCAGGTTTGCGACGCTTGGGTGCGTCTAAAATCATGTTTGACTGGGCTGGCGGGTTGCTTTGGGTTTTGGCACCCACCGGGCTGGATTTACGAAAAGCCGAGTATCAGGGCCACGCGATGCTGATACGCGGCCATGCATTGCCTGTGTTTCAGCCCCAACCAGCGCCGGTTGCGGCATTGGAAAAAGCTTTGCGGGCAAAGTTCGACCCTAAAAATATTCTGAACGCTGATCGGATGACCTAAATGCAAACCAACTTTAGCTCCGATCAATTAAAAGATAACGGCATTAAGCGCGCTGATGAAATCCTGCGCAAATGTATTCATTGTGGGTTTTGCACAGCCACTTGCCCAACCTATCAATTGCTGGGGGATGAACTCGACAGCCCGCGCGGGCGGATTTATTTGATCAAGGATATGCTGGAAAATGACCGTCCGGCAGATGAAAAAACCGTTAAACATATTGATCGCTGCCTGAGTTGTCTGGCCTGCATGACAACCTGCCCGTCAGGGGTGCATTACATGCATCTGGTGGATCTGGCCCGCGAACATATTGAAAAAACCTATAAACGACCATGGTTTGATCGGGGGATGCGCTGGGTATTGTCCCAAATATTGCCCTATCCGACACGGTTTCGCGCGGCTATTCTTGGGGCATGGGCTGCCAAACCTTTTCGCTTTGCGCTGCCATCCAAATTGAAAGCTATGGTTGATTTTGCACCCAAAAAGCTGCCAACCCCCAGCCCTGTTGACCGCCCGCAAACCTTTGCCCCCAAAGGCCAGAAAATCCGTCGTGTGGCGTTGTTGTCGGGCTGTGCGCAAACCGCGCTGGATACCGATATTAACGAGGCCACCATTCGGCTACTAACTCGCCACGGCGTTGAAGTTGTGATCGCCAAAGGCATGGGCTGTTGCGGCGCGGTCACTCATCATATGGGCAAAACCGATGCCAGCCATAAATCAGCGGCAGCCAATATTAAGGCATGGAAATTGGCGGATGTAGACGCGGTTGTGATCAATACATCCGGCTGTGGCACTACCGTTAAGGATTACGGCTATATGTTTCGCGACAGCGATCTGGCGGCGGATGCTGCCGAAATTGCTGGCAAAACCTTTGATATTTCCGAATTGATGGAAGAAATTGGCATCAAGGGCGATATGGATTTGAAGGTGGCTTATCATGCGGCCTGTTCCTTGCAACATGGTCAGCAGATCAAGGACGCACCAAAAAACCTGCTGCGCAAGGCTGGGTTTACGGTGCTGGAACCAAGCGATGCGCATTTATGTTGTGGGTCGGCTGGCACTTATAATCTGATGCAGCCCGAATTGGCGGGCCAACTGGGGGCGGGCAAGGTTGCCACGCTGGAGGCTCTGACGCCGGATGTGATCGCGGCGGGCAATATCGGTTGCATGATGCAGATCGGTGCTGGCACCGATATTCCGGTAATTCACACGGTTGAATTGCTGGATTGGGCCACCGGCGGGCCGAAGCCTGCAAAAATGGGATAGGCATTCCGCCGGTTTTCGCGTAATCAGGCCTAACTGAAACACGCAGGCACCCCTATGATTGATCAATATCTGGAACTGATACGCCAATATCCCGATTATATCCTGATGGCACTGGCATTTGTGGTGCTTATTGCGCTGATGCTTTTTGTCTGGCGGCGTGCGGGGTTGGCGGGCCGTGCTGGCGATGAAAACCGCAATCTGGCGAAGCAACTGGAAGAACAGATGCTGATTGCCAAAAATCTGGCCTCGGAATTGCGCGAAAACCATGGGCAATTGGCAGGGCTGCAAGCGTTGGAGCCGCAACGGGAATTGCAGGCGGCAGAACTGGTCCAAGCGCGCGAGGCTTTGGCCAAATGGCAGGCCGAAAATGCACGGCTGCACGAGGAATTACGCCAGCAAAAGCTGGCATCAGAAACCAACGCCGAATTGCTGACCAAAACCGGCGATGATTTGCGGGCCGAGTTTAAATTGCTGGCAGGGCAGGTGATGGAAACCCACGGCGAACAATTCGAGAAATCCAACGCGGAGCGGCTGGCGCAAACTTTGGCCCCGCTAAAGGACCATATCGGCAAGTTTGAAATCGAATTGCGCAGCGTTCACGAAGCGGCGGGAAAAGACCGTGCTGCGCTGAAATCTGAGATCGAAACCCTGACCAAACGGTCGCTTGAAGTCTCGACCGAGGCCCATAACCTGACGCAGGCGCTTAAGGGCGACCAGCAAAAACAAGGCGCATGGGGGGAGATGGTTTTGGCCTCGATCCTTGAACGCTCGGGTCTGCGCGAGGGGGAGGAATTTGAAACTCAGGCCCATCACCGCAGCGACGAGGGTCGAAGCCTGCGCCCCGATGTGGTGGTTAATCTGCCTGGCGGGCGGCGCTTGGTGGTGGATAGCAAAGTTTCGCTGGTGGCGTATGAACGCGCGGTTGCGGCTGAAAATGACACAGCGCGACTGGTGGATATGAAGGCGCATGTTACTTCGGTCAAAACCCATATTGATACGCTTTCGGCCAAGAAATATCATCAACTTGATGATGGTTCGGTGGATTATGTGATTATGTTTATGCCCATTGAAAGCGCCTTTTCAGAGGCGGTGCGGGCCAACCCCGATCTGGCCCTGTATGCAGCAGAAAAAAATGTGGTGATTGCATCGCCAACCAACCTGATGGTGGCATTAAAAACCGTGGAAAACCTGTGGTCGGTGGAGCGGCGCAACAAAAATGCGCTGGAAATCGCGCGACAGGCGGGCACGCTTTACGATAAATTCGCTGGTTTTATTGAAAATCTGGAAGATGTCGGGTATCGGTTAGAGCAGGCGCAAGCGGCGCAGGACGAGGCCATGAAAAAGCTGACCACGGGGCGGGGGAACTTGACTGACAAGGTTGAAACGTTGAAAAAGCTCGGGGCGAAAACAGAAAAACAAATCAGCGTTGAATTTGATTCCGTCCAAAGCGCGGCTTTGGACGATGATTCAGATGTGTCTGAAGGGTAATGCCTGATCGGTTTTCAAGGGGTTGAAACCGCAAAAATCATCCTTAGGTCTTTAACATCAAGCGCCAAACGGGCTTGATATTCAACTGGCCTGTCCTTTTGGAAGGCCGAAATTTGTGTCGCTTTTAAAAGGATACCTGACATGCGAAATTTTGATTTTTCCCCGCTTTACCGTTACCGCACCAGCATTGGCTTTGACCGCTTGGCCAATATCATGGATACGGTTACACGCGCTGACAGTGGCGGTTCCAGTTACCCCCCTTATAACATTGAAAAAACCGATGATGATTCTTACCGGATCAGCATTGCCGTGGCCGGATTTGCCGAGGACGAGCTGAACATCGAGGCTCGCGACGGGCAATTGGTGATCTCGGGCAAAAAAGCCGATTCCGAGGATGACGTGCAATATCTGCATCGCGGTATTGCCAACCGCGCTTTTGAAAAACGGTTCCAGCTGGCTGACCATGTGCGCGCCACCGATGCCACAACCGAAAACGGTTTGCTGCACGTAGATCTGGTGCGCGAAGTGCCCGAGGCGTTAAAGCCACGCCGCATTGAAATTGCCAGCAACGCGCCGGAACAGGTGACGGTTGAGGCTTAATCCCGAAATTTGAAAACAGTGTAAAAAGGGCGTTTCAGACGCCCTTTTTTTGTTGTATCTCTGACACGAAGAACAGGATCGGGAAGCAAACTTAATGGCAAATGCAGTGGTAATTGGCGGCGGCCCTGCCGGTTTGATGGCAGCAGAAATGCTTGCAGATGCGGGCCACGAGGTAGCGGTTGTTGATGCGAAACCCACCGTTGGCCGCAAGCTGTTAATGGCGGGTAAATCTGGCCTGAACCTGACCAAAAACGAACCGGCAGACTCGTTTTTTGCGGCTTATGGAGATGCGGAAAGCTGGCTGGAACCTATTTTACAAGGGTTTCACCCCGCAGATGTGATTGAATGGGCTGAGGGTTTGGGGCAGTCGGTTTTTACCGGTTCCAGCGGGCGGGTGTTTCCTGATGTTATGAAAGCTTCGCCTTTGCTGCGCGCATGGCTTGACCGGTTGCGGGGCAAAAACGTGGTGTTTCGCAATGGCTGGCGCTGGGTTGGCGGCACAGAATTTGATACAGCAGAAGGGCGTCAGAGTTTACCTGCGGATGTAACTGTATTGGCGTTGGGTGGGGCAAGCTGGGCTCGGCTTGGGTCTGACGGGTTGTGGGCTGAACATTTCAACCCCAACGAGTTGGCCACCTTTCAACCTGCAAATATGGGGTTTATGGTCGATTGGTCGAATTATATGAAACCGGTATTTGGCCAGCCGGTCAAACCGGTGCGCATCAGCATTGGCGAACATTCGGTTCTGGGCGAATTTATTATTTCTAAAACCGGCGTTGAGGGCGGCGCGATTTATTCGCTGTCAAAACCTCTGCGTGAGGCCATGACATCAAACGGCGTCACCCTGATGCTGGACCTGTTTCCCGATATTAATATCAGTAAGCTTAAGGGTAAAATGTCCGCCCCGCGCGGCAAATCTAGTCTGAGTAATTATCTGCGAAAATCGGTGGGGCTAAGCGGCGCAAAGATGGCTTTGTTTAATGAATCACGCCTCAAGACCAGCAAACAGCCCTATGAACTGGCGGCAAAAATGAAAGCTTTGCCAATTGTGCTGCAAGGCCCGCGCCCGATTGACGAGGCGATTTCAACCGCTGGCGGGGTGAAACAGACAGCCCTGACTGACGCCTTGATGCTAAAATCCCGCAAGGGTGTGTTTTGTGCAGGCGAGATGCTGGATTGGGAAGCCCCGACAGGGGGCTATTTGCTGAATGCTTGTCTGGCAACGGGGCGACATGCAGGGCTGGCGGCGGTTAAATACCTAAGCGCTTAAATAATTATGTTGAAGTCATTTGAATCTGCTAGGGTAAAAACCTACCCTTTTAGGAGCTTATAAATGTCTGACGATACCCCGGTTATTGAACTGCGTGAAAATGGCCCTTTGCTGGCAAAAAATATTGATGTTCTTGTTCTTGCGGATGGCAGTGCGGCTGAGGCCAAGGCCGTTCGCGGCTTGTGTCGCTGTGGGGCCTCGCAAAACAAGCCCTATTGTGATGGCAGTCATTCCAAGGTCGGGTTTGAGGGGGGCGGACAGGATGTTAGTTCGCTTGATAAAACGTATTCGTATGAAAATGATGGCATTACCGTGCAATTCAATAAATTGTTATGCTCACATGCGAAGGAATGTGTTAAAAACGCGCCGCAAGTTTTTAACACCAAAATGCGCCCATGGGTGCAATTTGGTGAAAGTGATCTTGACTCCATTACAAAAGCGGTTGCCAATTGCCCGTCAGGGGCGTTGAGCTTGACCACACCATCCCAAACCCGCGATTGGTTGCGCGATGATGTGGTGGAAATCAGGGTTGAGAAAAACGGACCATTGCGGGTTAAAAATGTACCGATCCCCAATGATCATTGGGCAGATGGCCAAAGCCCGCAGCAATATGTGCTGTGCAGGTGCGGGTTGTCCGGCAATAAACCGTTTTGTGACGGCAGCCATCTGGACCAAGGCTGGACCGAGGATTAATGGTGCCTTGCCTTAGGCTGATTTTACCAAAGCACGCTTAAGCGCTGGCCTTGAGCGCACCCTGTCAAAATAATCTCCCAGCTTGCCTTCGGGCAGGTCATATTTGATGTTTTTGGCCCAGCCCGCGCAATGGCCGATTAAAATGTCTGGCACAGTGATTTTATCCCCCATGACAAATTCATTATCCCCCAAACGGGTTTCTAAGGTTTTCATGGCGCGTTTGAATTCCGCCTTGGCGGTTTCTTTTACCGCAGGCACGCGCAGTTTTTCAGGCAAAACAAAGCTGTGCTTTCCGGCGGTCCATAATGGCCCGTCTATTTCATCCAGCGCAAAATGGGTGAAACTGTCTTGGATGCCGCGTTGAATGGTTCCGGCTTTATAAGTTAGGTTTTCATGGCGATCCGCTAGAAATTGCATGATGGCAACCGAATCCAGCATGGTGGTGCCGTCAACAATTAAGGCAGGCACTTTGCCTGACGGGTTAACTGCCTTGATTTCATTACTATGGGGGCCGTGGGCAAGGATTTCGTACTCCTGCCCCAACTCCTCCAACATCCAGAAAACCCGGATTGACCGAGAACGCGCGGTGCCGATAACCTGATACATTATATTTCCTTAGCTGGGGCGCATCATGGAGATGCGGATAAAACTGCGTTCGGTTGCGGCAAAGGCCGGAACGGGCTGCGAGGAACGTAACATAAGATCGGTTTCCATCAAGACCTCCAGCGCTTTTTCCAACCGTTGCGTGCCCCAGCCACGGATTTGTCGGGTCATCTGGTCGCGGCGCGGGCCAAATACCGGCGGGCGGGCGTTTGAAAGCGCGTTTTGCGGGCTATCGCCAGAACTGGCCGCGGCGTGAAGCTGGCGAAAATGGCGGGTGGCGGCGATGCATAATGTGGTCGGGTTAACGCCTTGGCCCGCCAGCCTTTGCATTTGCGGGCCAATGCGTTGGGGCTGTCCGTCAGCCATGTCGCGGATCACATCATCCATGGCTGCATCGGTAACTGCGGGGGCACAATTGGTGATGTCCTCGCTGGAAACCGGGTCGTTTTGGTTCAGGGTATACAGTGATATTTTTTCAACCGTTTGGGCAAAATCGCCGGGATCAAGGGCTTGGCCAAGGGTGATAATATCTTGCATGGCGTCAGGGGTTAGATTGACTAATTCAATTTCTGCGCGCCCGGGCGGGTCTGCATAAATGGCGATTGCATAAGCGTTACGCGCTGATTCAAAGGCTTTGCGCAGTTTTGAGCGGGCGTTAAGCTGGCCAGCGGTGGCCACCAGAATGGCATCCCCTTGTTGCCAGTCTTGCAGCGCTATTTCAACGGATTTGGTGGTGGCGTCTGTCAGACCCTCAATCAGCACCACGTGCTGGCCGGGGAAAAAGCCGCTGGCTTTTAGACCATCAATCAATTCAGCGGCAGATTTGCGCAAACTGGCGGCATCCACCCGGGTGAGCCGCATTTCTTCGTCACCCTTGGGGCCAAGCAAGTTATCCACAAGGGTTTTTCGTTTTAAGGATATGCGCATGGCATCGGGGCCAAACAATAAAATAGCGGCTTTGGACAGGTCTGGTCTGTCAAAAAACCCGACAGAATCCCGCGCTGACAGCTTCATTGCACAAAGCTGTTAGCGCTGCTAGCGATGCGCGTGGCGATCTGGTCAGCCAAAGCCACAGCCAAACGCCGGTTGGCGTCGCGTTCCGAAACAAAAGTGGCAAAAGCGGTGGCCGTGGCGCTATAGGCGGTGAAAGAGCGCACAATATCGGTCAATACAAGATTGCTATCCTCAATGCGGGTCAGGGCAAAGTCGGCTTCGGCCGTTAGGTTAAAGCGGGTGATCGAGTTGTCTTGGGTAATCGCCAGACCCACCGAATTGACCGAGATAATCACATCAAGCTGGTAAAGCGGTTGGTCGGCGCGGCCCAGCCTGTCTTCTAACCGTTCATTAAATTCAAAGCCCATGCGGTCATCAAACGGACCCAGCGCAATTTTGCCGATTAGCGATTCGGCGGCAGTGCCACGGCCAAATATCGGCGTAAAACCACAAGCGCCGAGCGCCAGCGGCGCCAGTATCAGGAAATTTCGGCGGTTATATAACGACATTGATAATCCTGCCCGGCACGATGATCAGCTTTTTTGGGGGGTTGCCATCCAAAGCCTTGATCACAGCATGATCTGCCAGCGCCAGTTTTTCAACCTCGGACTTTGGCATGTCTTTTGGCACCGAGATTTCCGAGCGGCGTTTGCCGTTGATCTGGATCGGCAGGGTGATGGTATTTTCAACCAGCAGGGTTGGATCGGCAATGGGGAATGGCGCGTTTACCGCCATGCCCTCTCCACCCAGCAATTCCCAGATTTCCTCGGACAGGTGCGGGGTGATGGGTTGCATCAACAGGGCCATGATTTTCATGGCCTCGCGCTTTTCAGCATTGCCCGCCTTGGATTTGGCCAATGCGCTGGTGAATTCATACAGGTTGGCGATAGATTTGTTAAAAGCGAAATTTTCAAACCCGTGTGTCACATCGTTGATCGCGTGATGGGTGGCTTTTAACAGGGCTTGTGCCTCGTCACCCCCTTTGGGGGGTTCCTCGGCACATTGGCTGATTTCATCAGCCAGTCGCCAGACGCGTTGCAGGTGTTTCCATGATGCCTCAGCGCCCGAGGTTGTCCATTCCACATCCCGTTCGGGCGGACTGTCGGACAGGGTGAACCAGCGACTGGTATCGGCCCCGTATTGTTCGATCTGTTCCAGCGGATCAACGGTGTTGCGTTTGGATTTTGACATTTTGATTGAGGGGCCAACGGTGACGGTTTCGCCAGTGCTGCGCAGGGTTGTTTTGCTGTCTTTTTGTATAATCTCGTCCGGCGAGTGCCAGATCGGGCGACCTTTGGTGTCAGGTGTCGAGTATGTTTCGTGGCAAACCATGCCTTGGTTAAACAATGCATTAAACGGTTCAATCGCTGTTTCCGGCAGGTGGCCGGTTTTGGCCATGGCGCGGGCGAAAAACCGTGAATAGAGCAGGTGCAGGATGGCATGTTCGATGCCGCCGACATATTGGTCGACGTTCATCCAGTATTGTGCGTCTGCCTTGCTGGTTGGGCTGGCGGATTTATCGGAGGTAAAACGGGCGAAATACCATGAGCTGTCAACAAAAGTGTCCATGGTGTCGGTTTCGCGCTGGGCTGCTGCGCCGCATTTCGGGCAGTCAACTTCGCGCCATGTCGGGTGACGGTCGAGTGGGTTTCCCGGTTTGTCGAAGGTGACATCCTCGGGCAATTTTATCGGCAGGTTTTCCTTGTTCTCGGGAACCACGCCACAGGTTGAGCAATGCACCACCGGAATCGGACATCCCCAATAACGCTGGCGCGAAATGCCCCAGTCGCGCAGGCGGTAATTGGTTTTGCCTTCGCCCATGCTTGATTTTTCAATACGGTTGATGACTTCGGCTTTGGCGGTATCAATATCCATGCCATTCAGAAAATCTGAGTTGATCAAGATGCCGCTGTCCAGAAATGCCTCGGTGCCGATTTCATAATTTTTGCCATCGGGTGAGACAACCGGCGTTACCTCCAGATTATATTTGCGGGCAAAATCTATGTCGCGTTGATCATGGGCAGGGCAGCCGAAAATGGCGCCGGTGCCGTAATCCATCAGGATAAAATTGGCGATATAGACCGGCAGTTCCTTAGAGTCTTCAAACGGGTGTTTGACTTTTATGCCGGTATCAAACCCGATTTTATCCGCCTTTTCCATTTCTTCAGCTGACGTGCCCATCTGGCGGCATTCCGCGTTGAACGCAGCCACGGCCGGATCGGATTCCAATGCTTTGGCCAAGGGATGATCGGCAGAAATGGCGGCAAAGCTGGCACCAAACAGGGTGTCTGGGCGGGTTGTATAGACCTCTAGCTGTTCAAACCCCTTTGGCGCGCCGATGGTTTCAAACTTGAATTGCAGGCCTTGCGATTTGCCAATCCAGTTTTTCTGCATCAAGCGGACTTTGTCTGGCCATTTATCCAGACCATCCAGCGCCGATAACAATTCTTCGGAATAATCGCTGATCTTGAAAAACCATTGCGTAAGTTCTTTGCGCTCCACCAATGCGCCCGAGCGCCAGCCACGGCCATTTTCGACCTGTTCATTGGCTAGCACTGTCATATCGACGGGGTCCCAGTTGACGGAGGCGTTTTTGCGATAGGCCAGACCTGCCTCTAGAAAATCGAGGAACAATGCTTGTTGCTGGCCGTAATATTCCGGATCACAGGTGGCAAACTCATGGGACCAATCGTGCGATAAGCCAAGGGCGGCAAACTGGGTTTTCATCTCGGCAATGTTTTGACGGGTCCAGGCGCTGGGATGGGTGTTGTTTTTCATGGCGGCGTTCTCAGCGGGCATCCCGAACGCATCCCAGCCCATCGGGTGAAACACGTTAAAGCCTTTGGCGCGCTTATAGCGTGCAGTCAGATCGCCCATGGTGTAGTTGCGCACATGACCGATATGCAAAACGCCGCTTGGGTAGGGGAACATCTCCAACACATAATATTTTTCCCGGGATTCATCGCGCAACGCTTTGAAAACCTCAGCCTCTTGCCATTTTTGTTGCCATTTGGGTTCCGCCACATGGGCATTATAACGAGACATAGGGTTTGGCTCCTGTATTGGCGATTCTATCAAGACGCCTTATTTTGGTGTGTCGCGCCCCTATTATCTGCTCCACCCTATTGGAACAAGTGGGGAATGGCGCAAAACTGTGACATGGCTGCAACAGGTGGCAAAACATATGCTTGATTGGTTTTGGGTTGCTTGACCCAAGGGCTGTGATGCATGAATAAAGGCTTACTCCTTTCGGGCAATCCGGATTTGGTAAATGTAATTTTAATATAAAATGAGGAAAAACGATGAAAAACGTTCTCTTTACTACAACAGCTCTGGTTGCCTTTGCAGTTGCAGCAGCTGGCATGGCTTCGGCCGCTGCCCACACTGGCGTTAGCTTCTCCGGCGAAATGACCGCTGGTTATAATGATATAATCGAAGGCGGCCTGTTCTGGGAAGCTGATCTGGACCTGACTGGTGCTGTTGATCTGGGCGACAATGTCACTGCAGAAGTGACCGTTCAATTGGGCGACTGGTTCAACAACGGCGGAACAGACCTTAACCCAATCACTGTTGAAATCACTTACACTGGCAGTAATCTGTCATCTTCTTTGAAGTTCGGCGATCTGGGGGATGAAGGTGCTTCTGAGTACTTTTATGCTGACCGTGATGGCTTGGTTCGTGATGTTGAAAACCACGACGGTGACGAAGATGTTCGTGCGATGATTGAATTCGGCAACTTTGGCCTGGCAGTTGGCTGTAGTGGTGTTAGCAACGGCACATGTGACGATGGCATGAACGTTGGTCTTGGCGCAAGCTTTGGTTCATTTGAACTGGGCCTTGGTTATGACGAAGGTGTCACTGGCGGTCAGAACGAAGCATTGGCACTTAGCGCAGACTCAACTTTCGGCGCTTTTTCCGTTGGTGTTTCTTACATCACTCTGGGCGCGACAGTTTATGATATAGAGTTGGATATGGATGACACGGATGCCACCATAGTGGGTGGTGGTGCTGTTCTCACTAGCCCTATCATCACAGAAAATTCTTATGCCTTAGAGCTGGGATATGAAGTTAGTGACGCGCTTAGCTTTTCTGCTTTTTATGCAGAAAACGGCTTTGCTGGTTCGGCTTTCGGTGTTGGCGCTGAATATTCTACTGGCGCACTTACAGTGGCGGCTTACTATGAAAACACCGTAGACCAAGGCTGGCAGGGGACCGATGTCACCGACCTTGATGGGGACGGAACCCACACAGCTGCTGTATTTGGCATCGACTCGGATCAGTCATATGGTGTAGATGTTGGTTATGCCTTTAATGACCAGTTGACTTTCAACGTAGGCGTAGAGGTCCTTTCGGAAACAAGTAATCGCGGCGCAGCGATTGCTGATACCAATACAACTTCTTACTATGTTGGCATGGACTATGCTGTAAACGACAACATCACGGCCACTGTTTCTTATGCAAATGCAGACGAAATCTCCGGTCCTGAGTACAAAGACGGCATCTCTGTCTTTATCACTGCTTCTTTCTAATCTGAAAAGACTAGAATTATAGAAAGGGCGGGCCGAACAGCCCGCCCTTTTTCTTTGGTCAAACCAATCCGACATGCCGGAGCGCAAAATGTCCTTATTGGAAATTCAGCACCGAATTGATAATGGGCTGGCAAAGGCCAATCGCGCCAAAGATGATATTACGCTAATCGCGGTTTCAAAGGTTCAGCCAGATGCGCGGGTTGCTTTGGTGCTGGATCACGGGCAGCGGGTTTTTGGCGAAAACAAGGTTCAAGAAGCCAGCGGCAAATGGCCCGGGTTTCGTGAACACTATTCAGATGTTGATTTGCATTTGATCGGGCCGTTGCAAACCAACAAAGTAAAGCCTGCTTTGATGTTGTTTGATGCCATTCACACCGTTGATCGGCCCAAACTGGCGCGTAAACTTAGCGTTGAAATTCAGGCGCTTGGCCGCGCGCCGCAACTGTTTGTTCAGGTAAATACCGGCGAAGAGCCGCAAAAATCAGGGGTTCTGCCCGCTGATCTGGATGGGTTTATCAGCCAGTGCCGCAATGAGTTTGACCTGCCCATTGCGGGGCTGATGGTTATACCGCCCATCGATGAAGAACCCAGCCTGCATTTTGCCTTGCTGGCCAAAATGGCCAAGCGCAACGGGTTGGCGGGGCTTTCCATGGGGATGAGCAGCGATTTTGAAAGCGCGATTGCCCTTGGGGCCACCCATATTCGGGTCGGGTCGGCTATTTTCGGGGCGCGGCAAACCACATAGATTTTCTGGCTGAAAACCATTCAACGCCCCCGCAAAAAGCGAGGGCGTTTTGTTTAACTTGATTGCTGCGTGAAATTAGCAGCTTTGCCAGCGTTATTGCGCGGTTTCAGCCAGTCGAACCAGACGGATGAATTCAGCACGATAGCCAAATGTATCATCGCCTTTTGCTGCATTGGCCAGCGCCACCACATCATCAAATGACCAATCGCCAAGCCGGGTATCACCGCGCAACAATTGCCCGAAACCAGCCACGGCAGCGGCAAAATCAACCTCAGATCCCAGCCCTGCATCTGCATCGGCAAACACAGGCGTAGTGAGCAAAATCGAGGTGCTTTCGCCGGGGTTTTTATAACGCAGCTTCAGGAATGCCAACTCGCCATTACTTTCAGGCAGCGGTTCGGCATCACCATAGCGCAGCGGATCATTGCTGATCGCAGATGACCCGACCGGGGTGATTTCATAGAGCGCGGTTACCGAATGACCTGCACCAATGTCGCCTGCATCGACGGCGTCATTGTTGAAATCCTCGCGCGCCAAGGCGCGGGTTTCATAACCGATCAAGCGGTATTCGGCGACTTCGGACGGGTTAAACTCCACCTGAATTTTGACATCCTGCGCGATGGTGAACAATGCGCCGCCGATCTGGTCAACCAGCACTTTTTGGGCCTCGGCCAAGGTGTCAATATAGGCGGCAGTGCCGTTACCGTTTTGGGCCAGTGTTTGCATTAGCGCGTCGTTATAATTGCCCTGACCAAAGCCGAGGATTGATAGGTAAATACCGGTATCGCGTTTTTCCTCGATAAAGGTTTTCAGCTGTTTTGGGTCAGAAATTCCAACATTAAAATCGCCGTCTGTGGCCAGAATGACGCGGCTGGTATCGCCGTTATCTGCCATTTCTTGTGCCAAAGCATAGGCTTGTTGTAAGCCAGCTTGGCCAGCGGTGGAGCCACCCGAATGCAATTGTGTAAGGCTGCGCAAAATCTTGCTGCGCTCGGATGCCGGGGTTGGTTCCAGCACCATACCAGCGGACCCTGCATAGGTGACAATCGCGACGCTGTCTTGGTCATTCAGCTCGCTTAGCATCAGGCGGAAGCTTTGGATTAGCAGCGGTAATTTGTTGGGGTCGGACATCGAGCCGGAGGTATCAATCAAGAAAACCAGATTAACCGGCGGGCGTTCCGATGCGGCCAGCTCATAGCCTTGGATACCGATATGCAACAGTTGCGTGTCGGGGTTCCACGGGGTTTCGGTAACCGTAACCGAAGATGTAAACGGCGCTTCGCCCGCGGCTGGCAGTGGATAATCATAATTGAAATAATTGATCATTTCCTCGGTGCGCACGGCGTCAGGATTAGGCAAATATCCGTTCAGAATTGAATTGCGAACAAAGCTGTAAGAGGCGGTATCAACATCAATGGAAAAGGTCGAAACCGGCTCGTCCAGTGTTGTTTTTAAGGGGCTGACAGGTTCGCCGGCGAACTGATCGCGAGTGGCTTCTGGCGCCGCCGCAAAACCTCGGCTTTCGAGATCAGTTGCTACAACAAAATCACCTAGGACCGCGTTGAGTCTCGGGGCAACCGGAGGAGGCCGTTGATTAAGCCCGCTGTTAGTCGCCTCTTCGCGCGAATTTACTTCGGCCTCAACCATCTCTCTCACTAGTGGCTGTGGTGCAATTGCGCTAATATCGGCATTTAGTGGCGCCGCCTGCGCCAGCTCTTCGGTGATTGGGGCCCGACGTTGATTGATGTCTTGTTCACCAGGCTGCGCGATTTCTTGCCTTTGTTGAAGATCGGTCTTGGATTCGGACAGATTTCCAAAGGCGGTATCGGCACCACCCAAAAAGTCGACATCGGGCGCGGTTGTGCTGTTGAATTCGATATTTTGTGTGATCACCACTGCCAGCGCAATGGTTGCAAAACTTGCGGTGCCGAGCATGATTTGACGGCCAGTTAATTGCTTAAACATATCCTTAAATCCTTCCAATATTCCGCGACCCGTTTTGGGGCGGTTATGGATAGGACGCGCAGCATCGGCTGATCCTTGGAAATTTTCCGAATTTTTTTCGAATGCGTCCATGCCAGCGGAAATTGCTGCCATTTTGGCGGTTTTTGACGGGGGTGGAATATCATCGCGCAGCAATGCGGCGAGTTTGTCTAGGTCATCACTCATTGCAACATCTCCTCATCTAGCGCCATTTGCCTAAGTTCCTTTTTGACTTCGGACATGCGCCAACTGATTGAACCTTCGGACAGGCCAAGCGCTTTTCCGGCGGCTTTATGGGTCATTTCCTCACCCAAAACCAACGCCACGGTTTCGCGTAATTCAGGGGAAAGTCGCGACATTGCGCGGGTAAGCCAAGTCATGTTTTCGGACTTCTCGACAGCCGTTTCGCGTTGCATCAATTCAACATCTCCCCAGCCATCAGCGGCACGGGCCTGTGCACCGCGTCTGCGCATCAGGTCACGGCCAGCATTTACCACAACCCGATAAAGCCAGCTTTCGAATTTGCTGTCAGCCTTAAAACTGCCAAGTTTCTTTGGCAATGTTGCACAAATTTCCTGCACCAGATCCTCCGCATCTGCTTGTTGTCCGAGCGTGCGATATGCCACCCGATACATCAGGTCATAGTGGCGTTCCAGCAGGGTTCGGAACGCGTCAGCGTCGCCTGATCCAGCCATCCCCGCCAGTTTTTCGCTCGAATAATCCATATGGTCCTAAATGTAAGACGCAACCCGTTTGACAATCCTTGGCAGGTTTTGCAAAAAATCTAAAGGGTGTCGGCCTTATTATAAATGAACAAGGGTTCAATTGAAGGGGTTGTCAGACGAAATATTATTGTTAGTCTGTGGTTGTGACGCAATTAAATTGCGCATGAGGTGCCAACGCGCATCAACGGAATTTGGCGAAGGAAACTTCGCTTAGGGAGGATACGAATTGGCTAAGAACAAGGTTCTGCCCGATGGGCTGGACACGTTCCCCAAATTGCTTGCGCGTAACGCGGTCCAATGGGCGGAGCTTCCTGCATATCGTGAAAAAGAATTCGGCATCTGGCAAAGCTGGAACTGGGCTGAAGTGGCGCAAAACGTCAATGCGCTGGCGATGGGATATGTGGCGCTGGGCCTCAATGAGGGTGACCATGTCGCCATTATTGGCCGCAATCGACCTTACCTTTATTGGGCAATGCTGGCGGCGCAATCGGCAGGGGCCATTCCTGTGCCGCTATATCAAGACGCCAATGCTGAGGAAATGGCCTATGTGCTGGGCCATTGTGGCGCACGGTTTGTGATTGCCGAAGATCAGGAGCAGGTCGATAAAGTTCTGGAAATTTCCGACCAAGCCCCGAATGTTGAGCAAATTATTTATCTCGACAAGCGCGGGTTGCGGAAATACGACCATACCAACTTGACCAGCTATGAAGAAGTGCAGGCGCAAGGGCGTGCGGGAAACCAGCACCTTTCGCCAGTATTGGCGGGCCGGCAAGCCAAGCTGGATGAGGATAGCACCTGCGTGATGCTGTATACATCTGGCACCACCGGCAAACCCAAAGGTGTTGTGTTAAGCAATACCAATATTATTGCCTCCAGCATTTCCAGTTCCGAATTTGATAACCTGAGCGCCGGAGATTCGGTGTTGGCCTATTTGCCCATGGCCTGGGTTGGCGATTTTATTTTTTCGATCGGCCAATGTTGCTGGACAGGGTTTTGTGTGGCTTGCCCCGAAAGCCCTGAAACCATGCAGGCTAATCTGCGCGAAATCGGCCCCAGCTATTTCTTTGCGCCGCCTCGGTTTTTTGAGGGGCTGCTGACCAATGTTTTGATTCGCATTGAGGACGCCAGCAAATTAAAACGTTGGTGGTTCCGCAGATATATGGCCCATGCCAAACGCGTTGGGCCGGATATACTGGATGGCAAGCCTGTGTCATTTGCAGATCGGCTGAAATATCGCATCGGTGATTTTCTGATCTATTCGCCATTGAAAAACACCCTTGGCTTGTCAAAAGTCCGCGTCGGCTATACTGCAGGCGAGGCCATCGGGCCGGAGATTTTTGAGTTTTATCGGGCGCTGGGTATCAATTTGAAACAGCTATACGGCCAGACCGAAGCATCGGTGTTTATTACATTGCAGCCGGATGGTGAGGTCCGGGCTGACACGGTTGGCATTCCCGGTCCGGGGGTGGAGCTTAAAATCGCTGATAGCGGCGAGGTGTTCTACCGCTCGCCCGGGGTGTTTGTTGAATATTACAAAAACCCCGAAAGCACCGCTGATACAAAAGACAAGGAAGGCTGGGTTGCCACTGGCGATGCCGGATATATTGAGGAAAGCAGCGGTCATCTGAAAATCATCGACCGGGCTAAGGACGTTGGCAAAATGGCGGATGGCAGCATGTTTGCGCCCAAATTTGTTGAAAACAAACTGAAATTCTATCCCAATATTCTGGAAGCCGTGGTGTTTGGTGATGGCCGCGACAGTTGCACGGCGTTTATCAATATTGATCTGGGGGCGGTGGGCAACTGGGCGGAACGCAACAATGTGTCCTACACTTCCTATCAGGATTTGGCTGCGCATCTCGAAGTTTACGGCGCCATTCAGGAGCATATTGAAGAAGTCAATCAATCCATCGCCAAAGACCCGATGTTGTCAGGTTGTCAGATCAACCGGTTTTTGGTTTTGCACAAGGAACTGGATGCGGATGACGGTGAAATGACCCGCACCCGCAAGGTGCGCCGCAAAATTGTGGCGGATAAATACGATGATTTGATCGGGGCGCTTTATGATGGGTCCAAGTCTATCAGCACTGAAACCGAGGTCACTTATGAAGACGGGCGCAAAGGTTCGATTAGTGCGACACTGGAACTTCGCGATGTGAAGATGGTGGCGGCATGAAGGATTCAAAGGATTCATATGTAACCGAGGACGGTCGCACCATTGGCCCGCCAATGCTGGAGATGAAAAACATCTCGCTGCGTTTTGGTGGCGTCACCGCGATCAAGGATATTACCTTTGATATTCGTGAGGGCGAGATCAGGGCAATTATCGGCCCGAACGGGGCTGGGAAATCTTCCATGCTCAACGTCATCAACGGGTTTTATCACCCGCAAGAGGGCGAGATATTTTTCCACGGTGAAAAACGCAAACCGATGAAACCTTATCAAATCGCCCATCAGGGCATCGCGCGCACCTTTCAAAATATCGCGCTGTTCAAGGGGATGAGCACGCTGGACAACATCATGACCGGCCGTTTGACCCACATGAAAACCAACCTGTTCTGGCAGGCGATCTGGAAAGGCCCCGCCGAGCGTGAAGAGGTTGAAAACCGGGAGGTTGTTGAAAAGGTTATTGATTTTCTGGAAATTCAGGCGATCCGCAAAACCCCTGTTGGTGCACTGCCCTACGGATTGCAAAAACGGGTGGAGCTGGGCCGTGCCTTGGCTGCGCAGCCAAAATTGCTGCTGTTGGACGAACCGATGGCGGGCATGAATGTCGAAGAAAAAGAAGACATGAGCCGGTTTATTCTGGATGTGAATGATGAATTTGGCACCACGATTGCGCTGATTGAACACGATATGGGCGTGGTGATGGATATTTCCGACCGGGTGGTGGTGATGGATTACGGCGCAAAAATCGGCGATGGCACACCGGACGAAGTGCGCAATGATCAAGCAGTTATTGATGCATATCTGGGTGTCGCTAATGATTGATATGATAAAAAATAGCAAAATATTGGCGGTTTTTCTAGGGGGGGTGTTGGCGACTATGGGTGTGGGACAAGTTTCAGCACAAAGCATGGTATTTGATCATCGCATGTTGGAACAGTTTGTGGAGCAGTGCCAAACGGTTTTGATAGAGCAGAGCATCGATAGCATTGTTCCTGCAGCGGGCAATGTTTCGAGCTATCCTATAAATAAAACTGCCCGTAAAATAATCATCCGAACCAAGGGAAGTGACTTTATTGTTTCGGTTCGTGCAGTCAAGGCTGTTGATGGCGCTTCGGATACAGAAAAACTGGTTGCCTGCCGTATCTATGCTTCGACAGAATTGTTCGTAAGAATGCCCGATTTAACAAATAAGGGTAGCGCGGCCCTAAGTGCAGAATTAATCATATGGTTTGATGCATTTCTTGACGGAATAATTGAACAAAATAGCATGCTCGTAATGGAGACAACAAGGCAGGCGATTCTTTGTCTTGATGACAATAGAATTATCCTTTTCAGCCTTAGGGGTTCCGGGAATGCAATAGCTGAAACAATTTACTTAGAAATGATCTTACTCGAGGACACCGCTACTTCAAATGGCGATTCCGTTGTTTCTTTAAGATATGCCTGTGAAGCCATGCGAGGACAAAACTAAATGTTAGACCAATTTCTTTATGGCATTGAGGCCGCGATGAACGGGCTGATGACCGGTATTATGTATTCGCTGGTGGCGCTTGGATTTGTGCTGATTTTTAAGGCATCGGGTGTGTTTAATTATGCGCAAGGCGTGATGGCCCTGTTCGGGGCCATGACTTTGGTGTCGATCCAAAAGGGCCAGATACCGTTTTATCATCTGATCAATGCCACTTTTGGCACGGATATCAAATATTTTGGCTGGGAGGTTCCGGCCCTGTTGGCGATATTGCTGACCGTTTGTGTGATGATCCTGTTTGCATGGCTGGTTGAACGGTTATTGCTGAAATTCCTGATCAACCAAGACCCTGTAATTCTGTTTATGGCCACCATCGGTCTGGCCTATTTTATGGAAGGTTTTGGCGACCTGATGTGGGGTTCCGACCTCAAGGTTATTGATATGGCAATGCCAGCACTGGGCATTCCGGGGCTGCCGCAAGGCGGGTCATTGTTTATTGAAAATGCCACTTCCGGCCTTGGCACAGACAGGTTTTTTGGGTTTTTCATTGATAAGCTCGACATAACCGCCGCGATCATTGCAACCATGCTGGTGGTGGTTCTGACGGTTTTTTCACAATATTCCAAAACCGGACGGGCATTGCGGGCGGTGGCAGATGACCATCAGGCGGCTATGTCGGTTGGTATTTCCTTGCGCACCATTTGGGTGATTGTCTGGTCAATCGCCGGCGTTGTGGCACTGGTGGCGGGCATTATGTGGGGGGCCAAATCAGGGGTTCAGTTCTCATTAAGCCTGATTACCCTCAAGGCCCTGCCGGTGCTGATGCTGGGCGGGTTTACGTCTATTCCGGGTGCAATTATCGGCGGCATGATCATTGGCGTAGGCGAAAAAGTATTTGAATTTATCGTGAGTTCCAGCTGGTTTGGTGATGCGATGGGATTCACGATGAACGCAACTGAAAACTGGTTTGCCTATGTGCTGGCCCTTATTTTTCTTGTCTTCAGGCCGCAGGGTCTGTTTGGCGAGAAAATAATTGAGAGGGTGTAGATATGTTTTACCGCGAAGCAGGTGATTTCAAGAAAACCTATGTCGAAGATAGCCAGACCTTTCCACTAAAGCTGGATCGGTATGGCTTTTACCTTTTGATGGCCGTGGCATTTGGGGTTATTCCGTTTTTCATCAATGATTATTGGGCCAATGCGATTTTAATTCCGTTTCTGGTCTGGTCAATCGCGGCTTTGGGCTTGAATATTCTGGGTGGATATTGCGGGCAAATCAGCCTTGGGTCTGGCGGGTTTATGGCGGTGGGGGCCTATACGGC
The DNA here is from genome assembly GCA_003228875.1 of Rhodobacterales bacterium. Taxonomy (GTDB): domain Bacteria; phylum Pseudomonadota; class Alphaproteobacteria; order Rhodobacterales; family Rhodobacteraceae; genus UBA3077. The sequence continues at coordinate 44,300 of QIGK01000139.1, forward strand.
CTATAAGCTGATGACCTCTTTTCCTGATCTTAATATGTTTGTCATTGTGCTGCTTTCGGGTGGCGTCACGGCCATGGTCGGGCTGATCTTTGGCTTGCCAAGTCTGCGCATCAAAGGGTTTTATCTGGCGGTGGCGACATTGGCAGCGCAGTTTTTTCTGGTCTGGATGTTCAATAAATTTGGCTGGTTTTACAACTATTCCGCTTCGGGCCAGATCACCGCCCCCGCGCGTGAGGTTTTTGGCTTTGAAGTCACCGGTGCAACCGCAAGCGCTGCCGCAAAATACCTGTTCTGTCTGGTGTTGGTGGTCGGGCTGGCATGGTTGGCCCGCAACCTGACCCGTGGCCGAATAGGGCGCAGTTGGATGGCGGTTCGCGATATGGATATTGCGGCTGAAATCATCGGGGTGAATCCGTTCAAAACCAAGCTTTTGGCTTTTGCGGTCAGTTCGTTTTTTATTGGTGTGTCAGGGTCTTTGTTCTTTTCGGTTTACCTTGGCGCCATTGAAGTTGGCGAAGCCTTTGGCATCCAAAAATCATTTCTGCTGTTGTTTATGATCATCATCGGCGGGCTAGGCACGATTTTTGGCAGCTTTATTGGGGCGGCATTTTTGGTTCTGATGCCAGTGCTGCTTAAGAATATCATGGTTAACCAACTAAGCTTTCCGATTGATATTGCTGCGCATATGGAATTTGTCCTGATTGGGCTGTTTATTATGGTAACCTTAATTCTTGAACCAAGGGGAATCGCGCAATTGTGGCGGTTTGCCAAGGCAAAACTCAGATTATGGCCTTTTCCGCATTAGGATAGGCCAAAAAACGCGATCGGTAAAAAAAGCCGGAGCATTAACACGATGTCAAACCTAAAGGGAGGAAAGACATGAAACTAACCAAATTGGCAGTAATTGCTGTCGCGGCCACCATGGTCGCAGGGCCGGTATTGGCCCAACTGGTATTCCCAAGCCTAAGCTATCGCACCGGCCCATTCGGTGCCAATGGTTCCGAGGTCGCAGATGGATTCGCGGATTATATGACGTTGTTGAATGAACGTGATGGCGGCATTGGCGGTGTAATGACCGTGGTGAATGAATGCGAAACCGGCTATTCGACCGAAAAAGGCGTTGAGTGTTATGAGGCCACCAAAGGTTCGGGCGCGCTGATCTATCAACCGCTTTCAACCGGTATGGCCTATCAGTTGATCCCGCGCGTGACTGCTGACGGTATTCCAATGCTGACCACCGGTTATGGTCGAACATCCGTTGCCAATGGCGATGTGTTTAAACAGGTTTTCAACTTTCCGGTAAATTACTGGAACGGGGCCTCCATTGCTGTGAACTATATGTTGGCGGAAAATGATGGGGATCTTTCGGGCAAAACCATTGCCCTGCTTTATCATAACTCTGCTTATGGCAAAGAACCCATTCCAACCCTTGAAGCTTTGGCTGAAATCCATGGTTTTGATCTGACATTGCTGCCAATTGACAGCCCAGGCCAAGAGCAAAAATCTCAATGGTTACAAATTCGTCGTGAGCGTCCAGATTATGCGCTGCTTTGGGGCTGGGGCATTATGAACCAGGTTGCCATTCAAGAAGCTGCCAATGTGCGCTTCCCAATGGAAAACTTCATGGGCATCTGGTGGTCCGGTTCTGAAAATGACGTGATCCCCGCTGGTATGGCGGCTGATGGTTACAAAGCGTTGACTTTCCACGCTATGGGTACCGATTTCCCGATGTTTGATGATTTGCAAACCTATGTGGTTGATGCAGGTCTGGCGGCAGGCTCGGGCGATAATGTCGGCACGGTGCTGTATAACCGTGGCATGTATGGCGCGATGCTGGCAGCCGAGGCTGTTAAAGTAGCGCAGGAAATGCACGGCGTTGCCCAGATTGATGCGGCAATGATGCGCGATGGTTTGGAAAATCTGGTTATTTCCGACGAAAGCATGGCGGCGATTGGCCTGCAAGGCTTTGGTCCGAATTTCAACGTAAGCTGTAAAAACCACGGCGGTCCGGGTCTTGGTGCGGTTGCTGAATGGGATGCAACTGCGCAGGAATGGTCATTGATCACTGGGTTTGTGCCATCGGATATGGACGTGATCCAACCGCTGATCGAAGCGGATTCGGCGGCTTATGCGGCTGAAAACAACATTGAAAGCCAATGTAGCTAAAATAAAGCACCCCTTCCGGCAATTCTGTCGGGAGGGGCAATTGAAGGAAATACGATGTTAGATACCGGTGACAACACAGAAGTTTTGTTGGATGTGAACAACATCGAAGTGATTTATAGTAGCGTCATTCTGGTGCTGAAAGGTGTTAGCCTGACGTTGGACAAGGGCGGTATAACCGCGTTGCTGGGGGGCAATGGCGCGGGTAAAACCACCACCCTAAAAGCAATTTCTAACTTGCTGCGGGCTGAACGTGGCGATGTGACCAAAGGGTCGATCACCTATCGCGGTAAGCCGATTGACAGGCTTGATCCGGCGACACTGGTGAAATCCGGTGTGATACAGGTGATGGAAGGTCGGCATGTTTTTGAACATCTGACCGTGGATGAAAACCTGATGACGGGGGCCTATACGCGCCGCGACGGCAAGGCCGCGATCAAGCAAAGCCTTGATCTGGTTTACAACTATTTTCCGCGCCTGAAAGACCGGCGCAAATCTTTGGCGGGCTATACTTCGGGCGGGGAGCAGCAAATGGTTGCGATTGGCCGTGCTTTGATGAGCAACCCTGAAACCGTGTTGCTGGATGAACCAAGCATGGGGCTGGCGCCGCAACTGGTTGAGGAAATTTTCGGCATTGTTAAAAACCTGAATGAGGTCGAGGGCGTGTCGTTTTTAATCGCTGAACAAAACACAAATGTGGCGCTGCGCTTTGCCCATAAAGGCTTTATTCTGGAATCGGGGCGTGTGGTGATGGAAGGCCCTGCGGATGAACTGCGCGAAAACCCCGATGTCAAAGAATTTTATCTGGGCATGTCTGACAAAGGCCGCAAGTCATTTCGCGATGTGCGGTCTTATCGGCGGCGCAAAAGATGGCTGAGCTGATTTCGACACAATTTTTCTTTGAATTAAATTGCGGCCCCAAAGATTTTTTGGATGGGATATCTGATGCCAGAATTTTTTGACAAACTGGAAATCCGTTCTGCGGATGAACGCGCTGCGGCGATGCGGATGATGTTACCTGCGCAGATCAATAATGCTGTCACCAATGCGCCAGCGATGGCGGCGCGTCTGGCGTTGGTGGATAGTGCAAATGTTACGGATCGCGCCGCATTGCAAATGCTGCCCGTGCTGCGAAAATCCGAACTGGGTGCGGCGCAGGCCCAGAACCCGCCTTTTGGGGGCTTTGCTGTTGCGACCCAATTTGCCCATGTATTCCAAAGCCCGGGGCCAATTTATGAACCGGCAGGGCGCGGTGATGATTGGTGGCGGTTGGGCCGGTTTTTGCATGCCTGCGGGGTGCGCAGCGTTGATGTGGTGCAGAACTGCTTTTCCTATCACCTGACACCAGCGGGGTTGATGTTTGAAAGCGCTGCCAAAGCAGTGGGGGCCACGGTGTTTCCAGCCGGAACCGGCCAGACTGAACTTCAGGTTCAGGCAGCCAGCCAACTGGGGGTGACGGCCTATGCTGGCACGCCGGATTATCTAAAAATCATTTTGGACAAGGCTGATGAAATGGGGGTTGATCTGTCACGCATTACCCGCGCTGGCGTTGGCGGCGGCGCGCTTTTCCCCAGTCTTCGGGCGGAATATGCCGATCGGGGCATCCAGTGTTTGCAATGTTATGCAACGGCTGATCTGGGCAATATCGCATATGAATCGCAAGCCATGGAAGGCATGATTGTTGATGAGGGCGTGATTGTTGAAATCGTCACCTCCGGCACAGGAATTCCAGTGGCCGAGGGCGAGGTTGGTGAGGTTATTGTCACGTCGCTAAACCCCGATTATCCATTGATCCGGTTTGCTACCGGAGATTTGTCAGCGGTTTTGGCTGGCACCAGCCCCTGTGGCCGCACAAACATGCGCATTAAAGGCTGGATGGGCCGCGCTGACCAAACCACCAAGATCAAAGGCATGTTTGTGCGCCCCGAACAGGTTGCGGCACTGGTTGCTGCCCATCCGGAAATTGTCAAAGCCCGTGTGATTGTTGAACGTAAAGGCGAGCAGGATATTATGCTGGTTCAGGTTGAGGCTGCTGCTGCCAACACTGAGACCATTTCCGATACGGTTCAGTCGGTGCTGAAATTACGTGGCACAGTAGAAATTGTGGCTGTTGGCAGCTTGCCAAACGATGGGCTGGTGATCGATGATCGGCGGAAATATGACTAAAATCAGCGCGTGACGGCTCTGAGATGTCGCCATTTTAGGTGGGGTTGTTACACTGTTTTGGAAATAGGGGGCGTTATCATGAAAATATTTCTCAGAACGGTGATGGTATTCGGGCTGGTATTCACAGCCATGCAAGGCAAAGCCCAAAATCTGGCATTGATCCTATCCTTTGAGAATTACGAAAACGGGCCTGACGTTCGAAATGCTTTGCGTTCCCATAATGACCTGTTGACGGCCTATCAAGATGCTGGTTTTCAAACCTTCGCCGGACGCGACCGCTCCAATGCTCAATTGCGACGGTTGCTAACGGAATTTGCTGATGCGCTGGCGGATGCAGATAACGCGGTTATCCATATCAACGGCCATGTGGTTAGTTTTGGGCAGCAAAGCTGGGTCTTGCCGGTTGACGCGCAAAACGACTCGCTGGCGGGGCTGGAAATTGATGGTATTTCCGTTAATTTCCTGTTGGCATTGCTGGCCCAAAAGCCGGAACAGTCGGTTTTATTTCTGGGTATGGCGGACAGGGATTTTGCCAATATAGCTGGAATGCGCCGGGGTGTTTCAAACGCAAATATACCGGATAATGTGATGATGGTCAGCGGGCCTGTTCGTGATGTGGCGCGGGCGGTTGCCCAAGATTTTCTTGACCCGGACACCATTGTCTTACAGGCCTTATCAGCTAACCGGCGTCAACTGGATTTTGACGGTGACATCCCCATTGATCTGATCCTGGCAGAAGGCGGCTTGCCGCCGCCACCACGGGTGGACACATCAGCCGAAATCGAATCAGCATTGGGGCTTTCGCGTAATCAGCGGCGCAGCATTCAGGCTGATCTTACCTTGCTGGGGCATGAATTGGGCTCGATCGACGGGGTGTTTGGCAATGCGACGCGCCATGCCATCGGCAAATGGCAAAAAGACGAGCGGTTTCCCGAAACCGGTTATCTGAATGCAGAACAAGTGCGGCGCTTGGATATTCTGGCTGATACTGCGCGATTTGAAGTGGAAACCCGGGATCGGGCCTTTTGGGCGCGCAGCGGTGCTGCGGGAACGGTTGCCGGTTTACAAGCCTATATAGAACGGTTCCCCGATGGGTTATTTGCAGGCCGCGCCCGTGATCAACTGCTGGAATTGCTGCGCGATGATGACCAAAATGAATGGTTGCGCGCTGTGGATACGAACACATTACAAGCCTATCAGCGTTATTTGCGGCGTTTTCCCGAAGGCACGTATAACCGTTTGGCAAAAGTCCGTATTCAGGAATTTGCAGTTGATGAACCAGACCCCCATGATAATGCACGACGTGCCGAAGAACGGTTGCGGCTGGATAATTCTTCGCGGTTGTTGATCGAGTTGCGCTTGGCGGGATTGGGCTATCGGGTTGGCACGCCAGACGGGAATTTCAACAATGCAACGCGAAATGCTATTCGCCAATATCAGGATGACGGCCGCCTGCCGGTGACGGGCTATGTTTCGTCTGATATGATCAGAATGCTTTTGCTGGGGCGTTAATCGCTGACCCGCAAGCGCAAATAAAAAGGCCGGACGCAATGTCCGGCCTTAAAAGTTCCGAATTACGGTTCAATCAGCCTTGGCGGGCTTTGAAACGCGGTTGGGTTTTGTTGATCACATAAACCCGGCCCTTACGGCGCACAACGCGGCAATCGCGGTGACGCGCCTTAAGGGAGCGAAGCGAATTTTTGACTTTCATAGTCTCTCTCCTGTCGGCGGCGCGATCTGCGCCTGTTAAAAATGGTGGGCGTAACTGGGATTGAACCAGTGACCCCTTCGATGTCAACGAAGTGCTCTCCCGCTGAGCTATACACCCGAAAAGCGAACAAGCGCTGCATTCGCAACGCCCGCCTGATGGGCTGTATAAATTGAGTCGCATCAGGGTTCAAGGGCCTTTTGCATTACGTCAGGATTGTTCTATGCTGAAGTGTAACAATTTTTGAACGGCTTGTTGATGGAACATCCTTATCGTCTGGTTTACCCGAAAACCGCGTCTTCCTGCGCGGTTTTTAATGCCTGCCATAGCGGCTATGGATTGCCTGCTGAATTTGTTGAAAAATCGGCGTTAACGGTTGCTGAACTGCGATCATCCGAGGATGCTTTTGTTGACCGGTTGATCGCACTGGCCCCTGAATTCGGGGCACCGATGCTGGCGGCAAATTTTTCGCGCGCCTATGTTGATGTCAATCGCGCTGCCTCTGAACTGGACCCGGCTTTGATTGAGGGTGTGGCTTTGCAAAATACCAATTCGCGTGTGGCGGCAGGGTTGGGGGTTTTGCCGCGTATTGTTGCGGATGGAAAAATTATCCAGACCGGTAAAATTTCCAGAGCCGAAGCCGAAGCTCGTCTGGCGCAATGTTATTTTCCTTATCATAGCGCCCTCAATGCCTTGATCAAGCAACAAAAACAGAAATTCGGCCTGTGTCTGCTGTTTGATTTCCATTCGATGCCCAATGCTGCATTAAAGGCGACGCCGTTTGTTAATGGCCGGATGCCGGACATTGTTTTGGGGGATCGTTTCGGGGTTTCATGTGACCGCTGGCTGACCGGTTTTATTGAGCATATTTTTGCGGATGCCGGATTTAACGTGGCCCGCAACGCGCCTTTTGCCGGTGGCTATGTGACCCAACATTACGGCAAACCTAAAAAAGGCATTCAGGCGATTCAGATCGAAATTAACCGCAGTCTTTATATGGATGAAAAACGCCAGATACCGTTGCCTGATTTTGACGCATTTCAAGAACGGATCAGCGATTGCGTTAATGCCATGTCCCGCCTTGGCCCTGTTGTTCTTAAATTTGCGGCAGAATAAAAAAAGGCCGCACAAGATGCACGGCCCAAGTCTAGGGAGGAATGTTCGTCGAAACGAACGTGTAATAACATTACACAGGCTCTGTACATGGTGCAGTGCAGCAAAGTCAACGTAAAATTAGAAATTATTTTAGGCTACGGCCTTTTGTGATTGCATCACTGCCGTATTTCTTACGAATTTTATCGGTGGCGGCCTCAGCTGCGCTGCGAATTGGCGCGGTTTGGTCCAGCAAATCGGGCGTTCTGTCTGCCAGCTCGCCTTTGCAAAGGTTTGACAGCCCCACGCCAATTAACCGGAAGGGGCCTTGGGGCAGCTCTTTTTGTAGCATTTGGGTTGCGCAAAGATATAATGTGTCAGCCAGTTGGGTCGGCGATGAAAGGGTGATGCGCCGTGACAGTTGCCGAAAGTTGGATTTTTTGAGCTTGAGCGTTACCACCTTCCCCGCAAGATCTGTGGTTTTGGCACGATCAGAGACTTTAACCGATAGCCGCCACAAATGCCCATCCAGAATGGCCGCATTATTTGTGTCTTCAAAAAAGGTGGTCTCGTTCGAGATGCTTTTCATTTTGCTGGTGCTGCTGATTTTGCGGTAATCCTGCCCACGCGCCAAATGCCAGAGCCGCAGCCCCATGTCACCGTATTTTTTGGCAAGGTCGTCTTTGTCATACCGCAAAATATCACTGATATTGCGAATACCGTCGCGGCCCAGTGTTTGACGAAAAGCAGGGCCAACCCCCCAGATCAGGCCAACGGGTTGGCCTTTTAGAAAATCTTCTGTTTCAGCTTTGCCAATCAGCGACATGCCTCGGGGTTTGTCGAGATCAGAGGCGATTTTGGCCAGAAATTTATTATGGGACAGGCCAAAAGAACCGGTGATGCCAATCTCATCTTCCATGCGTTTTACCAGACGCGCCATTTGTGCGGCAGGGGGTTGGTTATGCAAACGGGTGGTTCCGGTCAGATCAAGAAAGGCTTCGTCAAGCGACAATGGTTCAACCATCGGGGTCAGATCATTCATCATGCTGCGAATTTGTTTGGACGTCTCAACATAAACCGCCATGCGCGGCGGCACAATTTCGGCCTCAGGGCAGAGTTTTCGGGCCTGAAACATCGGCATGGCTGATCGCACGCCTTTGATCCTTGCAATATAACAGGCCGTGGTCACCACCCCGCGTTTGCCACCCCCGACAATTAGCGGTTTGTCACGCAAGTCAGGATTATCGCGTTTTTCGACACTGGCGTAAAAGGCATCACAATCCATATGAGCGATGGAAAGCTGCCAAAGTTCAGCGTGCCGGAACACCCGTGGCGAACCACATGCGGGGCAGCGGCCCTTGCCCGAAAACCCGGTGATGCAGTCACGGCAAAGGGCAGGAATGTTGGGCATATCAGCGGTTGATTACCTTTGTTCGCAGATTTTTCATACCTTCCATGGTTTTACCTTTGATCAGCCAAGAAATACCAAATGCCCAGACCGCCACCACTTCCAGCCAAAAAACCCAGTCTTGCCAAATGCTGTCTTTTGCAGGGTCAGGCAAGAACAGTTTGCCAAACCCGATCGCAGCAATTGCCGCAAAAATAACCAAGCCAAGCACCTGATAAGTGCGTTTATAGGGGCCGGATGTGCGGGAAAATTTGGCAAAGGAAAAAACACCCAGACCCAGAAAAAAACACGCCGCTGCGATCAGGTGGATATTGCCGAAAAAGATTTCAGCAGAGGCTGTGGCACCTTCTGACGCGGTCGGGATCAATGCCAGAACAATTGCGCCAAAGCCGGTAAAAACCGCCAATGCACGGTCTGAAAACCATTCATCATCGGCTTTGTCATAGCCGCCATAAGCCAGCAAAAACACGCCAACAATGCAATTTGAGGCCACAAAAATGTCTTGCATTCCGGTGTGATAAAACCCGCTCATGGTGGTTTCGATATTGCCCGAAAACAGTCCGGCGACGATCAGGGCAACCGGCAGGCCAATGCCAATGCCCCCCACCGAGCGTCGTAAAATAAGATAAGAAAGATTGCTTGGTTCCGTTTGCATTATAATTCCCCCCGGTTATTATTTTAATAAACTATGGGATGGAAATTACCAAAAACAGCCGATGTTCGCAAGATGTTCTTTTAATGGAATCGCGCGTTCACCCCGTGGGCCTGTTGCATATTGGCCAATATTTCAAGCGCGGCGCGGCGCGGATCATCGGCCTGCCAAACGGGGCGGCCCACCACGATATGGTCGGCGCCCTCGGCAATGGCCTGCGCAGGCGTGGCGATGCGTTTTTGATCTGCCTTATCTGCATTAACCATACGCACCCCCGGGGTGACGATCAGCTTTCCTTTGGCTTCGGGCAAGGCCCGGATAAGCGCTGCTTCTTGGGGCGAGGAAATAACTCCGTCTGCCCCTGCCAAAAACGCAAGTCTGGCGCGTTCCAGCACCAATTCATGCACAGCACCCTTTTGCATCAATGCCAAGTCAAGATCGCTGCGCTCCAGCGAGGTTAAAATGGTTACCGCCAGAATTTTTGTATCGCTATTGCCGCGCCCTGCTATGGCGGCGCGCACCACATGCGGGTCTCCGTGCACGGTCAGGAAATCCAGCTCAAATTGCACCAGACCGGAAACCGCGTGTTGAATGGTGGCGGGGATGTCAAACAGCTTCATATCCAGAAATACCTGTTTGCCCATTTCTTTTAGTTCATTCGCGAGCGCCAACCCGCCGCCAGTCAACATGCCCAGACCGATTTTATAAAAACCAACGCTGTCGCCCAGTTGTTGCACCAGCCGCAGGCCATCCAGCGCGTTTGGCAGGTCAATCGCGACAATAAGACGGTTATCGGGCAGGCGGTTATCGGGTTTGGTCATTTTCTGGCTCCGGTATGATTTTGGGTTTTATATGGTGAAAGCTGTCATAAAGTCACGCGGAGAAACGATAGAAAAACGGTTAAAAACCATGGATTAGCTTGGGTTTTGCTCTTGCGCGGGCCGGTTTTACCCCCATTTATAAAGCAAAGGATCATGCCATAACGGGTGATCCTGATTTCAAGGCCATGTTTGGCGTGCCAATTGGGCGCTGGTTGCATGGATGCTTAATAGGAGAAATACCATGAATTTTGAGAAATTCACCGAAAGATCACGCGGGTTTGTTCAAGCCGCCCAAACCATCGCACAACGCGAAGAACACCAACGGTTTTTGCCCGAACATCTTTTAAAGGCATTGCTGGATGATGATCAGGGGCTTGCGGGCAACCTGATTAACGCCTCGGGCGGCGATTCTGTGCGCGCCTATGCCGATGTTACTGCCGCCGTGGATAAATTGCCCAAGGTGTCGGGCGACGGGCAGTTGTATCTGGATGGCCAGACCAACAAGGTATTGATCGAGGCTGAAAAAATTGCCGAAAAAACGGGCGATAGTTTTGTTACCGTTGAACGGTTGCTGACCGCGCTGTGCATTGTGAAATCAAAAGCGGCGGATGCGTTGAAGGCTGCGGGCGTGACCGCGCAGGGCCTGAACGGAGCGATAAATGATATTCGCAAAGGCCGCACTGCGGATAGCGCGAGTGCTGAGGAAAGCTATGATGCATTGAAAAAATACGCTGAGGACCTGACCCAAAAAGCCCGCGACGGCAAAATTGACCCGATCATTGGCCGCGATGAGGAAATCCGCCGCACCATGCAGGTGTTATCGCGCCGCACCAAGAATAATCCGGTGCTTATCGGCGATCCGGGCGTGGGTAAAACCGCGATTGCCGAGGGATTGGCGTTACGGATTGTCAACGGCGATGTGCCGGACTCAATCGCCAACAAAAAACTGATGGCGCTGGACATGGGGGCGCTGATTGCAGGTGCCAAATATCGCGGTGAATTTGAGGAACGCCTTAAGGCAGTGTTAAATGAGGTAACCGAGGCCGCTGGCGAAATTATTTTGTTTATTGACGAGATGCACACGCTTGTGGGCGCGGGCAAAGCTGACGGCGCGATGGATGCTTCTAACTTGCTGAAACCGGCGCTTGCGCGGGGTGAATTGCACTGTGTTGGCGCGACTACTTTGGATGAATACCGCAAACATGTGGAAAAAGACGCCGCCCTTGCGCGGCGGTTTCAGCCGGTTTTGATTGAGGAACCAACTGTGGAAGATACCATTTCGATCCTGCGCGGCATCAAGGAAAAATATGAGGTGCATCATGGTATTCGCATCAGCGATGCGTCTTTGGTGGCGGCCGCAACCCTTTCTGACCGCTATATCACCAGCCGTTTTTTGCCGGACAAAGCCATTGACCTAATGGACGAAGCCGCCAGCCGGTTGCGTATGGAGGCGGATAGTAAACCCGAAGCACTGGACAAGATCGACCGCGAATTGCTGCAAAAACAGATCGAGGCTGAGGCGTTGAAGAAAGAAAAAGACCTCGCCAGCAGGGACCGCCTTAAGACGCTTGAGAAAGAACTAACCAATCTGCAAGACCAATCCAGTGAGCTAACCGCGCGCTGGCAGGCTGAACGTGAAAAACTGGCTGGTGCACGCGATATCAAAGAAGCATTGGACCAAGCCCGCGCGCGGTTGGAGCAAGCCAAGCGCGGCGGTGATCTGGGCAAAGCCGGAGAGCTGTCTTACGGGGTTATTCCAAAGCTGGAAGAGCAGCTTTTGCAGGCAGAAGAAGCCGAAAAGGGTGATCTGATGGTTGAGGAAGCGGTGCTGCCGGAACACATCGCTGGTGTGGTAGAACGCTGGACCGGTATTCCGGTTGATAAAATGCTGGAAGGCGAGCGCGACAAGCTGCTGCGCATGGAAGACGAAATCGGCAAACGTGTTATCGGCCAGCAAGCGGCGGTTTTGGCCGTGTCAAACGCGGTGCGCCGCGCCCGTGCAGGGTTGTCTGACCCCAACCGACCGCAGGGCAGTTTTCTGTTTCTGGGGCCAACGGGGGTTGGCAAAACCGAGCTGACTAAAGCCTTAGCCAATTTTCTGTTTGACGATGATAATGCCATGGTGCGGGTTGATATGTCTGAATTCATGGAGAAACACTCGGTTGCGCGGCTTATCGGTGCGCCTCCGGGTTATGTGGGTTATGATGAGGGCGGGGTGCTGACCGAAGCGGTGCGGCGCAAGCCCTATCAGGTTATTCTATTTGATGAGGTCGAAAAGGCCCACCCAGATGTGTTTAACGTGTTGTTGCAAGTGCTGGACGATGGCCGCCTGACTGACGGGCAGGGCAGGGTTGTGGATTTCAAGAATACCTTGATTATTCTGACCAGCAATCTGGGTTCGCAAGCTTTGTCAAACCTGCCGGATGGTGCAGATACGGACGCTGCAAAAGCGCTGGTCATGGAACAGGTGCGCGGCCATTTCCGCCCCGAATTCCTGAACCGTTTGGACGAGATCGTGTTGTTTGACCGCTTAAGCCGCGAAAACATGGACGGCATTGTTGATAACCAGCTCAATATTCTGGCGCAACGGCTAGCCCCGCGCAAAATCGTGCTTTCGGTCGATGCCTTTGCCAAGAAATGGCTGGCGGATGAGGGCTATGACCCAGTTTACGGCGCAAGGCCATTGAAACGGGTGATCCAGCGCAGCTTGCAAAACCAGCTGGCCGAAATGTTGTTATCAGGCGAAGTGTTGGACGGCGCCCATGTTCCGGTCACCGTGGATGGCGACAACCTTGTGATCGGTGATCAGCCAAGCGCGCCCAAATTGGCGACCGTGCATTAATGATTAAATGGACCATCAGATTGATGATCTTTTTGATATTACGACTGGCTATAATGATGTGGCCAGTCGTTCTTTTTGGCGGGCTTTATCTGTATCTGCGTTATGGCGCACCTTAATCACAAAACGCGCCCATCGGGCTTTTCTATTGCGATTCAAAAACAATCACGCCAGTCTGGCATGCCCAAGTTTCAAAGAGCACTGTAATGAAAAACGCAAATACCTGGCCGCCCGCTGTTACTTTAACCGGAAATGCAGCCCTGCTTGTGCCGCTTGACCAAAGCCATGCCGCTGACCTAATGGAAGCGGCGGCAGACGGTACGCTTCACAAGCTTTGGTATACAATGATCCCAAGCGCGGTGGATGTTCCCAAGGAAATTGACCGGCGGAACCAGTTGCGGGACGCGGGCAATATGCTGCCTTTTACAATCTTTGATCTGGCCAGCGGTAAGGCGGTGGGTATGACCACCTATATGAATATCGAAGCCATACATAAACGATTGGAAATTGGCTCAACTTGGTATCGAAAATCTGCGCAGCGCACAAGGCTGAACACCGAAGTCAAAATTCTAATGTTGCGCCATGCGTTTGAGGAATTGCAATGTAATGTGGTTGAGTTTCGAACCCATGTTATCAACCAGCAAAGTCGCCGCGCCATTGAGCGCTTAGGCGCAAAGCTGGATGGCATTTTACGAAACAACATGATTATGGCCAACGGGTCATTGCGCGACACCGCAGTGTATTCAATCATTGCATCCGAATGGCCGACGGTTAATGCCCACTTGCAATGGCAGATCGACAGACCGCGCTAAAATTCGGAGGCGTTGATTATAATATCGTGCCACAATCCAGATCGTGGTCTTAAATCCAATCACCAAAGTAAGCGGCCCAGCCAGCGATGCCCTGATCGCCGCCATAAACACCGCAAAAACCACTCCGGGCGTCACGCCAAGCACCGCCAGCAGCCCAATTTGTGAGGGTGTCGCCCTCAGCGATAGGATGGCAATGATCGGCACTACCGTGCGCGTGATCCGAGAGCCAAAAGCGCTGCCAATCTACGCCATCCACAGCTGAACAAAATTGCGATTTTGAAGAATACTCGCCAAGATTTCGCCTTCAATACCTCTTCGAACGGCTCAGTTCCCTATACTTAGCGTTGCTTTGGCCCTTATACACAAGGACTAAAATGTTTTTTGAAAATAATGCTGAAAAAGCAAATTTAGTGCTTGCGCGAC
>QIGK01000108.1 GCA_003228875.1 Rhodobacterales bacterium
CGAAACAAACCGAAAAATGCCATAGTAAATCTCCTTAGATACATTAAACATCTAGAAAATTAACACAAACTCTGGCTGCATTCCATGATTTTCGTGATCGAGAGCATGTTACCCCAAACGTTACCCTAGGCACCACTTTTCCAATCCCATTTAAGGAAATTTATTCTATACCATTGATATGTCGTGAATTTCTGGCTCCGGCGGTAGGGGTCGAACCTACGACAAATTGATTAACAGTCAACTGCTCTACCACTGAGCTACGCCGGAACAAGGCACGCAAAAAGCGTTGGTATTGGCGATATAGCAAAGCCGTTTATAAGCGACAAGAGGTATTTACGTCATTTTTCGAACTAGTTTGAATTGGCCATCAAATCCGAGGCCTGCCACCGGTTTGACATACCCCCGCCCGACCAGATCAATAAGGTGCGCAAATACATTGCGCGCCGCAGCAGGCCAAAGGGTTTGGTCAACCTCTTGGTAAATTAGCGCGGTAATCGTATCGATTTGTTGATGTCCGTCTGAAAGCGCTGATAAAACCTGTTCTTCGCGGTGTTGCCGATGGGCAATTTGATAATCCAACATGGCTTTTGCATCAGCCAAAGGCGCCCCGTGCCCGGGGAAATACAGCGTGGCATCGCGTGTCTGCAATTTCTTCAGCGAATCCAGAAACTGGGTTAAGTCACCGTCAGGTGGCGAAACCAGAGCTGTTGACCATCCCATTACGTGATCCCCAGAAAATAGACCTTTTCCCCAGTCAAAACATAAATGATTCGACAAATGCCCGGGGGTGTGGACAGCCTCAAGTTGCCATTCTGACGCGGTGATTATGTCTCCGCATTGCAAAAACCTGTCGGGCATAAAACTGGTGTCAATGCCTTCACCACCAGCCAGTCCGCCCAGTTTTGTCAATTTTTCCATAATACGGCTGCGGCCTGCGTGGCTGGGGCCAAACCCTAATACCGGCGCATCAACCGCCTGAGACAGCCGGTTTGCCAAAGAGGAGTGGTCAATATGGGAGTGGGTTACAAGAATATGGCTAACCCGCTGGCCCTTCAAAGCAGCCAATAGTGCGGCAAAATGGGTCGGATCATCCGGTCCGGGGTCAATCACCGCCACTTCGGATTCGCCCAGCAAATAGCTGCGGGTGCCAGTGAACGTCATCGGGCTGGCATTGCCCGCGGTAACAACCCGCAACCCAGCAACCACCGGCTCGGCAACACCAATTTTTGGCTTATGGTTCAGATAGAACGGGGATTTCACGCAACAGGCCTCTTGTCAGCGCAGGACGCGCAGATTAACCGTTAACAATGGATTTTGGTTGGCTCAAGCGATACTTCCCGCGCTCTTTGTTTGGACGAGCGTTAATAATTATGCTTTTCCCGGTTATCGGCTTGCAGTTGATCATTGGTCAGGTCTTTATTCAGCGGCATTTTCAACGGGTTACGGAGCAAATGACCGAATCAGTTGCCTTGGAAATCAACTATGCCATTCAATTGATTGACCTTGCAGAAAACTTTGCGGTTGCCCAATCAGCGCTGGATGAAATATCGGTTAATCTTGAATTATTGTTGTTATTAAATCCGCAAATGGACCTGCCAGCCCAAGATTTGCGGTTTTTTTATGATCTGTCAGGCAAATCATTGGTTGAAAGTCTGCATTCAGAGATCAAACTGCCGTTGCGGGTTGATTTGCGTCAAGAACAGAACAGAGTAGCGATCTGGGTGGAAACACCCAAAGGCGTGCTGGAAATTGTGCTGCCGCGCAGCCGGGTTACCGCCACCAACCCGCATCAATTGCTGGTTTTGATGATGGTTGCGTCTTTCATCCTTGTGGTGATTTCTGTGGGTTTTTTACGTATTCAGGTGCGCCCTATCCGGCGGCTTGCAGAAGCGGCAGAGGCTTTTGGCAAAGGTCAGCAAATGCCAATTCACCCCTCTGGCTCAACTGAAATACGCCGTGCAGCACTGGCGTTTCTTTCCATGCGCAACAAACTTGATCGCCAGATTGAACAACGCACCCAGATGCTTTCGGGGGTCAGCCACGATCTTCGCACGCCGTTGACGCGTATGAAACTGGCGTTGGAATTTATGGAGGATTCGGAGCATCTCGACAAAGACGTGGCTGAGATGGAGCGCATGTTAAACGGATTTCTGGCTTTTGCCAAAGAGGATCAGCAAGAAGAAGGCCTGCCGACAGATCCGGGCAAGTTGGCCCGGGAACTTACCGACAATATGCAGCGCGCAGGAGCGGATATTGAGCTGGTTCTTAAATTTGATTCCTATAACAAAACCAACGTTGTGCTAAAGCCAGATTCCATCAAACGCGCAGTGCAAAACTTGCTTGATAACGCCAATAAATACGCAGCTAAAATCCTGTTTACCGTTGTTTTAAAAGATAAATTTCTGGAATTTATTATTGAGGATAATGGCGCAGGCATAGCCAAACAGCATTTTGAAACCGCGCTGCTGCCTTTTGAACGGCTGGACGAATCCCGTGCCGCGGATGGCAGTGTCGGGCTGGGGTTATCAATTGCGGTGGATATTGCCCGCGCCCATGGCGGTAATCTTGAGCTTTCCAAAAGCCTTGACCTTGGCGGGCTTTGTGCGCGCCTTACGATTCCGCGTTAGCTTTATCAAGGCCGCCTTGCGCAAACAAACCAACATAAGCCCCTAATTGCAAAGCTTTTTCAGGGTTTGAGGCATTACCATCTAGTGCGCGTTTTTTAACCCCTTGCAAAATCGCTGCCATACGAAAAAAGCTGAACGCGATATAAAATCGCATATCCGGAGGGCCAGCCAGCCCGCGCCGTTTGGCATATTGCGCCACATATTGTGTATCCGACGGAATGCCAAGCGCAGGACGATCCACCCCCGCCAAACCCCGGCCTTGCTCGCCAACCGGCATCGACCATTGCATCAATTGCCCACCCAAATCAGCCAAAGGGTGACCCAGCGTTGACAGCTCCCAATCAAGAATGGCGTTTAAGCTATTGGTTTTATGATCAAATAACAGGTTGTCTATGCGCCAATCTCCATGCACCAAGGTGATTTGTCCGTCATCGGGTGGCAGGTTTTTGGTTAGCCATTTAATCAGCCCATCCATGGGTTTTATTGTTTCGGTTTCGCTGTTACGATATTGGCCGCTCCAACGGCCAAGCTGGCGTTCAAAATAATTGCCTGATTTGCCATAATCGGTCAGACCTGCGGCCTGAATGTCGACATTATGCACCGCCACCAGCCCCGCATTCATGACATCATAAATTTTTGCCCGCGCATCCGGTGTTTTGTCCCGCAAACGAGGGTCGTTAAAATTCCGGCCCTCAACGTGGTCCATCACATAGAACATTGCCCCCGTTACAGACATATCTTCAGAGAGGAAATAGGTTTTGGGAACCGGAAGGCCTTGTTTGTGCAATGCAGACAGCACTTTATATTCCCGATCAACCGCGTGAGCCGACTTAAGTAAATCTCCCAAGGGCTTGCTTCGCAATACATATTTCTTTGCGGGGGTTGTCAATATATAGGTCGGATTGGATTGCCCCGAGGCAGTTTTTTCAGCCTGAACCGGTCCCGAAAAACCGTCAATATGCTTGGTTAAAACCCGCTCTGCGGCAGTAATATCCATCAAATCCGCTCATTGGTATGTTTGCGTAATTCATTGCGCGCGACTTGCCGCCGATGCACTGCATCCGGCCCGTCGGCCAAGCGCAATGTGCGCAAATGGGTCCAGCTGGCTGCCAAAGGTGTGTCTTGGCTAATGCCCTGCCCGCCAAACATTTGCACCGCCTCATCCACAACCTTTAATGCCACCCGAGGCGCCACAACCTTGATCTGGCTAATCCACGGCGCTGCGGCGCGCACGTCGCCTTGGTCCATCACCCATGCGGCTTTCAGGCACAAAAGGCGCGCCTGCTCAATCTCCATCCGGCATTCAGCAATAATGTCATAATTAGCCCCAAGTTGCGCGATTTTCTTGCCAAATGCCTCCCGCGACAGGCTGCGTTTGCACATCAATTCCAATGCGGCCTCCGCATGACCAATGGCGCGCATGCAATGGTGTATGCGCCCCGGCCCCAGCCGCCCTTGGGAAATTTCAAAACCACGTCCCTCGCCCAACAGCAAATCGCCCACAGGTATTCGCACATCGCTAAACCGGATATGCATATGCCCGTGGGGCGCGTCATCATGGCCATAAACCTGCATCGGGCGCAAAACCTCGATACCCGCCGCATCGCTTGGCACCAATACCATCGAATGTTGCTGATATTTCAGCCCGTCACCACCGGTTTTGACCATAACAATATAGACCGCACAACGCGGGTCACCAGCCCCCGAGGCCCACCATTTTTCGCCGTTCAGAACATATTCGTCACCCTCACGCACACAAGTCATCGCCATATTGGTAGCATCAGAGGAAGCAACATCCGGTTCAGTCATCAAATATGCAGACCGGATTTCCCCGTCCAGCAAAGGCTTTAGCCATGTTTCTTTATGTAAATCTGTGCCATAACGCTCCAACACTTCCATATTGCCGGTATCGGGTGCCGAGCAGTTGAAAACCTCGGCCCCCATCGGGGTTTTTCCCATTTCCTCGGCCAGATAAGCATATTCAACCGTGCTAAGCCCGTATCCGCGCTTGCTGTCGGTCAGCCAGAAATTCCACAAGCCCCGCGCCCGCGCCTCGGCCTTTAACCCTTCCAGAATTTCGGTCATGCGCGGTGTATATTCAAACCGGTCACCGGTTTTGCCGATCTCGCTGTAATATTCATCATAGAGCGGCGCGATTTCGTCATTCACCATGCTACGCACTGCCGCAATCAACGGCTTTACCTTTTTGGAAACACCCAAATCCATCCGAAACCTCCATTTTTTTACAGTTGAGGCCAAACAGGTTGGTAATTCAACATTTTTGTGTGCGTTTGCTTGCTTGACCTCACAGGAACAACCAATTATCCAGCGCCATCAAGCGGGTGTAGCTCAGTTGGTAGAGCGTCACTTTCCAAGCTGTAGGTCACGAGTTCGAATTTCGTCACCAGCTCCAAATATCCGATCACATGAATGTTTGCCGTTTTGTTACTGCGACGGTTGACCGCACCGCCGCCAATCTGGCAACAAGTCAAAAAAGGGGAATACTGTGAACAAAGAAATTCCTGCTGATAGCTTTCAGCAAAAAAAGTTTGCTGACAAATTGGTAACCGCGTCAGGCGAGCCGCGTGCGGTTGTTGAACTGACTGGCGCCAAAACACTTTGGTTTAATACCGGAACGCTTTGCAATATTACCTGCACAAATTGTTACATCGAAAGCAGCCCTGAAAATGACCGTCTTGTCTATATCGAGTCGCAAGAGGTGGAAATTTACCTGAACCAGATAAAATCTCGAAACTGGCCAACCACAGAAATCGGCTTTACCGGTGGTGAACCCTTTATGAACCCGCAAATTATTGAAATGGCAAAACTGGCCCTGCAACGCGGGTTTGAGGTTTTAATCCTGACCAATGCCATGCGGCCAATGATGCGAACACGGGTTCAGGCCGGTTTGATTGAACTCCAGAAAACCTTTGGTGATAAATTGACCCTGCGCGTTTCGCTCGATCATTTTGAAACGCGGTATCATGATCAGGAGCGCGGTGCTGGCGCGTGGGAAAAAACCTTGAAGGGCATGCGATGGTTGCGCGATAATGGCTTCAAAATGGCCGTCGCTGGTCGCTCTGTCTGGTCTGATTCCGATACGGAAAGCCGTGCAGGATATGCTGCATTATTCGAAAAAGAAGGCTTTAACATCAACCCGAATGATCCGGCGATGACAGTTCTGTTCCCCGAAATGGACGAAACAATTGAGGTGCCCGAGATCACCACCGCTTGTTGGGGTATCTTAAACAAATCACCCAATGATGTAATGTGTTCAAACTCGCGTATGGTGGTCAAGCGACGCGGTGCCAAACAGCCCGTGGTATTGGCCTGCACATTGCTGGCCTATTCGCCTGAATTTGAAATGGGCGAGACTTTGGAGGCCGCTGAAAAACCAGTGCATTTGAACCACCACCATTGCGCCAAATTCTGCGTTTTGGGCGGGGCGAGCTGTAGCGCTTGAGCACCGTTAATCACTAATATTTGCTTTGCTACCGCGCGCGCGTTTCAATACCTTTGTAACAAACGATTTTTCGCAGGAGATTTTCATGCAACTATCCCTAACAGCGTCGACCTGTGCTTTGATCATGGGTTTTGGGGCGCTTCCAGCCCTGGCGGATTCCCATGGCAATGATTTTGTGCACAGTCGCACTTTTAACAATCAAATTTATATGATGTACCAAACTCATATGTCGCTTTATATTTTTGAGAATGACACTTTGGGCGTTTCAAACTGTTACGATACCTGCGCGCAAAACTGGCCGCCGGCATTGTTTCCAGCCGGAACGCCGATGGGTGAAAATTATAGCCTTATTCCGCGCACCGACGGCAGTTTGCAAGCAGCGTATAAAGGCATACCGCTGTATTTATCACGACTAGATAAAAAAATTGGCGACATTAACGGTGATGGCGTTGATGATCTCTGGCTTCTTGGTCGGCCTGAATTGATGTAGTCGAAACCTAGCGCTCGGCTAAAGCGTCTGTAAGCACCGCGCGAACCACTGCCATATCGACATTTTTTTCAACAAAAGCATCACCGATACTGCGGGCCAGAATAAACGCAATTTTACCGTCGGTAACCTTTTTATCTTGGCCCATCAGGCTGATCAAGCCATCCGCGTCAGGCAATTCGCCTGCAATATCTGCCATATCTTTTTTCATGCCCATATCGGTCAGATGCGCTCGAATGCGGCTTGGATCTTCTTGTGCGCACAGCCCCAAGCGTTGCGACAGCTCAAACGCCAATGCGCAGCCAATCGCCACGCCCTCGCCGTGCAGCAATCTGTCTGAATACCCTGTTGCGGCCTCAAGCGCATGGCCAAATGTGTGGCCCAAATTTAACAATGCACGTTCGCCATGTTCCTTTTCATCGCGCGCCACAATTCCGGCTTTCATTTCGCAAGACCGTCGGATGGCATGAATGCGCTTGGCCTGATCTCCTGCCGCCATAGACGGCCCGTTTTTTTCTAGCCATTTAAAAAAACCAGCATCACCCAGCATGCCATATTTGACTACCTCGCCATAGCCAGACAAAAATTGGCGCGGATCAAGCGTGTTCAAGACGTCAACATCCGCCAAAACCAGTTGTGGCTGATGAAAGGCCCCGATCAGGTTTTTCCCCTGCACCGAATTTATGCCGGTCTTGCCGCCAACCGAGCTGTCAACCTGCGCCAATAACGACGTCGGAATTTGAATAAATTCAACTCCGCGCCGCAATATCGCGGCAGCGAACCCAGCCAAATCTCCGATCACGCCGCCGCCAAAGGCAATAACCATGTCGCTGCGCTCGACCCGCTGCTCAATCAGCCATTCAACCGCCTTTTCCAGCTCCGGCCAGCCTTTGGTTTGCTCGCCCGCTGGTAATGCCAAAGCTGTCATCTGGACGTTGCGCGCCAGCAGACCTTGGCGCAAAGCATCCAAATGCAGGTCTGCGACGGTTTCGTCGGTTAAAACAAACACCCGTTGCTGTTTTAGAAACGGTGAAATCAGTGCGCCGGATTGGGCCAGCAGGCCGGGGCCTATTTTAATGTCATAACTGCATTCGGGCAGATCAACGGAAAGGGTTTCAATGGGCATGGCCGAGCTTTCTGGCAAGAGCATCGACAATATCGTCCACGACGGTTTCATGGGGATTTACCATAATGCTTTCAACGGTAATATCAGCGGTCGCATAGACAGGATTTCGCGCTAGTAAAAGCTCGTTCAACACCTGTTTGGGGTTTTTCTGTTGCAACAAGGGTCGGCCAGACTTACCCATCACCCGCGCCCAAAGCGTTTCAAGATCAGCCTGTAACCAAACCGATATTGCCCTGTTTTGAATGGCCTTGCGGGTTTTTTCGGACATAAATGCTCCGCCACCGGTGGATAAAACACATGGCGGGCCTTTCAGCAACCGCTCAATGACCCGTTCTTCGCCCTCACGAAAGTATTGCTCACCGAATTTTGTAAAAATATCGGAAATAGGCAGACCAGCCGCCGCGATGATTTCGTCATCAGCATCAATAAATTCCATACCCAGCCTGTCAGCCAGACGCCGCCCGACCGTGGTTTTTCCGGCACCCATCAGCCCAACCAGAACAAGGGTCTTGTTAGTGATTTCTTGCCGATCGCTAGACAATTTGAAAACTTTCCATTGCAGGTGATTGCTGGCCGGCCAAAATCGCGCTATTAAGGGCCAAAGCACCGGAAACCACTAAATTATAATCGGTGTAGCATTGTGGCAGAGCAAGGCAAAGCCCGAAACGGGAATTTGCAGAAAGGCAGCGGAATGATCTACCGTCTGATTAAATATTTGTTTATATTGGCGGTGTTAGGCGCAATCGTCGTTGCCGGCTATGCCATGTTTTTTGACCTGCCCCCCCCAAGCCGAGAAATTATAATTTCGGTAACCCCTAACGGAACCTGATCGATGCGGGTGCTTTCAATTTTATTGTTAAGCGCACAGGCTGCTTTTGCCGAAGCGCCGCTGAGCGCGATTGAATGGCTTAGCGAAAGCCTCTCACAGCCGCCAAATTTTGTGATCGTGCCGCCCAGCCGTCAAAATTCTGTATTTGGAAACAACATCACCAGCAGCTCGCTTGATTTGGTAAGCAGAGATGCTGCTGGGCTGTTGCCACCCAGCGTAACCGGTTTGCCGGTCCGGTTATGGGGCGAAATGCAGGCTGATCAGGTAATATTGGCGCTGCAAGACCACAAAACATCCGGCGTTCCAGAATTGCGGATTTTGTTTCGCAATCTATTGCTGGCGCAGGCAGACCCGCCTTTGGGTGTTGATGCGCGTATCTCGCCATTGTTAACCCGCATAGAGCTGTTAATGGAGATCGGTGCCTTGGACGAGGCAGAAACCCTAATAGAATTGGCTGGCGTCACCGAACCAAAAATATTTGCAAAATGGTTCGATCTGGCAATTATGGCAAATCGCACCCGCGCTGTTTGCGCCGCGTTGGCCAAATTGCCCGAATTAAGCGATGATATCACAACAAGGGTCGTGTGCCTTGCCCGTGGTGGCGATTGGAACGCCGCTGCCATTACGCTGTCGCTTTCAGCAAGCATCGGTGATCTTGAACCCTTGCGCGAAGAATTGTTAATTCGGTTTCTTGATCCTGAACTGTTTAACCATGACCAAGAAACTGCCATCCCAACCCCGCTAACTCCAATAGATTTTGCGCTACGCGAGGCTTTGGGCCTGCCACGCCCATCACCGTTACCGTTGATGTATCTTGGCGTTGACCTAAAGTTGAATGTCCCGCAACGGCGGCGAATGGAAGCCGCAGAGCAGCTTGTGAAAACCGCCGCAATTCCGACATCATTGCTGTTTGCTGCCTATCGCGGCGGCCGCCCTGCATCGTCTGGCGGCATATGGGAACGCTCAAACGTGGTGCAACAATTGGACCGCGCCTTGATCGAAAATGACGATGTGGCGTTGGCCGATGCCATTACACAGGCTTATCAGGAAATGGCCAATGTCGGGTTGTTAAGCGCTTTGGCGGCGGAATATTCCGATGCATTAGCGCATTATCCCAAAAGCCAAGCGCTCAACAAAGTGTCTGCAATGGTTCAAACGCTGTTACTGTTACAAGGAATACCGGTGTCTGCATGGGTTGAAACCGTTGAAGCTGACACTGACAAAATGGAGATGGCGCGAGTCTTAGCCAGTCGAATCCCCGTTTTGGGCCTTAGCCCGTATGACGACCCAATGCTAAACGCCATTTTTGCCGCGTTTTCTGACCAAATTCCACCGTTGTCTGAGTTTTCATACAACTTGGAATTGATCGACAATGGCAATATTGGTGCAGCCATTCTTGTGTCGCTCGGCCTTTTGGCCAATGGCGTCGATGGGGCATCGGCAAATATTTATGAGGGTCTATTTTTGCTACGAAAAGCCGGACAGGATGACGCTGCGCGACGGGTTGCTATTCAATTATTGCTAACCGAAATGCCATGACACATCCATGGGTTCCAGTTTTTCTTGAGGCAACGCAAGCAGAAAATGATACTGCTGCCAATACATTGATCGCCTATCACAATGATCTGGAATTATTTTGTGATTATTTGAACCGCCAAGGAAAAACGGTCGAAAAAGCCAGCCGTGCGACGATTGAGGGATTTTTACTTGAACTCAATTCAGCGGGCTATGCGACATCGACCTGCGCGCGAAAACTTTCATCCATCAAACAGTTTTACCGCTTTGCTTTTCAGGAAGGGTTCAGGCCTGATGATCCGGCCGGTCAAATCAAAGGCCCCGGCGCGCTTAAAAAAATTCCGGTTGTTATCAGTGAAAAAGATGTGACCAAACTTTTAAAAGCAACCCATAAATCTGGCCGGACAGAATTTGAGCGGTGTCGTAATATCTGTATGCTCGAATTGCTTTATGCAACAGGAATGCGCGTGACTGAACTGGTGTCGCTGCCGGTTGCAACAGTTCGTGGCCAACCTGAAATGATTTTAATTCGTGGCAAAGCTGGCCGCGAACGCATGGTGCCTTTATCGCCTGATGCTAAATCTATCACGCAAAAATGGCTTGCGTTACGCGATGCCAGAATGTCCGAAAATCGCGTTTCGTCTGCCTTTTTATTTCCGAACGCATCCAAAATTGGCCATTTTAGCCGTGTCCAGTTTTTTACCTTGATTAAACGTCTTGCCTTGCAGGCGGGGCTTGATCCAACCGATATTTCCCCGCACACTCTACGCCACGCTTTTGCCACCCATCTTTTAGCCAATGGTGCAGATTTGCGGACCATCCAAATGCTTTTGGGGCATGCCGACATTTCAACCACAGAGATATACACCCATGTTCTGGATGAACGCTTAAAAGCACTGGTTCTGGAAAAACATCCATTGGCAAAAACTTGAAAAACCTAGATTTGCAAAATTTTTCATTGATTCCGTGTCATTCCAGCCAAATAGCAAACTTCTCAGCGTTGGCCCGCTTGCGAAAAGCCAATAAAACCACCATATTGGCAGCTTGCGGGAAAGATTTAAGGAGCAATACCGGATGGACAGTAATTCTGTCGAGATTACCAATTTGGCAGCAGTGATTTGGGGCGTCGGAGCCGCCATCGTTGGCTTGCTGATTTTATCAGCTTTTTTTTCGGGCTCGGAAACTGCGCTTACCGCTGCTAACCGCGCCAAATTGCATAGCATGGCTAAAAGTGGTTCAAAAGGGGCGGAGCGGGCGTTGAAGCTTACCGAAGATAGCGAGCGACTGATCGGTTCGGTTTTGCTTGGCAACAACCTCGTTAATATTTTGGCAACTTCACTGGCAACCAGCCTTTTTACATTTTTATATGGCGCCAACGGTATTGCCTTGGCAACCTTGGTCATGACCCTTCTGGTCTTGATCTTTGCCGAAGTTCTTCCCAAAACCTATGCCATAACCAACCCTGAAAATGCTGCAAGTCTGGTGTCACGTTTGGTGGCACCGGTGGTTTGGGCTTTGTCGCCAATTGTTACCGTGATCCGGGCTTTTGTGCGTTTATTATTACGCATCGTTGGCGTGAATATTGACCCGGGCACCAGTTTTCTGGCGGCCCATGAAGAAATTAAAGGTGCTATTTCGCTGCACCATTCCGAAGGCATGGTTGAAAAAGCCGACCGAGACCGGCTTTTGGGCGCGCTGGACCTAAAAATGCGCGAAGTTGACGAAATTATGCTGCACCGTTCTGACGTAGAAATGATAGACGCTGACGGGCCTGCCGAAGAAATTCTGTCGCAATGTTTTCAATCGACCCATACCCGCATTCCGATTTTTCGCAACGATCCAGAAAATGTGATCGGGGTTATGCACACCAAAGACCTGTTGCGCGCCGTGGATGGCTTGATCAACGGGACCGAGAAGCTCAAGGATTTTGATGTCATGTCAATTGCCCGAGATCCTTATTTTGTGCCTGAAACCACATCGCTCGATGACCAGATGCGCGAATTTCTACGCCGTAAGGTTCATTTTGCACTGGTTGTCGATGAATACGGTTCTTTGCAAGGCCTGATCACGCTCGAAGACATTCTGGAAGAAATAGTTGGTGAAATCACTGATGAACATGATATTGACCAAGAAGAACTGGCGCGGGAGCCTGATGGCTCGGTTGTGGTTGACGGGGCAATGACCATCCGTGATCTGAATCGCGAATGCGAATGGAATCTGCTTGATGAAGATGCCAACACCGTTGCCGGGCTGGTTATCCATGAGGCACAAATGATCCCTGCTGAAGGTCAAGTCTTTTCGTTTCAAGGCATCCGGTTTGAGGTGTTAACCCGCGAAGTCAACCGGATCACCAGACTGAAACTGCGTAAAATCTAGCGCTTAAACAGACTGCCAAGCAATCCTCGTGCAAATTTGTTGCCCATTTGGGTGCCAAATGAACGTGAAAAAGACTTGGTAAATGCTTTTGTATTGCTATCACTGCGGCTGGACGATTTGTTGGGTTAACCCCACGGGCCGCCGGCTGAATATCGACGCGCAGAACCAAACTCGCGCGAGGCCGTTGGTTCAGGCTCTGGGTTGGCGCGTTTGGCCAAAATCTCAAAAGCACTTTCACGGTCCACCAATTTATCATATGCCGCACCCAAAGCTGAATTTGCCATTATTGCTTTACGCTCGATCATGCTTATTGGGCCAAGCCGCGAAGATGGCGGGCGAATTAAAGTACGCGCCACCACGGATGGTACACCCTTTTCCATCAAAAAAGACACCACCGCCTCCCCGACGCCTACTTCTTTGATTGCGGTTTCGGTATCAAATTCTGGGTTTGGACGAAAAGTTTCAGCTGCGGCGCGCAAGGCTTTTTGATCGCGCGGGGTATAAGCGCGCAGCGCATGTTGGACGCGATTACCAAGCTGACCCAGAATATCTGAGGGCACATCATCGGGCTGTTGGGTGATAAAATAAACCCCCACGCCTTTGGATCGGATCAGCCTTGCCACTTGTTCCACTTTGTCGATCAAGGCTTTGGGCGCATCATCAAACAACAGATGGGCTTCGTCAAAAAAGAACACAAATACCGGTTTGTCAGGGTCGCCGACCTCTGGCAGGTTTTCAAAAAGTTCAGACAAAAGCCAAAGCAAAAATGTTGCGTAAAGCCGAGGCGAGGACATCAGGCGGTCAGCAGCCAATATGTTTACCCTACCCCGCCCATCGGGCGTTGTTGTGATCATATCTTCCAGTTGCAAGGCCGGTTCGCCAAAGAACTGCGCCGCACCCTGATTTTCAAGCACCAATAGCCGACGTTGGATAGCCCCGATCGAGGCTTTGGAAATATTGCCATATCGCAGGCCAATATCGCTGGCATTTTCGCCCAGCCAAACCAGCAAGGATTGCAGGTCTTTTAGGTCCAGCAGCAGCATGCCTTTTTCATCAGCCATTCGAAAAGCAATGTTCAGCACGCCTTCTTGCGCCTCGGAAAGTTCCAGCAGGCGTGACAACAGCAATGGTCCCATTTCCGAAATGGTGGTGCGGACGGGATGGCCTTTTTCGCCAAACAGATCCCAAAAAGTCACCGGAAAATCTTCATAGCCGTAATCATCAAAACCAATGATTTTAGCGCGTGAGATGAGTTTGTTATGTAATTTATGGGTTTGAGAGCCGGGCATCGCCAACCCTGATAAATCGCCTTTGACATCTGCCAAAAACACTGGCACTCCCGCATTTGAAAAGCTTTCAGCCAATATTTGCAAAGTGACGGTTTTGCCAGTGCCGGTTGCGCCAGCGATTAACCCGTGACGGTTGGCGTATTTTAACAACATTGCTTGTGCTTCCGCGTAATCCAGCCCGCCGCCGCCAACAAATATATTTTTGGTGTCCATGGAAATCCCTTGTCTTTTTATCATTCGACTTTACTCGGTAATAGTCAAATTCACAGCCCTTAAATTGAGCGAGAAACTGCGCAATCTTATCAGAAACATTGACATAGCGCGCCTTTCCTGACACCTGTTTGACAAGCAATTATCGTAACCAAAGAGAGTAGCCAAATGCGTCTGAATATTTTTTCCATCTTTACACTTCTGGCTGCTTTGGCCACTGCACCGGTTCTGGCGCAGGAGGCCGCGACCGCTGACGAAACATTCCCCACATCCGAAGCAATTTCAGACCAAGCAAATGGCGTGGTGGCCCGCTATGGCGATTGGGAAATCCGCTGTTCTGCTGAGGTTGATAATTGCCGGATGTTCTTGGCAGGTTTTGATGACGAAGGCAATGAAATCGCCAATATCAGCCTGCAACCCCTGCCCGAAGGCTCTGCTGCAGTGTTGGGTGCCAGTGTGGTAACCCCGCTGCTTACCCTTTTGCCGCGTGGTGTAACCATGGGCATTGATGACGGCGTTCCTGCTGCTTATCCCTATAGCTGGTGTGATCGCGCTGGCTGTTACGCACGATTTGGTATGACGGAAAGTCAGGTTAATGCAATGAAATCAGGCAATTCCGCATATCTTAGTCTGTTTGCCATTGTCGATCAAACCGAAGAAATCCGCGCCTCATTGTCATTGATCGGCTTTACCGATGCATTTGATGACTTAACAGCGCGTTAATTCTTGCGACCATATGTAATAAGTGGCTGCGCAGTTTTTGGGCGGCCATATGGTTGACCTTAAGCGCAAAAACATATGCCTGCACCAAATAAACACTTATCGCTGGTGCAGGCAGAATTTTCGAAACATCCCACACAACTGCCAGCGCGGCCCATTGATTAAACCATAGCGCATCACGTTCCTCCCAAAAAGGTGGAGCGATCGACGTAATGACAATTTGGCAGGCCAGTTTCAGCATTTATCGGTTGTAAAACAAAAGCCAAATCATCAGCCATGTGGAATTTCGCTATAAGTGTAATTCCAGAACAAAAACCGATTATGGTGCAGAGCGCAAAGCAATTACTGCGTTCAACCCACCAAAAGCAAATGCATTTGACAAAGTCGCATTGATTTTTGCCTCTTGCGCAACGTTTGGCACCACGTTCAGGTTGCAATTCGGATCTTCTTTTCTGTGGCTGACGGTTGGCGCAATCACCCCTTCGCGAAGCGCCATGATACAAGCCAGCAGTTCAACCGCGCCTGTGCCGCCAATCAGGTGGCCATGCATGGATTTGGTTGAAGACATGCGCAAGTTCTTGGCATGATCGCCAAATACCTCGTTTACCGCCTGACATTCGGTTTTGTCATTGGCGGTTGTCCCTGTGCCATGGGCATTGATATAGCCGATGTCGTCTAAGTTTAGGCCGCCATCGCGCAGCGCACCGGCAATGGCCCGCTTGGCCCCGTCTTTATTGGGCATAACAATATCGCTGGCGTCGGATGACATGGCGAATCCGACAACTTCAGCCAATATATTTGCACCGCGCGCCTTTGCACGTTCGAATTCCTCAAATACAAATACGGCCGCGCCTTCGCCTTGCACCATGCCGTTGCGGTCTGCCGAAAATGGACGGCAGGCGTCTTTTGACATCACCCGCAAACCTTCCCATGCTTTGATGCCGCCAAAACACAACATGGATTCACTGCCGCCGGTCAGCATCACTTCGGTCATCCCTGCCCTAATCATGTGAAACGCTTGCCCCATTGCATGGTTGCTGGATGCGCAGGCAGTAGCGACCGTAAAGGTCGGGCCGGTCAGGTTATGGATCATCGATACATGGCTGGCGGCAGCGTTATTCATCAAGCGTGGCACAACAAACGGATGCACCCGATTTTTGCCTTCTTCATAAACCAGCCTGAAATTTTCATCCTGGGTTTGCAAACCACCCCCGGAAGTGCCGAGTATCACACCAGATTTTTCCAAAAGCTCTGATGTAAAAACAATACCAGACTGATGCACCGCCTCTTGTGCAGCCAGAACCGCAAACTGGGTAAAACGATCAAAGAGCAAGATTTGCTGACGGGTGAAATGGTGTTCAGCGTCAAAATTTTTGATTTGACCGCCGATTTGGATCGACAGGCGCTCAACATCGCGAAATTCCAGCTTGGAAATACCCAGTTTGCCTTCGCGCATGCCATTTAAGGTGGCATCAGCGCTATGCCCCAGCGCGGAAATAGCACCCTGTCCGGTAATAACTACGCGTTTGACCACTGATCAGGCCTCCGCCACAAGTTTTTCAACCGCGATCACAATGGATTTAACCGAAGAAATATCAAAGTCGGAATCGCCCGGTTCGTTGGCGTTAAACGGGATTTGCACGTCAAATTCTTCTTCAATTGCAAAAACCGCTTCGACAAGGCCAAGCGAGTCGACGCCAAGTTCTTCAAGGGTTGCTGATTCCGAAACCTCAGCCACGTCAAGCATTGCCTGTTCGGCAATAATGGCGATTACTCGCAATTTGACGCTGTCGGACATTTCAACCTCATTTTTATTTGTCGCAGGATTGGCTTAATCCTTTGACACTATTTTTGAAACCTGTTTTTGCAAATTTTCGACTTTTGCGACCAGTTTAGGCAAACGTCGATATGCTTTGTAACTTTCGATATTTGCGTCCATTTTCATGGCTGGATTGCCCATAACAAACCGGTTGGGCGGCACATTCGATGATATACCGGATTTTCCGGCTGCCACCACGTTTTCGCCAACTGTGACATTATCAGCAACGCCAACCTGACCAGCCAAAACCGTGCCATCACCAATCACAGCGCTACCGCCAATGCCAACTTGCGCGCAAATCAGGCAATTTGTGCCAACTTTTACATTATGGCCGATCTGCACAAGATTATCGATTTTGGTGCCGTTGCCAATCACAGTATCAACGATGGTGCCGCGATCCACCGTTGCGCCCGAACCAATTTCGACATCGTTGCCAATGGTGATTCCAGCCAGCGAATTGATCCGCACAAAAGCAGCAGCAGAGGCATCAATTTCGGGGTGTTGCCCAGCCCGTGCTGCATCAATGACGCCTTTATCAGGGCTGACATAAGAAAACCCGTCGCCGCCAATAACAGCGTTGGGTTGAGCAATAAAACCATCACCAATACTTACACGGCTACCGACACGAACACCTTGATATAGCAGGCAATTATCGCCAATTCTGGTATCAGAAGCGACCGAGCAATGGGATAAAATCCGGGCATTTTTGCCAATTTTTACACCGTCTTCAACAGTGACAAACGCGCCAATCGAAGCATTTTCACCAATTTCAGCCTTAGGCGAAATAACAGCCGACGGATGAATGCCCACGGGGGCATAAGGGCGTTTTTCGAACGCCGCATTCACCCCCGCCATGGCAAAGCGAGGATGTTTAATAAAAATTGCGGCTTTTAGATCAAAACTTTGCCAGTCAGCGCCCTGCCACAAAAGCGCAACTTTTGCAGATCCGCGCTTGATATTGTCCGCAAATTTTGGATCCATTGCCAATGCGATTTCGTCTGGTCCGGCAAATTCGGGCTGATTTGGATTGCAAAGCACCAGAGACAAGTCACCCACGGCTTCAGCATCCAGCGCATGCGCCAATTCAGAAACTGTATATGACATTTTTGCCTCAACTTCATAACATCGCGCGTTTCGCGCTGCTGTGAACAGGTTTAGCCTTCAACACCGACAAACGGAACCCCTGCAACCATCAATGCGTCAGAAATTGGTTGGCCGAACCCAAATACTACGAAACGGTCGGTCAAATCGTGACTTGGGGGACAAAACTATCCAATATTTCGACTTATCGGTAAAGTTGAATATTTGGGTATAAATCATGTGAAAAGAGCACCTTATCAATTGAAAGAAGTAAATTCGGCAATCGAGTAAAAATTTGGCCCCACAATCTGGCATAATCAGCACAGTTCCGCCAATTGTTAAAAAATTTCTTGGCGAAGGAATCTTTTTATGACATAAGGATTTTACAAAAATTAGGCGCATAAAAACCAGCGCTACAAATTTCACGTGGGACAGGCAGGTCTTAGATGAAAAGCAGTATAATTTCTCGGCGTGGACTTTTGCGTGCCTTTGCGGTAACCGCAGTGACAGCCGCACCGGTATTTAGCAATGCAGCAAGCGTTTTGCGCGGGGCTGGCGATGTTCGCCGGATCTCCATGCGTTCACAGCGGACCGCTGAAACGATCAATATGATCTATTGGATTGAGGGCCATTACATTCCCGAAGCCATGGAGCAAATCAACAATTTTATGCGTGACTGG
Organism: Rhodobacterales bacterium; assembly: GCA_003228875.1. GTDB lineage: Bacteria > Pseudomonadota > Alphaproteobacteria > Rhodobacterales > Rhodobacteraceae > UBA3077. The sequence goes on from QIGK01000108.1 coordinate 18,222, forward strand.
CGTCAAAACGAAGTCATCACTTATGCAGCCGGTAATATTGATATCATGGCTGCATCGCACCGTCTTATGGAAACCTCCGAACCTTATCTTATGCTTTCGGGTTATCGAAGCCCTGCTACCAACGCCATGTTGGCATCGCGTAGTCGTGGTGTTGCGTCAAATTCTTATCATATTCGCGGCATGGCTGCCGATTTGCGGTTATCCTCGCGCAGTTCCAGCCAAATGGCCGCTGCAGCGATTGCTTGTAACGCCGGTGGTGTTGGCCGTTATGGCGGCTCCAATTTTGTGCATATGGATAATGGGCCGGTTCGGACTTGGCGTCGTTAGTGGTGGGGTAAACCCCACCCTACGGGCGTGTTGTGCCCTGACCCACCACCAAATATTTGAAACTTGTTAATTGCACTGCGCCCACTGGACCACGTGCGTGCAATTTTCCGGTCGCAATACCAATTTCCGCACCCATACCAAATTCTGCACCATCAGCAAACTGGGTTGAGGCATTGCGCATCAAAATGGCACTATCGACTTTTTGAAAAAACCTGTCAGCCGTGGCTTCATCCTCAGTAATAATCGCATCGGTGTGGTTTGAGCCAAAAACCCCGATATGTTCAATCGCACCATCAACACCGTCAACCAGTTTGGCAGCAATAATCATATCCAGAAATTCTTGGCCAAAATCATCAGCCTTGGCCTGAATGGTGCCAGAGATTTCCGCCAACGCGCCCTCCGCCCGCACTTCAACTCCTGCTGCCAGCATATCGTCTATAAATGGCGCAGCGTGTTTGGCAAAAAACACTTTGTCAATCAGCACGGTTTCGGCTGAACCGCAAATACCGGTACGGCGACATTTAGCGTTCAACACAATTTCACGCGCCATTTCAACATCGGCCGCACCATCCACATAAACATGGCAAATACCCTCCAAATGGGCAAAAACCGGCACCCGCGCTTCGCGCTGCACCAAACCAACAAGGCCTTTGCCACCGCGTGGTACAATCACGTCGATATAATCCACCATGGTTAGCATTTCACTGACCGCAGCACGATCACGGGTTGGCACCAGTTGAATAGCAGCCTCGGGCAAGCCCGCGGCTTTAAGCCCAGCAACCAGACAGGCGTGGATGGCGGTGGAGGAATTAAAGCCCTCAGAACCGCCGCGCAATATCGCGGCATTGCCTGATTTCAGGCAAAGCCCCCCCGCATCGGCTGTGACATTCGGGCGGCTTTCATAGATCACCCCAATGACACCCAAAGGCGTAGCAACGCGGCGAATATTCAGCCCCGAAGGCATATCCCATTCTGCCAAAACTGCGCCCACAGGGTCTGGCTGCGCCGCGACAGAGCGCAAACCGTTAACAATATCCTGCACACGGCTTTCATCCAGCATAAGACGATCCATCATCGCGTCAGACAGGCCTTTGTCACACCCATATTCCATATCCAACCCATTGGCGGTTATGATGTCTGCACGCTGTTGCCAAACACAATCCGCCGCCACGTTCAGCGCCAATGATTTGGCATCAGCGCTGGCAAATGCCAGTTCAACGCTTGCCGCTTTGGCCATTTGGCCAATTTTCTGCATTTCTGCTTTAATATCCATCATATCCCCCTAAATCGCCATATCATCACGGTGCACCAAAGCCGATCGCCCCGGATAACCAAGGCGCTGCTCAATTTCATTGCTATGACAGCCGATCAGTTTTTTAGCCTCAACATGGCTATAGCCAACCATGCCTTTGGCAATCACGTCATGGTTTTCCGCACGAATATCCACCGGATCACCACGTTCAAACTTGCCTTCAACCCGCACAACCCCTGCTGATAACAATGATTTACCACGCCCCAATGCCGCTGCTGCGCCTGCGTCAATGATCAATGCGCCCGCGGGTTTCATTGCCAAAATCCAGCGTTTTCGCGCCTGTGATGGGTTTGCGTCTGATCGAAACCATGTGCATTTGGCGCCATCTATCAGGGCCTGAACAGGGTTTTCGACACCTTTGACAATGGCCATAGCACAGCCCGCATTCATCGCGATTTTGGCAGCCATCAGTTTGGTTTTCATACCACCAGAGGCGCCAAAACTGCCAACACCACCAGCCATCGCATTAATCTTTGCAGTAATTTCATTAACCAAAGGCAAGTGCTGCGCACTGCTGTCATCGCGCGGGTTTTTTGTATATAACCCGTCAACATCTGACAGCAAAACCAGAACATCCGCCCCGATCAATGATGCCACTTGTGCCGCCAGTCGGTCATTATCACCATAGCGGATTTCATCAGTGGCAACGGTATCATTTTCGTTCACAATTGGCACAACACCCATGGTCAGCAATGCCGCCAAAGTTGCCCTTGTGTTCAAATATCGCCGCCGGTTCTGGCTGTCTTCCAAAGTTAGCAAAACCTGCGCAGCCTTAATGCCAAGGGGCTGCAATATATCTTGATAAGCTCGCGCTAGGTGGATCTGCCCAACCGCAGCTGCGGCTTGCGATTTGTCGAGCGTCAAAGCCCCCGAACCCATGCCCAGCACCGCCCGCCCCAACGCAATTGAGCCACTTGATACCAAAACCACGTCTTTGCCTGCGGCCCTAAGGTTTGAAACATCGCCCGCCAGCCCTTGCAACCATTCAACCCGCAACGCACCGTTTTCGACCAATAAAGCAGAGCCGATTTTAATGACGATCTTTTGGGCAGAGCCAATTAAATCTGCTGAATTTAAGGTCGCCATGCCACTTGCTCCTGCGCCTCGCTTTCGACGCTGTTTTTGGCGGCAACTATCACCGCGCGCAAGGCGCGTAATACATCTTGCACACCCTCCGTGCTGACACCCGACATTTGAAAAACATTTTTACCGGCAACGGCTTTTAGTGCAGCCAGTTTTTCGCGGCGCTCATCCTTATCCAATGCATCAACTTTGTTCAGCACCACAATGCGCGGTCGTTTGGCCAGATCGGTTGCGTATTTTTCCAGCTCGTTGGAAATAACCACATAATCCTGCGCGACATCTGTTGATGTGCCATCCACCAGATGCAGCAACACCGAACAGCGTTCCACATGGCCCAAAAACCGATGCCCCAGCCCGGTGCCCTCAGACGCGCCCTCAATCAGGCCCGGAATATCGGCAATCACCATTTCGGCGTTATCAATGCCAACCACCCCCAAATTCGGGTGTAAGGTGGTAAAAGGATAATCAGCGATTTTAGGTCGCGCATTTGATGTGGCTGCCAAAAACGTAGATTTTCCCGCATTGGGCATGCCCAGCAAACCGCAATCCGCGATCAGTTTCAGGCGCAGCCAAATGGTGCGTTCAATCCCGTCTTGGCCCGGATTGGCCCTGCGCGGGGCTTGGTTAACAGATGTTTTGAAATGCAAATTGCCAAAACCGCCATTGCCGCCTTGGGCCAACATCACCCGCTGGCCTTCCACGGTTAAGTCAGCCAACACGGTTTCTTCGTCCTCATCCAGAATTTCTGTGCCAACGGGAACCCGTAAGGTAATATCATCACCATTGGCACCAGACATCTGACGCCCCATGCCCGCTTGGCCGTTATTGGCAAAGAAATGCTGTTGATAGCGAAAATCAATCAGGGTGTTCAGCCCCGTTACTGCCTCAACCCAGACAAAACCGCCATTGCCGCCATCACCGCCATCCGGTCCGCCAAATTCAACATATGCTTCACGCCGGAAGCTGGTGCAGCCTTTGCCGCCCGAGCCGGAGCGGATGTAAACTTTAGTCAGATCAAGAAATTTCATAACTTTGTCCTTTGGTCAGCCTGCGATACAACACTGGTTGCAAAGCCTCAAGTTGCCTGATCAAGTTTTAGAGCATACATCGACGCAGCAACCGTTGTGCCACGTGAAACCGAAACGCATTCGGTCTCTCCAACATACAAAAACCCGCACTTTTTCAACACTTTGGCTGAGTTGTCATTGCCATGATGAACCGATGCATCCAATTTTGAAAACCCCGTTTGCCGTGCATATTCTATCACCGCCCTAAGTGCCTCTGGCATAAAACCGCCACCCCATAATTGCGGCGCAAGCCAGTAGCCGACATTGCCAAGTCCCTTTTCCCCAAGCCCGATTGCGATGACGCCAATCAATTGCTCATCTTTGGCAATTGCCCAGACATGGTCTTTGAAGTCCGGCTTACGTGTAGCCTCGATAAAGCTTTCCGCCGCGCCGTCCGGATACGGGTAAGGTGCCCGATCAAGATGTTTTGCCACCCGCCAATCGCCGATATAAAGCGAAATCAACGGCGCATCCGCGTCTTGCAAAAGGCGCAAGGTCAGGCGTTCTGTTTTTATGCTTTCCATTTTACTCTCCTGATTAACATGCCCCCGTTAAGGGGCACGCTTTGCGTATTTGGCGCGGGCTTTGACTTTCCACGGGGCGTCATATTCCCAATCACCCGCCATGATACAACCATAGGGCATGATTTCATCCACCACCTCGGCCAGATCAAACTGCGCCATTTGTGCCCGCACTGTTTTGGCGGGTTTATAGGCGCTTGGCAGCTCGGAAATATCGATCCGATTTGCATAAAACCGCGCATCGATATGCTTGGTTTCCTGAGCAAAAATCTCCGCATCCGACCGCCCCGCTTGCGCACGTTTATGGGCCGAGCGAGAATAATTCCGCCCTGCCCCATGCGGCGCAAAGCCAATATTGCGCGCGTTGGTTTCACCCCGGATCAACAATATCGGTTCCGCCATATTCATCGGCACGATCTGGATACCGTTAGAATCCGGCATAAAATCCGCATCAATCGGCGTGGCACCTTTGGCATGGTAAAACAGGTTTTCCTTGCGAAACACAAAGTTATGCTCGTTCCAGAACCGCTCAACCAACTGGCCCTTAACCGTTTCCAGCGTGGCCTGATGCAACGCATTATGGTTGGCTTTGGTCCATTTGCGGATCAGTTGCAGCGCCTGCCAATAGGCCGCGCCCTCATCCGTATCAAAGGGTATCCATGCGTTTTGTTTCAGGGTTTTGGGCGAAAGCTTGCGGCGGAATTTTTCCGCCACACGCATGCCCAGCTTATAAAGCCCCGCCCCCGGCCCGCGCGACCCGTGATGGGTTACCAGGCAAGTGGTGCCATTGGCTTTGGAAACACCGACATAAGCAAAATGGTTGCCATCGCCCTGAGTGCCCAGATGCTCCTGCGCGGCCTGAAGGATTTTTTTGTCGTTCAGAAACATGTTATCGCGAAACCCGTCATAAAGCCGAGGCGACAGCGTAAACCGCTGGCCATTTGGCCGCCCGCCGGGGCCAAAATGGGTGATTTTATGCACGCCGTCCAGTACTTCTGCCGGATCAGAATCCTTAAATTCCGACACCATCAGCGAACAACAAATATCAGCCGAGTGCATACCGGGATGGATGGCGTTTTCAGCCACAACAACCCCGCCCACAGGAATGGTGCCAACCGGCCCCGCAGGGCAGGCATCGGGCATAATTGCACCCCCCCGCACGGTCGGGGTTTGCATGACCACATCCATGGTTTCACGCACTTTGGCTATGTTATCTTCTTCCGCCGCGTTTTCGGCCTCAAGATTAAACTGGTATTCCACGTTATCTTGCAATGGCAGTTTCGGGGCGGGCTTGTTTGCCTCAACCCAGTTTTGCAGCGCATCACCGCTCAAACCTTGGGCATTCACATGCGCAATGGCAGCGCCAAGTTCAGCGCCCTGATCGAACCCCATGTTCATCAGGTCTTTTCCAGTTATGGTCATCTTCTCTCTCCTTATCGAGATGGACATCACCCCATGTGATGCCCCCATACCGGCCCCGATAACGAAAAAGGGACCGGCAATTTGCTTGCCGATCCCCCTATATTTTACAAATATCCGGTTTCAGCTATTCTGCGGCCTCCGCCAGTGGGAGAACCGAAATAAAGGTGCGACCTTTCAGGCCTTTGTGGAATTTTACATTACCCTCAGCGGTTGCAAATATCGTATGGTCTTTGCCCATGCCAACATTATTGCCTGGGTAAAATTTGGTGCCGCGTTGGCGAACAATAATGTTGCCACCGATAACCAGTTCGCCACCATATTTTTTAACGCCTAAACGACGACCAGCCGAGTCGCGACCGTTGCGGGATGAACCACCTGCTTTTTTATGTGCCATTGTGTTCGCTCCTTATTTCGCAGCTTTGGCGAATTCGCTCGCCTGAGCAATCCAGCCGTCACGTTCAATGCGGCCCTTAAAGGACAGTTTGTCGTCCATATATTCGATATCCGCAGGGCCCCACTCAGCGATTTGCCAAAAATGGAATACACCGGCTTCATTTAATGTACCCAGCAATTTTGGGCCAACGCCGCTGATTTTTTTCAAATCATCCGCGTCACCTTTTGCTTCTTTTAGCAGGTTTGTCGGGGCTGCACCAGTTGCAGCCTCAGCCTTTGGTGCCGCTGCTTTGGCAGCCTTTTTGGCCGGAGCCGCTTTTTCCTTGGCAGGTGCTTTTTTCGTAGCCGCTGCCGCAGCAATTGCCGCGCCAGATACTGTGCCCAAAGCCGCCATAACGCCGGATTTATCAGCGCCAGATGCCAGAATGCTGGTGATTTTCACCAAGGTCAGCGGCTGCTTGTGGCCCTTTTTACGCTGGCTGGAATGTTTCCGGCGGCGCTTTACAAAATTGATGGTTTTTTTGGAGCGGGTCTGCTCGACAACCTCGGCCTGAACGCCTGCGTCTTTGATAAACGGCGCGCCAATGGTGGTTTTGTCGCCACCCAGCATCAGAACCTCGTTGAATTGAACAGTGTCGCCAGCCTCAGCAACCAGTTTTTCAATGGTGAAAATATCACCCTCGGCAACTTTATACTGTTTGCCCCCAGTTTTTAATACGGCGAACATACGCGCGTTCCTTTTGGTTTCCGCGTCTTGTGGCCCCCGAATGGGTGTTGTGCGTGACCGCGCCGTCAAACTGCGTGCCCCGATGGGGCAAATACAAATAAAAGCCACGCAGAATCTCTTCTGCGCGACTTGGTGGGCTTATCTATGAACACACCACCTGTGTCAATTGTTATGTTTTATTCAGCGCCATAGCACACAACATGTTTAAGTTCTTTTGATGCGTCCTTGTCAATCGGCAGGTTTGCGGCCCAAGTAATATCACCGCGTGTCATGCCAATGTCTTTCAGTGTGTCGGGATGCAATTTCATCAAGCTCTTGAAATTGGCGAGATCTGCACGACGTTTTGCGCGAACTTTAAAGAATAGAGCCACCTTGGCCCATGGTCCCTGCTGGGTTGGTTTGTAGACTGGGGTATCGATGCAATGTGTCATGTCTGCCTCCTTAAGGCTTGTTAAGCGATGACTGGACATTGCACCGAGATCATGTATAACTCAAACGAATAGAATTTACATGTGCTTTCAATTTTTTTGATAGATAGGATTTTGCAAATGAACATCGCCTTTAAACCTCAAACCCCATTGCTTGACCTTGACTTGCTTAAAACGCTTATTGCCATTGCGGAAACCGGCAATTTTTCTGCGGCGGCAGAAGTTGTGTTCAGAACTCCGTCAGCCATTTCTATGCAGATCAAGAAAATGGAACAATTGCTGGGCCGCCCTGTGTTCATCAGAGACTCTCGCTCAGTTACCCTGACCGAAGACGGCGAAACCCTGCTGCTCCATGCGCGCCGTGTTCTGGCGCTCAACCAGCAGATCATCGCACAATTTATCCGGCCTGATGTTGAAGGAACCGTAAGACTTGGCGCGACCGATCATGCAACCGAGCAATTTCTACCTGCTGTCTTACGTCGTTTTGCACAGACGCACCCTTGCGTGGCTGTCGATGTGTCGGTGGAACATTCGGACAAGATAATCGAAATGGTTAATCGTGGCGAACTCGATATTGGTCTTGTCACCCGTTGCTCCAACATCAATGACACTAAGAAAGGCGAAATCCTTTGTCGTGAGAAACTTGTTTGGGCTGGCCTGAAAGGCGGCATCGCAGCAGAGCAAACCCCCTTGCCAGTATCTGTTTGGGAAGAAGGCTGTATTTGGCGGCGATCAGCGTTGTCCGGGTTGGAAAAACAAGGGCGCGAGTTTCGAATTACCTTTAAGTCATCCCATGTGGCTGCCCAAAAAGCTGGCATAAAGGCTGATCTGGCAATTGCCCCTTTGCCAATTTCAGTTTGCGGTGATGATGTGGTTGCGCTTGATGACAAATATGACCTACCTGCCCTGCCCGATTTTGCGATAGGCATGATGATTTCCAAAAACGCAAATGCACCGGTTTGTGCGGTCGCTGATCATTTACGCGCAACGTTTGCAGATCAGCGCGTCTAATTGCCAAACCCACCGCCAAACCTTGTTTGCCACAAGCCTCATATTTCCCCTTGCACCCTGCCCCATCGTTGCATAGTTTCCGCGCCACGAAACGACCAGTTTCAAACGCGCGGAGAGGTGCCAGAGTGGTCGAATGGGACGGTTTCGAAAACCGTTGAGCCTTCACGGGTTCCCAGGGTTCGAATCCCTGTCTCTCCGCCAGGCTCCGACGAGGCGGGCTGGCCGCCCGAAGCGCGGTCGCGCTTTTGGGTCTGAGAGTTCGAAGTTTCGCACTTTCTTAGCGGAAACCATTAAAAATGTGGGGTTACCATCTGGCGGCAACCGAACCCGTTGGCAATTCAAGAATGCAATTTTCTATTTGGTGAAATCCACCAAAATGAATTTCTGATTTCCAAAGAGTGTTTAAACCAACGAATAATGACCCGCCCTAATCCGGTTCTACAAATATTCAGTCTATGATGGCGTTAAGCGTTGGGCTTGGGCGCATAACTTGGGCGGTTTTTTCAGGGTCGCTGCGATAATAGCCACCCAAATCGACGGGCTGGCCTTGTGAAGCGGCCAATTCAGCGAGGATGGATTGTTGTTTTTGCCCAAGGGAATTGGCAATTGGCCTAAAATATTCTGACAGCTCTGCATCATCTGACTGTTCAGCCAACGCTTCGGTCCAATAGAGCGCAAAGAAATAATGGCTATCACGGGTGTCGAGTTGGCCTACTTTTCGGCCCGGAGATTTCCGATTCTGCAAAAGCAATTCTGTCGCGGTTTCAACGGCTTTTGCCAGAATAGCAGCTTTTTCATTGCCGCTGGATTCAGCAAGAAAATTTAGCGACTCGCCAAGCGCGCAGAATTCGCCCAGTGAATCCCAGCGCAGATGGCCCTCAGAAACCAGTTGTTGAACGTGTTTTGGTGCCGATCCCCCTGCCCCCGTTTCAAACAATCCGCCGCCATTCATGAGCTTAACGATGGACAGCATTTTGGCTGAAGTCCCAAGTTCAAGTATCGGAAACAGGTCGGTTAGATAATCACGCAAAACATTGCCTGTGATCGAAATCACATCTTTGCCCGCGCGGATAAGTTCCAACGTGAAACGGGTTGCGGCGCGCGGTGCCATAATCAATATGCCAAGATCATCCGCACCTTCAGCGGTTAAAATGGCGGTAACATATTTGATCAGCTGCCTGTCATGGGCGCGGTTTTTATCAAGCCAGAAAACGGCCGCACTGCCTGTTGATTTCTGACGGCTGATGCCAAGTTTCACCCAATCTTCAATCGGGGCGGCTTTGGCGGTGGAGGCGCGCCAGATGTCGCCGGAATTGACTTCGTGGGCGTGCAGCACTTCGCCGGATGCCAGCACATAACGGATCGTGCCACTGGCGGGCGCTGTAAAAGTTGTGGGATGGGAGCCATATTCTTCGGCTTTTTGGGCCATCAACCCAACATTGGAAACAGCGCCGGAACTTGTCGGGTCAAGCGCCCCGAATTCCTTAAAATAGTTGATGGTTTCTTCGTAAACCGGTGCATAACAATTGTCGGGGATAACACATTTGATGTCAGCCGCCTGACCATCAGGCCCCCAACCTTTACCACCGCCACGGATAATCGACGGCATCGAGGCATCAATTATAACGTCTGACGGCACATGCAGATTGGTAATGCCCTTATCTGAATCAACCATATAAAGCGGCGGCTGTGCGGCCAGCGCAGCCATAACATCTGCTTCGATTTCAGTTTTTTCGGGTGATGTTAATCCGTCAAGCTTAGCCAACAAATCCCCAATGCCGCTATCGGGATTTACGCCAACGCGATCTAAAACATCACCATGTTTGGCAAATACTTCTTCCAGAAATACCGACACAAAATGTCCAAAAATTACCGGATCAGAAACCTTCATCATCGTGGCTTTTAGGTGGACAGAGAATAGCAATCCTTGTGCTTTGGCATCAGCGATTTCAGCACGGATAAAGCGCCTCAGGGCTGTTGCGCTCATGAATGTTGCGTCAACAACGGTGCCTTTTTCTAACGGCAAGTCACCCTTAAGCAGGGTTACATTGCCCTTGCTATCAACAAATTCAATCTTGGCGTTGCCAGCCTGTTTTGCAGAAATCGTTGCTGATTTTTCGTTTGAATAAAAATCGTTGCCGGACATGGAAGAAACATGGGTTTTTGAGCCGGATAACCATTCGCCCATAGAATGTGGATTTTTCATCGCATAATTCTTGACCGCCCGCGCCGCGCGCCGATCAGAATTGCCCTCACGCAACACAGGGTTAACCGCACTGCCTTTGATCGCGTCATAACCAGCCTTAATGCTTTTTTCCGCATCAGTTTTCGGATCTTCTGGATAATCGGGCACGTTAAAGCCTTGCGATTGTAACTCAGCGATTGCCGCGCTTAGCTGCGGAATAGAAGCTGAGATATTTGGCAACTTAATCACATTTGCATTGGGCAATTTCACCAACACACCCAGAACGTCCAAATCGTTTGATTGTTGTTGTTCTGCCGTTAAAAAACCGGACATGGCAGCAATTATTCTGCCTGCCAAAGAAATGTCTTTTGTATCAATGCTGACGCCAGCGCTTTTGGCAAAGGAACGGATGATCGGCAGCAGCGACGCGCTCGCAAGTTCCGGCGCCTCGTCAACGGTTGTATACACTATGTCAGGTTGCGTTTGATCGACCATGTGATTTGCCTTTCTAAAGCTATCCGGAAGGATTGGCGATTTTCATGTGTCGCGCTTGGGTTTTACTAGATTTGTCACAAAACCACAGGGCAAGACAATGGCCAAACCCGGAAAGTGATCATTGTTCGAATTATTTTTTTGCCATGAGAAACTATCGATATTTAGCATCGGTTGTGATTGATTTGGTTTTATGGCGAGTTAAGAATCATTTAATCGCGTTTGGAAACTGGAGGGCTTATGCCTGAATACACAATAGAAACACCGCCGATCATCGCTTTGCCAATCATGGGCACCGATAGATTATTTCCCGTTCGGCGTGTCTATTGCATCGGCCGAAACTACGCCGCTCATGCCATCGAAATGGGCCATGATCCTGACCGCGAGCTGCCTTTTTTCTTTCAGAAAAATCCTGATAATCTGGATTGGTCTGGCGAATTTCCCTATCCGACCCAAACGTCAAATGTGCATCACGAAGTAGAAATGGCGATTGCCCTAAAATCCGGTGGTTCAAATATCCCGCTGGATGAAGCGCTGGATCACGTTTTTGGTTATGCTTTATCGCTCGATATGACGCGGCGCGATTTACAAGGGCAAGCAAAAAAAATGGGCCTGCCTTGGGAAATTGGCAAAGCATTTGAGCGCTCAGCACCGATTGGGCCGATTCACCCTGTATCTGACATTGGCCATCTGGATCAGGGCAGCATTGCGTTATCGCTCAACGGTCAAAAAGTTCAGGAAGGTAACCTTAACCAGATGATCTGGAAAGTGCCCGAAATGATCACTTACCTTTCGGAATACTTTGTGCTGGCGCCTGGTGATGTGATCTTGTCGGGCACCCCCGCCGGTGTTGGTCCGGTTAATAAAGGTGATGAGATGGAAATCTCGATCCAAGGACTGGGCAGCATGATTATCAAAGTGGTTTGACCAATTTTTGCCCCATTCTTGCGGGCAGATTAGCCTTGGTTTTGCGGCTCAATTATATCAAATCGCGCCCATAATATCGCCGCGCAAATCGCAAAAGGAATAGTGGCTTGGTAATAAATGTAAACACCATCGAGCCAAGCAAAAACCAATAAAACATTTACAACAAAAAACGCGGGCACATACTCAAGAATTTCAAATTCGCGAACTTTCTTAAGCCCGGCAAACCAATTAAGCAATATCAAACCAGCGGCAAGCAACGCCCCAACCCAACCCCAACCCAGCGCAGCCTCTAACACAATATTATGGGTATGCACATGGACAAGCATATTGTCAGAAACGATATATAAACGCTGACCAAATCCTTGGCCAAAAACAGGGTTGTCTGCAATGTTGTCCAACACGAATTGCCACTCTTTGATACGGCCGGATGATATCCTGTCTATGGAGGTGGCCTTAAACGTGTCCTCAAAAGAATTAAAAATTCCAAATGCCTCGGATTGAGCCGGAATTTGGCTAGATAGCGCCGCCCCGATAACCAACGGCAAAAGCCCCAATAGCAATGCTTTTCGTGCATGTTTGATCAGCAAAAACATAACCGGAAACACCAGCAAAAACGCAGCAAGACCACTGCGACTGCCTGACCAGAACAGCGCTGTCCAAAGCAGCAAAAGCCCCGCCAAAAGGCAGATTGTGATCAAGGGTTTACCGGCTCGTGAACTGGCAAGTAGCCCCGTTCCTACAGCAATCGCAATGATCAGTGAAAACCCGTAAATACGGATATGGACAAAACCGGGGATAAAATTGGGCCATAAATCATGTTCGGGTATGCGGAAATAAAACAGCAACGCCATGATTGGAACCGCAATGACAATAGAGCCAAAGATCGCCCAGAGCGACAGCTCAATCAATTTTTGGCCTGACCTTTCAAACATATTTTTTGCAAAAAACGCCAGCGCAAAAATCAATGCCAGATCAACAAGTTTTTCGGCGGAGTACGCAAGGTTTTCAGCCCGAAATAATGTTGTGAATAACGCAATTGCAGCCAGCATTAGAACCAGCGCTACCTTAAGCTTGCTTGTTGATCCGCCCTGGCCTCTGGCAGCGTTGGAAAGCACCGCAAAAAGAATGATCGCAATCAAAAATGCTTTGACCAATAAAGGCGTGTAATATAATGCGCGATTTGGTTCGATATAAATCACCAGCGGCAAAAGCATCATCGTCACTGGCAGTACGAACAACGCAATTGGCAACCAAAAATCGGGGCGAAAAGGGCGTGGGTTGTGAAAAACTGTCATGGCGCTAAAAAGCCCGCTGCGAGCCAAAACGCAAGCTAAAAAAAGCCTGTCGCATGTTGCATAGCTAATGGTCAAAAAGATGTATAAATTTAGCCGTATTGCTTAAAGCACTCAAATAAAGCGGCCCACAAGCAAATTATACATCGTCAGATTTAAATGGTGCGCTAATCAGACAAACCTAGAAACTGATTTTCTTCTCTCTGTATTGGACGAATTAGAAGAATGGGAATCCTTCCTTCAGGCGGAACCAGAGCTTATCCACAAATTGCGGAGCATTCCTTCTGGGTGATGCAAGGGCATCACCTGCCAGGCAATGGATGCGAGAGAATGGCATCAAGATCATCCGAACCTAGAAATATAAAGTAACGACGGACCACCGCCCGGCAGGGTATGCGCAGCATGCCCGAGAGGAGGCAATCATAAATTCAATATAGCTCCTAACCTACTGGATCAGGATTTCTCTGCGGATGCTCCCAACCAAAAATGCCCTCTCGGTGATGCAAGCATCACCTGTCGTGTTACAGGCGGGTGATATATCCTATATCTGGACTGGCGAAGGCTGGTTGTATCTGGCGGTAATTCTTGATCTGTATTCCCGACGTGTCATCGCCCTCTCATGGTTTGCAAGGGCAAACCGCTGCCGGGCAATGGACAATTCTATGGTTGAAACTTTCTTCAAATCCATCAAAGCAGAATTGATCTGGAGAAACCGTTGGGCGACAAAACGACAGGCTGAAGGCGCAATATTCCAATACACCAATGGATTCTATAATCTAGGCAGACAACATTCATCGCTAGGCGGGAAAAGCCCCTTGGCATTTGAGCGAAAGGCAGCGTAAATAAGTTGAGTGACCGGAACTTAAACCGGATAAGACCAAATGACCTATTTTAATTTTGATCAAGGTTACACCGGTTACGGGTGTTACATGTCCACCACACACCTCTGCGGCGCGCGGGAGGATGGCGATCTCCCCACCAAATGCCCTTATCCCCACCCTCGCCAAAACCTCCGATATATATGTAACATATGTAACCCCTGTAACTGATCTAAATTTTTTGTTTTTGTTTGAGTTGACCGGGGGCAATGGGACGGTAGGATCATCGTCAAGCATACCCCCAAAGGAAGATTGATGGCTGACAAAATACCATGGATACAAACCTTCACCGGCAAACGCCTCGATCTCGATCCGCCAAATTCCGACCCAGATCGACATTGAGGATATTGCGCACGGCCTTTCGATGCTTTGCCAGTTCAACGGGCAATGTACCAAGTTTTATTCTGTCGCTGAGCATTCGGTTCATGTGTCGCACGAGATTGCATCCGAGCTTGCACTTGTTGGACTGCAACACGACGCTGCAGAAGCCTATTTGGGTGATGTACCTTCGCCACTAAAGGGACAATTTCTCTAATTCAAAACTTTCGAAGATCAAATGGAGATCGCTATTGGCGAGAAATTTGGTATCGACCCAGCATTATTCAAGGGGCGCGAACTCAAGCCTGCCGATGTGCAACTGCTGATCGACGAAAAGGCGGTTGTGATGGTCAAAACATCTGAACCTTGGCCATCCGTTGCACCAGAAGTAAAAGACGCCAATAGGATTAAGTGTTGGGAACCAGAAGAAGCGAAGGCGCAGTTTAAGGCGCAGTTTCTGGAAAGATTTGAGGAGTTATCGAATTAACCTGTCCGTGACATGCGTGACGGCAGTGACGGCGTTTTCAGCGATCCACAACTCCGCATGCCACAGCCGCTTCGTTTTAATGTTGTCACCAACCGTGGTGACCCGACGGTGACCGGAGACTGCATGCAAAATGGTGACAACATATCCAAGAGATAACGGACTACCTCGTAACCAATTCAAATATATACCGAAATACTATCAGGATACTGGTGGAGCCAGAGGGAATCGAACCCTCGACCTCTTGCATGCCATGCAAGCGCTCTCCCATCTGAGCTATGGCCCCTTGAAGGCGGTGTCTACGGTCTCTTTTCATTGACTTCAAGGAAAAACTTGATGGTCTAGGTGGAAAGCAGGGCAACACAAATTTTAGAAAAGGATGCATCAGCTGGCTGGTCGGGGAATTAACTGCTCTGATATCATTTTTTGTAAAAAGAGGAAACGACTTGTGGACGAAACTGTTCGTCGTCAGAGTATTTGGCACAGATTAGGCTTTAGAATAAGAGAGTATCTGCCTCATCAGTTGGGTTATCTTAAGCGGCGGCTT